>CAMLKR010000040.1 GCA_946480565.1 uncultured Arenimonas sp. | reverse complement strand
AGGCCGTCGTGCGTGAGGTCTTTTTCTGCGGTCTCGAAAACATGGACGTTTTCGAAGAGCCTACATGGACGTATTCACGGCGTCCGCAGAGAGACCTCACGTGCGGCGGCCTACCGCCTCGAACGATCCCGGCACCCTGGCCCACCAACGAAAGCGATCCGGCACCAGCGAGCAACTGAGGCGGCAAACCCGCCACTTGCGCGGGGAAAGCGGGGGGTCTAGCCTGCCCGCACCCTGCAACTGGCAGCGGATCCCGACCCGAAACCGGAGCCTCCACCGTGAAATCCCAACGCGCCCTGCTGGCGCTCGCCATCTCCGCCAGCCTGCTGGCCCTGTCCGCCTGCAAGCCCGCCGACCAGACCGAGAGCGCCGCCGACGCGCCGAAGGAATCGGCCGACGAATTCGTCGCCCGCGTCAACAAGACCGCCAAGGAAATCACCCCGGAGCTGACCTCCGCCGCCTGGCTGGGCGCGACCTACATCAATGCCGACAGCCAGCGCGTCGAAGCGGCGGCCAACGAGCGCTTCCTCGCCCTCAACAACGCCTTCATCGAGCAGGCCAAGACCTACCCGACCGAAGGCCTGAGCGCCGACACCGCGCGCGCCCTGCACCTGATGAAGGTCGGCGCTTCCCTGCCCGCCCCGCGCGACCCGGCCAAGCTCAAGGAACTGACCGAGATCACCAGCCGCCTGGGCGCGACCTACGGCGCCGGCAAATGGTGCGTGGACGGCCAGGACTGCAAGGACATCGGCCAGGTGTCCGAGATCCTCGCCAACACCGGCACCAGCAGCTACGACGAGATGAAGGCGGCCTGGGAAGGCTGGCATTCCATCGCCGTGCCGATGCGCAAGGACTACCAGCGCTTCGTCGAACTGACCAACGAAGGCGCCAAGGAAATGGGCTTCGCCAACACCGGCGAAGTCTGGCGCGCGGGTTACGACATGCCGGCCGCCGACTTCCAGGCCGAGGCCGACCGCCTCTGGGGCCAGGTGCAGCCTCTGTACGAACAGCTGCAGTGCTACACCCGCGAGAAGCTGGTGGAGAAGTACGGCGAGCAGGGTTCGGTCAACGGCATGATCCCGGCCCACCTCACCGGCAACCTCTGGCAGCAGGACTGGGGCAACCTCTGGCCGCTGCTGCAGCCTTACGAGGGCGTCGGCAGCCTGGACGTGACCGGTGCGTTGAAGAAGCAGCGCGACGCGATCCAGGCCGAGCTGGTGTCCAAGGCCGGCGGCATGCGCAACCTCACCGCGTCCCAGCAGGTCGAGATCGAGCGCCAGGCCGACCTGGAAATGGCCACCCGCATGACCAAGCTGGCCGAGAGCTTCTACACCGGCCTGGGCATGCCGGCGCTGCCGGAGAGCTTCTACACCGACTCGATGCTGGTGCAGCCGCGCGACCGCGACGTGGTCTGCCACGCCAGCGCCTGGCCGATGAACACCGAGGGCGAAGTGCGCATGAAGATGTGCATCAAGCCCAACGAGGAAGAGCTGACCACGATCTACCACGAGCTCGGCCACATCTATTACTACCTGGCCTACAAGCAGCACCCGCCGGTGTTCCAGAACGGCGCGCACGACGGCTTCCACGAGGCCATCGGCGACACCATCGTGCTGTCGATGACCCCGGAATACCTGGCCTCGATCGGCCTGGTCGACAAGCCGGCGGTCAGCGAGGAAGCCGTGATCAACTCGCAGATGCGCATGGCGCTGGCGAAGGTGTCGTTCCTGCCCTTCGGCCTGATGATCGACCGCTGGCGCTGGGGCGTGTTCGACGGTTCGATCACGCCGGACCAGTACAACCAGGCCTGGTGGGACCTGAAGGCCAAGTACCAGGGCGTGGCCCCGGTGTCGCCGCGCGGCGAGGAGTTCTTCGACGCCGGCGCCAAGTACCACGTGCCGGGCAATACGCCCTACACGCGCTACTTCCTCTCGCACGTGCTGCAGTTCCAGTTCTACAAGTCGCTGTGCGACGCGGCCGGCCACCAGGGTCCGCTGTACACCTGCAACTTCGCCAACAACCCGGAAGCCGGCAAGCGCTACTGGGCGATGATGGAGCGCGGCGCCTCGCAGCCCTGGCAGCAGACCCTGAAGGAGCTGACCGGCGGCGAGCAGATGGACGGCTCGGCGGTGCTGGAGTACTTCGCGCCGCTGCAGGAATGGCTGGTCAAGCAGAACGAAGGCAAGGCCTGCGGCTGGGAAGCGGCGAAGTCCTGACCCTTCCGTAACCAGGTGCATGACCCGCGGCCGGCGAAGCGATTCGCCGGCCGCTTCGTTTCCGGTGTAGCGTGGCGGCCATGGACAGCCTGCAGGTCGAACGCGCCACCTCCCATGAACTGCACGTGCTGGTGCCGTTGTTCGCCGGCTACCTGCGCTTCTACGGCAAACCGGTGGACGAGGCGCGCATCCGCGCCTTCCTCGGCGAGCGTCTGCAGCGCAACCAGTCGGCGGTGTTCCTGGCTTTCCGCGGCGAACAGGCGGTCGGCTTCGTCCAGCTCTACCCCGCCTTCGCCAGCCTGTCGCTGGCCCCGAGCTGGATCCTCAACGACCTGTTCGTCGCGCCGCAGGCGCGCGGCGGCGGCGTGGCCCGCGCGCTGATGCGGGCCGCGGAGCAGCTGGCCAGGGAGACCGGCGCCGCCGAGCTGTTCCTGCAGACCGCCCACGACAACCTGCCGGCGCAGCGCCTGTACGAAGGCCTGGGCTGGAAGCGGGACGAGGACTTCCGGGTCTACACCCGGGACCCGCGCCAGGGCTGAACGGGGCTTTGCAGCCGCGGCCCGGCGGCGCAATACTGCCGGCTGATTCCCGCCCGGCCCGCCCGATGAACCCGCGCCTCCCCGATCCGCTCGCCCCGCAGACGCTATCGCACGCCGTGGCGCTGCCGGCCGATTTCTACCTGGGCGAGGCCATGGTCCGGCGCGACCGCGAGGCGGTGTTCGCCCGCAGCTGGCAGCTGGTCGGCCACGTGTCGGCGCTGGCCAATGCCGGCGACCACGTGGTGACCGAGGTCGCCGGCCTGCCCATCGTCGTCATCCGCGACACCGAGGGCCGGCTGCGCGCCTACCACAACGTCTGCCGGCACCGCGCCGGCCCGCTGGCCACCTGCGACGGCAAGGCCGCCAAGGTGCTGCGCTGCAAGTACCACGGCTGGACCTACACGCTCGAGGGCGTGCTGCGCAGCGCGCCGGAGATGCAGACCGCCGAGGACTTCGTTCCCTCCGAGGTCCGGCTCCCGGAGCTGCGGGTGGACGTCTGGCAGGGACTGGTCTTCGTCGCCGGCGACGGGGCGGTGTCCTTCACCGAATTCAGCAAAGGCCTGGACGAGCCGCTGCGTTCGCTCTCGCCCAAGGACTTCGTCTTCCACAAGCGCTTCCGCTACGAGGTCGCCTGCAACTGGAAGGTGTACTGCGACAACTACCTCGAGGGTTACCACGTGCCGCACATCCATCCGGGCCTCAACAGCCTGCTGGACTACCGGCAGTACGTGACCGAGTGCGGCGACTGGTTCTCGTACCAGTACAGCCCGCTGGAAAGCGACCCGGCGCTGTACGGCGACGGCGACGCGCTCTACTACTTCATCTACCCGAACACGATGCTGAACCTGCTGCCGGGCCGGCTGCAGACCAACCGCGTGCTGCCGCTGGGCGCCGACCGCTGCATCGTCGAGTTCGACTACTACTATCGGGCCGACGACAGCGCCGAGGCCGAGGCGCGCAAGCAGGCCGACCACGACTTCGCCCACCAGGTGCAGGACGAGGACATCGAGATCTGCGAGCACGTGCAGCGCGGCCTCGGCTCCGGTTCCTACCTGCCCGGCCGCCTGAACCCGCTGCGCGAGAACGCGGTCTTCCACTACCACGAGCTGCTGCGCGCGGCGTACCGGGCGACGCCTTGATTCCTGCGGTCGGTCGCGGGAATCCATGGCTGCTCGCGGCAGCCGCGGCGACGGCGCTGGCGGCGGTCGCGCACCTGGCCTGCATCGTGATCGGGCCATCGGCCTATCTTGCGATGGGTGCGGGGCCGCGCATGGCGGAGCTGGCCGAAGCCGGCCACTGGTATCCGCCGGCGGTCACGGTGGTGATCGCCGGCATGCTGTTCGTATGGTCGGCCTACGCACTGTCGGGCGCCGGCCGGGTCCGGCGGCTGCCCCTGCTGCGCACGGTCCTGGTCGCCATCACGGCGGTCTTCCTGCTGCGCGGCTTTGCCCGCCCGGTGCTGGAGCCTTATTTCCCGGGCAACGGCGACACGTTCTGGTTCTGGAGTTCGGCGATCTGCCTGGCCATCGGCCTGCTGTACCTCGTGGGCCTCGTGCAGACCTGGAGCCGGGCTGCCCGTCCTTGACGGCCGGGCGATGCCCCGGGGCGCTTGACCCTGGTTCGAGCCCTGTCCGATATTCGACCGGGGAATCCGGATGGCAGGGGTCGCGGGAATGGACATGAACACCGTCGCGGTGGGCGCTGCCGCGCTCATCGCCGTTGCGTCGCTGCTCGGGGCGTTCACCTGGCGCGCCGGCGCCGGCTGGTTGCCGGTGTTCCTGGTCGCCGTGCCCGCGGCGATCTGGCTTCCCGGCTTCTTCTACTCGCCCTATCGGGATGCCGACGTGTTGTGGGCGGAGCTGGCCGGCTGGCCGCTGCTGGTGATCGCCGTCGCTGCGGCGTGGACACTGCGGCCGCGGCTGCAATGGTTCGCCTGGGACAGCCGGAACTTCGTCGCCAGCCTCGCACTGGGCTGGCTGGCCGCCGCCCTGGTGGCACGCGGCGGCCTCGAGCTTTTCCACAAGCTCCCCGAGCTGCTGGCCTCGACCGCCACCGATGGCCTGGACCCCACGGTCTACCGCGCGGTGATCCTCGCGCTGGTGCCGGTGATGGCTTGGGCGCTGTGGATGATCGGCGTGGCGGCGGGCCGCCTGCTCGCGCTGCCCGTGATCGCCATCGTGCGGCGTACCCGCGGCCTCGGCTTCCTTTCGTCCGAGCTGAAGTTCCGGCACCGTCCGGGCGACGAAACGGTGGAGTGGCACTATCTCTCCAAGGCCGACCCGAAAGGATGGCAGCGCCGGGACGTGCCGCTGCGGCATCTGTCCAGCTTCATCCACGAGATGCGCACCGATCGCGTCTTCGAGCGCACCTACCAGACCTTCGAGGCGCGGGGCCGTTTCAGCGGCGAACAGATCTCCGGCACCATCGAAGGCCCCGGCCAGTGGGTGAATCGCACCACCGGCACCGGCCGCAGCCACCTGACCCTGGGCGACCTGGCGATGACCGTCTCCACCTCCACCGCGGTCCGTGCGAACAGGACGCTGCAGCGGCTGTTCGACCGCTACGTGCGCGCGCTGCACCGCGCCGACAAGGTGCAACAGGAGGAAGACCGGCGCCGCGCCGGCGCCGAGCGCGCGGCCGAGGCCGAGCGCGCCCGCCAGCGCGAAGCCGACGACGCCCTGCGCCACCAGGCGCGCGTCGAAAAATCACGGGTCGAGGCCCTGGCCAACCTGCAGTCGCTGCTCGCGGACGCCGGCCTGTCGGGCAGCGACCTGTGGAGCAAGTACGCGTACGACCTGGACGGCCGCATCGTCTCCCTGGTCGCCGCCAACCGCGACGGCCGCGGCCTCATCGTGCATGCGAACGGCGACGAGACCTGGACCGGCGAGTGGCGCGGCGCCAGCGTCCGGATCACCGACGACAGGCTGCAGGTGCAGGTGGACGACCCCGCCTGGCGCCGGCAGCACCTGAGCGAACGACGCTTCACCCTGGGCGAGCGCTGGACGCCGGAGGAGCGGCAGACCTGGGCCGACCGCATCACCCTGCTGGCGAACGGCGGCGCCTGAGCCGCAGGCGCGTCAGAGCTCCTGTGTCGGCTCGTGCCGCGCGATGTTCGGGTCGGGATCCGGAATGGGATCCGGATAGCGGTCGCTGTGCGAGACGTACCAGCGCCACAGGCCGTAGGCGACGACGGTGAAGGCCGAAGCCGCCAGCGCCAGGTGCAGGCCGTTGCCGCTGACCAGCGGCGACAGCAGGCCGGCGATGGCCGCGTTCGACAGCAGGCCGACGAAGGCCTGCATGGACGAGGCGCCGCCGCGGTGGCGCGGGTACATGTCCAGGATCGCCAGGGTCACGATCGGGAACACGAGGGCGATGCCGAAGGCGCCCAGCGCCGTGGGCAGCACCGCCCAGGGCAGGCTGGGCGCATCGGTGAGCGCGTTGTAGCCGATGTTGTAGGCCGCGGCGAGGCCGCAGCACAGGAAACCCCACTCCACCAGGCGACGCCCGGTGACCCGCCCCGCGGCGCGGCCGCTGGTGAAGGCGCCCAGCATCATGCCGCCGATGGTCGGCGCGAAGAACCAGACGAAGTCCTGCTCGCCCAGGCCCAGCAGGTCCATCACGAAGGCCGGCGCCGAGGCGATGTAGAGGAACAGCGCGCCGAAGTTGAAGGTGCCCGCCAGCGCCAGCAGCCGGAACCGGCGGTTCGACAGCATGTGCGCGTAGTCGGTGATCAGGGTCCGGGCGTGCAGCGGCACCCGGTTCTGCACCGGATGGCTTTCCGGCAGGCCCCAGGCGGTGAGGCCGAACAGCAGCAGGCCGAACACCGCGAGGAACCAGAAGATGCCGTGCCACTCCGAAAACCCCAGGATCCAGCCGCCGATCACCGGCGCGATCGCCGGCGCGATGCCAAAGATCATCGAGATCTGGCTCATCAGCCGCTGCGCGTCGTCGCCCTGCAGGCAGTCGCGCACCACCGCGCGGCCGACGATCAGGCCCACGCCGGCCGACAGGCCCTGCAGCGCGCGGTAGACCAGCATCGTGGTCATGTCGTTGGCCAGGGCGGCGCCGACGGACGCGAGCGTGAACACCACGATGCCGGCCAGCAGCACCTTCTTGCGGCCGATGGCGTCCGAGATCGGGCCATGGAACAGGCTCATCGCCGCGTAGCCGATCAGGTAGACGCTGATCGTCTGCTGCATCGCCACCTTGCCCACGCCCAGGTCCCGCGCCATCACCACAAAGGCCGGGAAAACGGTGTCGATCGAGAACGGCCCGAACATGGCCAGCCCGCCCAGGATGAAGGCCAGCCGGGCGCGGGAAATGTTGAGATGGGAGATCATGGGAACCCGGCGCGGAAAACCGTGCAAGCATACAAGCCCCTACCGGCCCGCGCTTGAACCGCGGCCCTACGCCACCAGGTAATCGATCCGATGTCCGACGCCCCGGCCAGCCACTCCGAATCCCCGCCCGTCGCCGAGCGCAGCCTGGGCGCGGTGCTGCGCGAACTGCTGCCCTTCCTTCGTCCCTACTGGGGCCGTATCGTGCTGGCGATGGCCTGCCTGGTGCTGGCCAAGTTCGCGAACCTCGGCGTGCCCCTGGTGCTCAAGCGCCTGGTGGACGGACTGGACGTCGAACCTTCGCTGCTGGTGCTGCCGGTGGCGCTGCTGCTCGCCTACGGCGCCGCGCGGCTGTCGGTGACCCTGTTCACCGAGCTGCGCACGATCGTGTTCGCGCGGGTGATGGCGCGCAGTTCGCGCACGGTGATGCTGCGCGTGTTCCGGCACCTGCATGCGCTGAGCCTGCGCTTCCACCTCAACCGCCGCACCGGCGGCGTCGCCCGCGACGTCGAACGCGGCGGCACCGCCATCTCCGACCTGCTCGACTGGACCATCTACACCATCCTGCCGACCCTGCTCGAGATCACCCTGGTCACCGCCGTGCTGGTCTGGGCCTACGACTGGGGCTTCGCGGTGATCACCCTGGCCACCATCGCCGTCTACGTGGCCTGGACCTTCCGCGTCACCGAATGGCGCACCCGCTTCTACCGCGCCGCGGTCGAGGCCGACACCCGCGCCAGCGCCCGCGGCGTGGATTCGCTGCTCAACTACGAGACGGTGAAGTACTTCAACAACGAGGAACACGAGGCGCGCCGCTACGACGAACACCTGCAGGAAATGGAGAATGCCTCGGTCAAGAGCCTCAAGTCGCTGGCGGTGCTTAACCTGGGCCAGAGCGCGATCATCGCCATCGGCATCACCGCCCTGATGTGGCGCGCCGCCGCCGGCGTGGCCGCCGGCAGCATGACCATCGGCGACCTGGTGCTGGTGAACGCCTACCTGCTGCAGCTGTCGGCGCCGCTGAACTTCCTGGGCATGGTCTACCGCGAGGTGAAGCAGGCCATCACCAACATCGAGCGCCTGTTCGGCCTGATGGACGAGGCCCAGGAAGTGCGCGACCGCCCCGATGCCCGCGCCCTGGTGACGCACCAGCCGCGGGTGGACTTCGAGGACGTGCGCTTCGGCTACGACGGCCGGCGCGAGATCCTGCACGGCGTCAGCTTCTCGATACCGCCCGGCGGAACCCTGGCCGTGGTCGGGCACTCGGGCAGCGGCAAATCCACGCTCTCGCGCCTGCTCTACCGCTTCTACGAGATCGGCGCCGGCAGCATCCGCATCGACGGCCAGGACCTGCGCGAGCTGCAGCAGGACAGCGTGCGCTCGGCGATCGGCATCGTCCCGCAGGACACCGTACTGTTCAACGACACCATCCGCTACAACATCCGCTACGGCCGCCCGGCCGCGACCGATGCCGAGGTCGAGGCGGCGGCGCGCTCGGCCCACATCCACGACTTCATCCTCACCCTGCCCGACGGCTACGACACCGAAGTCGGCGAACGTGGGCTCAAGCTCAGCGGCGGCGAGAAGCAGCGCGTGGCGATCGCCCGCGCCCTGCTGAAGAACCCGGCCGTGCTGATCTTCGACGAAGCCACCTCGGCGCTCGATTCCGCCAGCGAACAGGCCATCCAGGACGAACTTGACCGCATAGCCGTCGGCCGCACCACCCTGGTCATCGCCCACCGCCTGTCCACGGTGATGGACGCCGACGAGATCCTGGTGCTCGACCAGGGCCGCGTGCTTGAGCGCGGCACCCACGAGCAGCTGCTCGCCGCCCGCGGCCACTATGCGCGGATGTGGAGCCTGCAGCAGCAGGAGAACGCGGCTCCGGTGCCTTCCCCCGCGCCGGCCGGCTGAACCCGGCGGCGCCTGTGCTAGCGTCGGCGCCAGTCCGTCCGCCCGACCGCGCCATGACTCCGACGTTCCGGCTTGTGCTGCTGGTGATCCCGATCCTGCTGGCCATGGCACTCGGCGCCGTCGCGCCGGTGCTGGCGCAATCGCCCGGCCAGCGCCCGCCGCCGCCGGGCCACCCGCCGCCGCCCGGGCATCCGCCCCCGCCGCGGCCGGGACTGCCGCCGCCACGTCCGGCACCCACGCCGGTGCAGCCCGGCATCGCGCCCGAGACGGCGTCCACGCCGGCGTCCGCGCCGGCTTCGCCCGCCGAGGCCCGCCTGGAACAGGCGCGCCGCGGCGGCGGGAGCGGCGACCTGGGCGCCGCGCTGATGGCCCTGGCCAATGAACATATCGGCCGTTCGCGCGACGACCTCGCCCTGCCCCTGCTCGAAGAGGCCGGCGCGCTGGCCAACCGCAGCGGCGACGACCGCCTGGGCCGCGAGGCCGCCCTCGCCGCCGCCGACCTCTACCTGCGCCGCGGCGACACGGCGCTGGAGCGGACCTGGCGGGACCAGGCCGACCGCTACCGCGAACGCATCGCCGCCGGCGTCGCGCCGCCGCCCGCCGCGACACCCGCGGCGGCGGCCGCTCCGGCCGCAGTCCCCGCGGCCGCGGACCCGGCGCAGCCCGCCTCGCCCCCGCCGCCCGCGCCGGCCGGCGCGCCCGCTTCGCGCTGGCCCTGGCTGCTGCTGCCGCTGGCGGTCGCGCTGGTGTGGGCCTGGCGCCGCAGCCAGGCCAAGGCGGAACGGCTGCACGAGGAAGCCGAACGGCTGGCGCGCCACCAGCGCCAGCTCCGCAGCGCCCACAGCGCCCTGCAGGAGCAGGCGGCGCAGCTGCGGCAGGCCGCGGTGCAGGACACGCTGACCGGCGCGCTGACCCGCGCCGCCTTCGCGCGCGAGCTAGAGGAATCGCTGCTGCACGCCGCGCACTACGGCAAACCGGTGGCGCTGATGGTCTTCGACCTGGACCACTTCAAGCAGATCAACGACGGCCACGGCCACCTCGCCGGCGACGCCGCGCTGAAGTTCGTCGCCGGCATCGTGCGCGAGAACCTGCGCAGCGAAGACCTGTTCGGACGCTTCGGCGGCGACGAATTCCTTATCGCCTGCGCCGACCTCGGCCGCGAGCCGGCCCTGGCCCTGGCCGAGAAGATCCGCACAGCGACCCAGCAGCGGGCCGTCGCCGAAGACCCGCGGCTGGCCGCATTGAGCCTGAGCCTGGGCATCGCCCACGCCGATCCGGGCGCCGGCTATTCACTGGAACTGCTGTTCAGCCGCGCCGACGCGGCGCTGTACGCCGCCAAACGCGGCGGCCGCAACCGCAGCGTGCTGGAGGACGCCGCGACGCCAGCGCCGCCCCGCGACCAGCACGCGCCCCGCAGCCTGGCCTGATCCGCCCCCGCCGGAGGCCGATACGCTCTAAGATGCCCGCACGCGACCGCGGCCCTGGGGAGGGGTGATGGACGCATCGGCGTTTTTCCAGTACCCGACCATCCGCGCGGCGCCGGCCGACGCGGCGATGTGCCTGCTGCGCAACGCCAGCGACGCGCAGTGGCAGCGCCTGCTGACGCACACCACCTCGCGCCGCTTCGCCGCCGGCGAACTGCTGATCCGCGAGGGCGAGGCGGACGACGCGCTCTACTTCGTCGGCCGCGGCGAGCTGGAGGTGCTGATGCCGCGCGGCCGCGCGGCGCCGCGCCAGCTGGCGGTGATCCGCGCCGGATCGGTGGTCGGCGAACAGTCCTTCCTCGACCACCAGCCGCGTTCGACCAGCATCCGCGCGCTGACCGAGGGCGAGGTGTTCCGCTTCAGCCGGGAGAAATTCCTGGTGTTCTCGGCGCGGGAACCGGCCCTGGCCCGCGACCTGCTGCTCGACCTGGGCCGCATCGTCTCGCTGCGCCTGCGCGACACCACCCGCTTCCTGGCCCAGGGCCGCTGAGCCGGCCATGGCCGACGGCAGCCGCCCGGTCTTCCCGAACTACCTCGAGCAGCGGCGCCGGCTGCCGATCCCGGCCTGGCATGCGCTGCGGCTGCTGAGCCTGGCGGCGGTGGGCGGCCTGCTGTGGCTGTGTTTCGCACAGCCGGCGCTGGCGCTGCAGCTGTTCTGGGGCCTGGCGGTGCCGCTGCTGCCGCTGGTGTTCCTGACCCTGCCCGGCCTGTGGCGCAACCTGTGCCCGCTGGCGGCGACCAACCAGCTGCCGCGTCTGTTCGGGCTCTCGCGCGGCCTCACGCTGCCCGCCGCGGCGCGCAGGTACGCGGTGCTGGCCGGGCTGCTGGCGCTGTTCCTGGCGGTCTCGGCGCGGCGGGTGCTGTTCGACACCGACGCCGGCGCGCTGGCGGCCCTGGTCGGCGGCGCGCTGGGGCTGGCCCTGCTGGGCGGCCTGGTGTTCAAGGGCAAGAGCGGCTGGTGCGGCAGCTTCTGCCCACTGCTGCCGGTGCAGCGGCTGTACGGGCAGGAGCCGCTGAAGCTGGTCCCGAACAGCCACTGCCAGCCCTGTGTCGGCTGCACCCGCAACTGCTACGACTTCAATCCGCAGGTGGCCTGGCTGGCCGACCTCTACGACGACGACCCGGGCCTGGGCACCGACCGCCGCCTGGTGGCGGGCGCCCTGCCCGGCCTGGTGCTGGCCTATTTCACCGCGCCGGCGGGCGGCGATTTCGTCGTGCAGCTGCTGCACAACGGCCTGTACTGCCTGGTCGGCGTCGGCGCCTACTGGCTGGCCGAGTCGCTGTTCCGGCAGAGCGCGCAGCGCATCACGGTGGTGTTCGGCGCGATCGCGCTGAACCTCTATTACTGGTTCGCGTCGGTCACGCTGTTCGAAACCATCGCCCAGCTGGGCGCCGCGCTGCCGGTGGAAGCGCTGGCCTGGGTGCTGCGCGCGCTGGTGTTCGCGCTGTCGCTGCACTGGATCGTCCGCGGCTTCGCCAAGGAACCGCTGTTCCTGGCCCAGACCTATGCCCAGGCGCCGCGCACCCAGGTGGCGACCCGGGCGCTGGCCCTGCATTCCACCGCCGACCAGCCCGTGGTCACGCTGGACCCCGGCGCCAAACAGCTGGTCGCCACGCCCGGCGGCACCCTGCTCGACCTGCTGGAAGCCAACGACTGCGCCATCAACGCCGGCTGCCGCATGGGCGCCTGCGGCGCGGACCCGGTGGCGGTGCTGAGCGGCGCGGAGAACCTCAGCCCCTGCAGCGACCGCGAGCGCGACACACTGCGCCGGCTCGGCTACGGCGAGGGCGTGCGCCTGGCCTGCAGCGCCCGGGTGTCCGGCCCCGTCGGGCTGCACCTGGACCCGGGCATGGCGGCGGCGTCCGCCGATACCGAGCCGATGGCGATCGACCCCGGCATCGAGCGCATCGTCATCGTCGGCAACGGCATCGCCGGCGTCACCGCCGCCGACGTGATCCGCCGGCACTGGAAGACCGGCGAACTGCACCTGGTCGGCGCCGAGCGGCATCCGCTCTACAACCGCATGGCCATCACCAAGCTCATCTACGGCCGCACCGCCATGCAGGGCCTGCTGCTGATGCCGGAAAAATGGTACGACGAGCGCAACATCAGCACTTGGCTCAACACCCGGGTGCGTCGCATCGACGCGGCCGCGCGCAAGGTCGAGCTGGCCACCGGCGAAACCCTGCCCTACGACCGCCTGATCCTGACCGCCGGCAGCCGCAGCTTCGTGCCGCCGATCGAAGGCTTCGCCCGCCCGGGCTGCTTCACCCTGCGCGAGGCCGACGACGCGATGGCCATCCGCGACTACGTGCAGCAGCACGACGCGCGCCAGGCCGTGGTCGCCGGCGGCGGCCTGCTGGGCCTGGAGGCGGCCTACGGCCTGATGCGCCTGGGGCTGCGCGTGCGCGTGCTCGACCGTTCCGAGCAGCTGCTGTCGCGCCAGCTCGACGCGCGCGCCAGCCAGCACCTTAGAACTTATCTCGAAGGCCTGGGCCTGGCGCTGGGCTTCGGCCAGGAAGTCGCCGCGGCGCTGGGCGAACCGCGGCTGCGCCAGCTGCGCCTGAAGAGCGGCGAGCTGATCGAGGCCGACCTGCTGCTGGTCGCCGCCGGCATCGCACCCAACCTGATGCTGGCCGCCGACGCCGGCGCTCAGACCGGCCGCGGCGTGCAGGTGGACGAGCGCATGCGCAGCTCGATCGAACACGTCTACGCCGCCGGCGACGCCGCCGAGTGGCGCGGCGCGCCCGGCCAGGTGCCGGGCCTGTGGGCGGTGGCGGTGGAACAGGGCCGCATCGCCGCGTTGAACGCACTCGGCGCCGATGCGGTGTACGCGCCCAAGCCGGTGCCGGTGGCGCTGAAGGTGGCGGGCGTGGACCTGACCTCGATCGGCCGCTTCGAAGCCGCGGACGGCGACGAGGCCTTCGTGTTCGAAGACGACAGCCGCTACCGCAAGCTGGTGCTGCGCGAGGGCCGGGTGGCCGGCGCCCTGCTGCTGGGCCATCCGGAACTGGCCGATGCCGTGGTCGGCGCGGTCGACGCGGGCCGCGATGTCGCGGGCCAGCGTGAAGCGCTGGCCCGCGGCGACTGGAGCGGGCTGGCGGCCTGAACCGGCACGGTCAGTGCGCTGCGTGCTTTTCCAGGCACAGGACCTTGCGGTAGCTGCACAGGGCGTCCACCAGCTCCGCCTCCGCCGCCAGGATGCCGGCCTTCTCCGCCTCGCCCATCATCTGGATGAAGTAGCTCTGCTCGTCGATGCCCTGGCGGTCGACGAAGGGATAACGCAGGGTCGCCGGATCGGCCAGGTCGGGCGCCGCGGCGATGTCCTCGTTGCGTGCGTGCGGGGCGTAGAACATCAGGTGCGGCATCGCCATCGTATGCACCTGCAGGTCGGGCGGACCGGCGGTGCGCATGATCGGACCGACCATGTAGGACAGCCCGGGGCGCTGCGGCACGGCGTAGGTCTTGTCCTGCCAGCGCCGGGTGATGGTCGCCTTCAGCTCGGCCGGGCCGAGGCCTTCGGCGCGCAGCGTGGCGGCATCGCGGATCACCCGCAGATAGGTGCCGGCACCGGCGGCGTCGTAGCAGAGCGGGAAATAAATATCGTCGCGGAAGTCGCCCAGTTCCCAGACGGTGCGCTGCACCAGGCATTCCTGGCCGTTGCTTCCTTTCCTCGCCAGCCGGTAGCCCGAGGCCGGATCGAGCAGGTAGACCGTGGCGCCTTCGCGCAGCGCGGGTGGCAGGGCGCTCAGGGCGAACCGGGTCTCCAGTTCGGCCGGCATCGCCTCCAGGTCCGTGCCAGCGCGGGCGGGCATCGCGGCAGCGAGGCCGGCAATCAGCAGGGCCATCAGGAATTCGAGTTTCATGCGATGGACTCCGTTGTGCGTCAGGCCGACAGCCGGCGGGTGTATTCCTCGCGCAGCCTCGCCCAACCGTCCCAGAACGGTTCGGGTTCGGTGCCGGAGACCCGCGCCACCAGCACGTCCAGGTGCATGTGCCAGCCGGCGCTGACCCGCAGCAGCATTTCCGGATCCGGCAGGCGGTGGTGGGTGACGGTCAGCACCACGTGTTTGCCCTGCTCGCTCAGCTCGAAGACGACGCCGCCGCTGCGGCCCCAGGTGAACGCGAGCTTGTGCGGGGGATCGAGCTCGGTGATGGTGCATTCCATCTGGTGCCGGCCGTCGAAACCGTCGGGGCGTTTGCCGGGCGGGTTGGTGAGTTCGTCGTTGCGCCAGACCAGTTCGAAATTCGCACCCTTGGTCATCTGCATGTCCCCTGCCGCCAACCACTGCCGCCGCAGGTCGCTCTGCGTCAGGTAGGCCCAGACGCGGTCGATGGGCCCGGGCAGCACGCGCTGGATGGTCAGGGTCGCGGGTTCGATCAGGACGCCGAAGGCGTCCGGGGCGGCGGCGTTGTTCATGACTCACTTCCTCTTGGGTTTGGGGGTGGGCTTGCGATCGCCGTCCTGGCGGAGCAGCCGGTCGAGCACGTCCAGACGCTGGGTCCAGAACGTTTCGTAGAAGCGCAGCCATTCGTGGGCGCTGGCCAGCGGGCCGGGTTCGAGCCGGCACAGGTGGGTGCGGCCGCGGACCTCGCGCTGGATCAGGCCGGCGCTTTCCAGGGCCTTGATGTGCTTGGACGCGGCGGCCAGCGAAATGGCGAAGGGCTCGGCGAGCTGCCCGACGGTGCGCTCGCCCTGGGCGAGGTCGCGCAGCATCTGGCGGCGGGTGGCGTCGCCGAGGGCGCGGTAGACGGCGTCGAGCCGGGATGTGTTTAGTTCAACCATGTGGTTGAACTTAGACCTCACCCCGACGATTGTCAACCATTCGGTTGAATGGATTCCCTTACCCCGGCCGACCGGGGCTAGCCCGCACCCAGCATCGGCCCCACCAGCAGGTACAGGCCGAACAGGATGACGCCGAAAAACACCAGGCGCAGCACGAAGCCGGTGATCTTGATCGCCAGCACCAAGCCGACGATGACGAGGAAAATTCCCAACAGGCTCATGGTCTTGCTCCTTTCTGTGGAAGGGGCATCACAACCGGTCGGGGCCGGTAGAATGTGGCCCATCGTTTGCCCCCGAGCCTGACCTGCGCATGACCGAACCCGCCCGCCCGACCTTCCACGGCTTCGAACAGATCCCGCTGCGCGAATACGCCGAGCGCGCCTACCTCGATTATTCGATGTACGTGGTGCTCGACCGCGCCCTGCCCTTCATCGGCGACGGGCTGAAGCCCGTGCAGCGCCGCATCATCTATTCGATGAGCGAGCTCGGCCTGAACGCCGGCGCCAAGCCGAAGAAGTCCGCGCGCACCGTCGGCGACGTGATCGGCAAGTTCCACCCGCACGGCGACAGCGCCTGTTACGAAGCGCTGGTGCTGATGGCGCAGCCGTTCTCGTACCGCTATCCGCTGATCGAAGGCCAGGGCAACTTCGGCTCCACCGACGACCCGAAGTCGTTCGCGGCGATGCGCTACACCGAGTCCAAGCTCACCCCGATCGCCGAGGTGCTGCTGGCCGAACTCGGCCAGGGCACGGTCGACTGGAACCCGAACTTCGACGGCACCCTGGAGGAACCGGCGTGGATGCCGGCGCGGCTGCCGCACCTGCTGCTCAACGGCACCACCGGCATCGCCGTGGG
>CAMLKR010000039.1 GCA_946480565.1 uncultured Arenimonas sp. | reverse complement strand
TGTACGACAAGAAGATCGCCAACGTGCGCGAGCTGCTGCCGGTGCTGGAAGGCGTCGCCAAGGCCGGCAAGCCGCTGCTGATCGTGGCCGAGGAAGTGGAGGGCGAGGCCCTGGCCACGCTGGTGGTCAACACCATCCGCGGCATCGTCAAGGTCTGCGCCGTGAAGGCCCCGGGCTTCGGCGACCGCCGCAAGGCGATGCTGGAGGACATGGCCATCCTGACCGGCGGCACCGTGATCTCCGAGGAAGTCGGCCTGCAGCTCGAGAAGGCCACGATCAAGGATCTCGGCCGCGCCAAGAAGGTGCAGGTCTCGAAGGAGAACACCACCATCATCGACGGCGCCGGCGCCGCCGACGGCATCCAGGCCCGCATCAAGCAGATCAAGGCGCAGATCGAGGAGACCTCCTCCGACTACGACCGCGAGAAGCTGCAGGAGCGCGTCGCCAAGCTCGCCGGCGGTGTCGCGGTGATCAAGGTCGGCGCCGCCACCGAGGTCGAGATGAAGGAAAAGAAGGCGCGCGTGGAAGATGCGCTGCACGCGACCCGCGCGGCCGTGGAAGAGGGCATCGTCCCGGGCGGCGGCGTCGCGCTGATCCGCGCCAAGGCGGCCATCGTCGGCCTCAAGGGCATCAACGAGGACCAGAACCACGGCATCGCCATCGCCCTGCGCGCGATGGAAGCGCCGCTGCGCGAGATCGTCACCAACGCCGGTGAAGAGCCGTCCGTCATCCTCAACAAGGTCGTCGAGGGCAAGGGCGCGTTCGGCTACAACGCCGCCAACGGCGAGTACGGCGACATGATCGAGTTCGGCATCCTGGACCCGACCAAGGTGACCCGCACCGCGCTGCAGAACGCGGCGTCCATCGCCGGCCTGATGATCACCACCGAAGCGATGGTGGCCGAGGCGCCGAAGAAGGACGAGCCGGCGGCCGGCGGCCACGGCGGCGGCATGGGTGGCATGGGCGGCATGGATTTCTGATCCTGCCGATCTCCTCTCCCCAACCCCTCTCTCCTTGCGGGAGAGGGGCGGGGAGGAGGGAAAGCGTTCGAAGGGCCCCGCAGCGATGCGGGGCCTTTTCTTTTTCCGGCAAGACGTCCTGCGTTAGGCTCCATGGCACCTTCGGCACGGGCCCACGGCATGAGCGACGACCTTTTCGGCGATTCCCTGCGGCTGACCGCCCGCCTGGTGGAGCGCGGCGACTACGCCGACGCGGTGACCGTGCTGCGGCCCTGGATCGACTCGGGCCTGCCGCCGTTCGAGAAGACCATCGTTTCCTACAACCTCGCCCAGGTGTACGCGCACCTGCAGCGGCCGGCCGAGGTCATCACCTGGTTCGACCATGGCATCGCCCTGGAACGGCCGCTGCGCCGGACCCTGCTGGCCGAGGGCAAGGCCGCGTGGCTGGCGAACAACGGCCGCGGCGACGAAGCGGTTGCGCTCTGGCTAGCGCTGCTGGGCGAAGACCTGCTGGACGCCGAGGGGCGCGCCCGGGTCGAAGCCAACCTGGCCACCACGCTCAAGCCTGGCTGAGAGGCCCGCCGCGCGCCGCCCGGGCAGGTCGGATGGCAACCGGTCGCAGGGACCCGTCGAAACCTGTATGGCGCGCCAGGTAACGCTGTCGTTGTCAGCAATACTCGCGTTGCGAACGCGTTAAGCACTCGTGAATATCAGGACGCGTCCCCCGGGGGGAGGGGCGCACCGCCGTCCATTCTGGAGTCCTTGCCATGTCGCACGCCATCCGATCCCCGCTGGCCTTGGCGGTCGTCACCGCCCTGGCCGCCGCCGCCCTGTCGTCCCAACCCGTCCTGGCGCAGAGCGCCACGCCCTCCGCCGCCGACGAAGACACCGCCACCCTCGATACCGTGCAGGTGGTCGGCACCCGCGTGCGCGGCCGCGCCGCCGCCGACACCGCCGCGCCGGTGGACGTGATCGGACGCGAGGAGCTCAACGCCACCGGCGCGCTGGAAGTCGGGCAGGTGCTGCAGATGCTCACGCCGTCCTTCAACTTCTCGCGCACCTTCGTCAGCGACGGCACCGACATCCTGCGCCCGGCGACGCTGCGCGCGCTCGGCCCGGACCAGGTGCTGGTGCTGGTGAACGGCAAGCGCCGCCACCAGCAGGCGCTGGTGAACGTGCAGCAGACCATCGGCCGCGGTTCGGCCGGCACCGACATCAACGCGATCCCGATCGCCGCGATCGAACGCATCGAGGTGCTGCGCGACGGCGCCGCCGCGCAGTACGGTTCCGACGCCATCTCGGGCGTGATCAACATCGTGCTCAAGCGCCAGACCGAATGGACCGAGCTGGTCGCGCAGGGTTCGCAGTACTACGCCGGCGACGGCGAGATGCTCAACGGATCGGTGAACACCGGCTTCGGCCTGGGCGACGGCGGATTCATCAACCTCACGCTCGAGGCCCGCAACCGCAACGAAACCAACCGCGCCGGCCCCGACAGCCTGCGGGTGCCGTCGCCGCGCGTCACCCAGCGGCTGGGCGACGCCGACGCCAAGGACGGCTATTTCTGGCTCAACGGCGGCCTGCCGCTGGGCGCCGGCGAACTGTACTGGTTCGGCGGCGTGTCGCGGCGCGAGGGCGACTCGGCCGGCTTCTTCCGCAGCGCCGGCGACGACCGCACCGTGCCTGCGCTGTATCCGGACGGCTTCCTGCCCAATATCCTGACCACGGTGGACGACGAGTCGCTGGCGGTGGGCTACAAGGCGCCGATCGGCGACAACTGGGACTGGGACCTGTCGATCAACCACGGCCGCAGCAGTTTCCGCTTCGACGAAAGCAATTCGGTGAACGTGAGCTGGTGGTACGAACCGATCGACCCGGCCAACCCGGCCGCCGGCATCTACGCCGAATCGCCGCTCTCGGCGCATACCGGCACGCTCGGGTTCGAACAGACCACGGTGAACCTGGACTTCCGCGGCAGCGTCGACGGCTTCAACGACCAGCTGCTGTACCTGGCCACCGGCCTGGAGTGGCGCCGCGACAACTACCGCATCGAGGCCGGCGACCCGGTGTCCTACACCTACGGCCGCACCAACGACCCGTCCATCGTCATCGTCGGCCAGAACGGCAACGTCGCGCCGGCCGGCATCCAGGGCTTCCCGGGCTTCACGCCGGGCACCGAGGTGGACGAGGGCCGGCACAGCGCCGCGGTCTACTTCGACGCCGAGACCAACCTGACCGACCGCTTCCTGATGGGCGCCGCGGTGCGCTTCGAGGACTATTCCGACTTCGGCAACACCACCACCGGCAAGCTCTCGGCGCGCTTCAACGCCAGCGAGGCCTTCGCCATCCGCGGCACCGTGGCCACCGGCTTCCGCGCGCCGGGCGTGCAGCAGCAGTTCTACAGCCAGGTCTCGACCAACCTCGATCCCGGCACCGGCCTGCTCACCGACACCCTGACCGCGCGCCAGGACAGCGCGGTGACGCGCGCGCTCGGCATCCCGGCGCTGCAGGAGGAAACCTCGACCAGCGGCACGCTGGGCATCGTCTGGAACCCGAACGACCGCTTCACGCTGACCGCCGACCTGTTCCGCATCGACATCGACGACCGCATCATCTTCTCCGGCAACATCGCCCCCGAGTCGGTCGGCACCGACGGCCTGCCCTGCGACGGCACCAACAGCAACTGCCCGATCCGCGCCGCGCTGGCGCCGTTCTCGGTCGGCCAGGCCCAGTTCTTCACCAATGCCATCGACACCCGCACCACCGGCCTGGACATCGTCGCCAACCACAACACCGAGCTCGGCAACGGCGCGCTGCTGACCCTGACCGCGCTGCTGCACTTCAACGACACCGAGGTCCGCGAGCGCCGCTCGCAGTCGCCGATCCTCTCGCCCACGCAGCTGTTCGACGACACCCAGGTCACCCTGATCGAGGAGGGCCAGCCGGGCGTGCACCACATGCTGCAGGGCGTATACGAAACCGGGAACTGGCAGTGGACCGCGCGCGCCAACTACTACGGCTCGGTCACCGGCGAAGGCTTCACGCCGGGCGTCAAGCAGACCTGGGGCGGCAAGACCCTGTTCGACCTGGGCGTGCGCTACTCCTTCACGGAAAACGCACACCTGACCGTCGGCGGCAACAACATCTTCGACACCTACCCGGACAAGTGGGATCCGGTGTCGGGCTTTCCCTTCCCGCAGCTGGGCTTCAAGTACGGCTGGGAAACCATGCCCTTCGGCATGAACGGCGGCAGTTACTACGTGCGCCTGGACTATCGCTTCTGATCCCCGGCCACCGCCGGCCCCGAAGCCCCGCGGCGACGCGGGGCTTCTTCTTTCCGGCGCGGCGCGGCGGTGGCTCACGTATCCTTGGGCGCTGCCGCCCCGCCCGCCGCCCGACATGACGCCGCCATCCCGCTTCGCCGCGCTCCGCACGCCGCCGCCGTCGCGGATCGCCGTGCCCCTGCTGCTGTCGGCGATGGCCGCGCTGTGGCTGCTGGGCGCGCTGGCGACGATGGCCAACTTCGCCCTGCGTTACCCGGCCTTCGACCAGTACCGGCTCTACGGCCACTACCTGGGCATGGACTTCCCGGCCTCGGCGCTGCAGCTGGAGAACGGGCACCGGCCGATCCTGCCGGCCCTGGTGCGCATCGCCGACATCGAATCGGGCCTGCCCGGCCAGTGGCTGCAGACCCTGGTCGCGCTGGCGCTGGCCCTGGGCACGCTGGCGACGGTGGCGGGCCTGGCCTGGCGTGCACGCCGCAGCGCCACCGCCGCCGCCACGATGACCCTGCTGGCGACGCTGGCGCTGTTCTGGCTGGGCCAGGCGCGCATGATGATCCACGGCTACGAGATGGTGCACGTGCACCTGATCTCGCTGGGCGTCGTGCTGGCGGTGGTCGCGGTGCAGCGCGCCGGTCGCGGCCAGCCGGTCTGGTACATGGCCCTCGCCGGCGTGCTGGCGCTGGCGGCGACCTTCAGCTTCGGGCCCGGGCTGGCCTGCTTCGTCGCGGTGTTCGTGCTGGCGGCGCTCAAGCGGCTGCCGCCGCGTAGTTTCGTGCTGCCGGGACTGCTGTTCGTGCTGGCGCTGCTGGCCTACCTCGGCGCCCTGCCCGGCGAGGCGGGCGTCCGCGATTCGCTGCTGCTGCGGCCGATGGACAACCTCAAGGCCGGGCTGCAGTGGCTGGCCTCGCCCTTCTTCCACGCCTGGCTCGGTTTCGCCGACACCGGCATGCTGGCCTGGAATCCCGGCGGGCGGCCCGAAGAAAAACTGCTGCTCGATTCGGCCGCGTCACTCGCCGGCTGGCTGGGTCCGGACTGGAAGGCGCGGGCCGGCGTCGCGATCGGACTGGCGGGCGCCGGCGGCTGGACCGCGCTGCTGGTGCGCGCATGGCGCCGTCCCGAGGGGGTGGGCGACATCGACGCCCTGGCCCTGGGGCTTTCCAGCTTCGGACTGGCGGTGGGCGCGATCATCGCGCTGGCCAGGCTGGCGTATTTCGACCTGCATCCCGGCCAGCTGATGGCCGACCGCTACCTGCCCTGGCCGGTCCTATTCTGGTTGGGCCTGGCACTGGCGCTGGCCGATCGGGCGGCGGCGGCGACGCGGCCGTTGCCGCGTGCCGCCGGTCCGGTGCTGGCCATCGCGCTGTTCCTGGTGCTGCTGCCGAGCCATCGGGGCCAGGTCGGCTGGAGCGCGGCGGTGCACCGGATGAACCAGCAGTCGGCGGTCGCGGCGCAGCTGGGCCTCTGGGATCCGGAGCGATTCCCGAGCGGGCAGGATGCCTCGCGGCACGACGTCGAAAGGACGCTGGCGCTGCTGCGCGAACGCCGGCTTTCGATGTTCGCCGAGCCCGGTTACGCGCTGTGGTCGCGGGGCTGGTACGCGGCGGACGCCGACGGCGCGCCGCTGGACGGCGCCCAGGCGCGCGTGGTCCGGCGCTTCCACGACGACGCCGGGGATCGCGCGGTGGCGGCCTTCGAAGGCTGGCTGCCCGATGACGCGGCGCTGCCGCGCCATCCGGTGCTGGTGGTGGTGGATGCGCGCGGCGTGCTGCGCGGACTGGCCAAGCCCAGCCACTTCGGTCCCGGCCGGTCGCCGCGGCGCTTCGGCGTTCCGGCCAAGCGCGGCTTCGACGGCTACGTGATCGAAGCCCGCGCGGACGCGGCGCTGCGCCTGCTGGTGCTGGATCCGGACACGCTCCGCGTGCTGGCCCGCGTGCCGCTGCCGCAGGACGACTGAGCCCGGCCGGCGCGCTGGCCGTGAAGGCCGCCGTGGCCCGTTCACGCCTTCAGGTCCGACCGGGGAAAGACCGATGGCATCGAATACGGGTTCGCGGCGCGCGCTGGGCGTCGCGCTGGTCTTGCTGCTGTCCCTGCTGGCCGTGCTGCGTTCGCACCACGGGACACGCCTGGACGGCTACACGGTGGACGAACCCTGGCATGTCGTCGCCGGCGTGTCCTATCTGCGCACCGGCGATTTCCGCCTCAATCCCGAACATCCGCCGCTGGTGAAACTGGTGGCCGGCGCGGCGCAGCCGGAAAGTTTCGTGCTGCCGCCGTTTTCGCCGCTGACCGAGAAGTCGCAGGAGCGCGACTGGGTCGAGCGCGCGATGTTCCTCGAGAACGACGCCGCCGCCGCGCAGCAGGCGACCCGCGCCAGCCTGTGGGCCTTCCACGCCGCACTGCTGGCGGCGCTGGGCGTCCTCGTGTGGCGCGCCATGGGCCTGGCCTGGGCGGTCGGCACGCTGGCCTTCCTGGCGCTGGAGCCCACGGTCGCGGCGCATCTGCCGGTGGCGATGACCGACCTGCCGCTGGCGCTCACCCTGGCGGTGGCGGCGGTGGCGGCTGGCCTGCTGCTGGCGGAATGGCGCTGGTCCTGGGTGCTGGCCACCGGCGTCGCGCTGGGCCTGGTGCTGGGCAGCAAACATTCGGCGCTGGCGGGACTGGCCGGCCTCGGCGCGGTGCTGGCCGTCGGCGTACTCGCCGGGCTCCGCCACGGGGGCGTCGCCGAGCTGGCGCGGCGCGCGCTGCGTGTCGGCGTCGCGGGCCTGCTCGGGCTGCTGCTGCTGTGGTCGATGTACGGCTTTCGCTTCCATGCCGGTCCCGACGGCAGCGACGGGTTCAATCGCGCCATGGCCGACAAGGTGGCCGACCTCAACATCCCGCACTGGCGCGAAGGCATCGCCTTCGCGGACGCGGCGCACCTGCTGCCGCGCGCCTACCTCTGGGGCCTGGCCGACACCGTGCGCGCGGGCGTGGAAGGGCGTGGCCAGGGCTCGCACCTGGTCTGGGGCGTCAGCCACAAGGGGCGGCCGCCCTGGTTCACCTGGCCCAGCATCCTGGTCTCGAAGATCCCGCTGGGCCTGATGCTGATGTCGCTGCTGGGCCTGCTGGCGCTGCGCTGGGTGCCGATGCCGCCCGCCGCGCGCTGGACGCTGGCGGCGGCGGGCGGCATCGGCCTGCTGCATCTGCTGGCGTTGATGTCGGGGCAGGGCACCTACGGCGGCATCCGGCATGCGCTGCCGATCGTGGTGCTGCTGGCGCTGCCGGCCGGCGCCCTGGTCGCCGCAGCCTGGGCGCAGCCGCGCCGCGCGCTGAAGGCCGCGGCGCTGGTGCCGCTGGCGGCCACGCTGGTGATGACGGTGCGCGAGCCGCGCGTCTGGGAATACCACAACGAACTGGCCGGCGGCAGCAGCGGGGCCTATCGCCTGTTCGGCAACGAGGGCATCGACCTGGGCCAGCGCTGGCCCGAGATCCGCGCCTTCCACGACGCCGTGATCGCGCCCGAAGGCGCCACGCTCTACTCCGACTACTGGTTCATGGAGGAACAGGCCATCGCCGCGCGCAGCAACTACCGGCGCAAGGTCGACAGCATCGACGACACCAACGTGGACGGCGTCTACGAGGGCTATTTCCTCTACGGCATGCACATGACCCTGCCCTGGCCGGACTGGGGCTGGGACCCGGCGGTGAACCTCAAGGGCCTGGAGATGGTGCAGCGCCTGGGCTACGTGGCGGTCTACAAGGGCCGGCGCCAGGATCCGCAGGGCCGGGCCAGCGACGTCTACCAGAAGGTGCTCGAACACCTGTACAAGCAGGGCGGCGGCCGCGACGAGGTGGTGGCGGCGCGGTTGGACGAGGCGCTGGACCAGTTGCCTTACCACGTCGGCGCCGCGATCGAGCTGGGCAATGCGCACCTGCGCCTGGGCGACGTCCAGGCCGCAGCGGCCGCCTACCGCCGTCCGCTGCAGCAGCAGAAGATGCCGGTCGAGCCGCTGGTGAAATCGCAGATCGACGCCCAGCTCGAACGGCTCGCCCGGCCGGGCATCACCGCCGCCGAGGTCAAGCCACTGCGCAATCCGTGGATGGAATGAGCCGGCGCAGCGGCATCTGCTAGTGTCCGCGGTGGGCGATGCGGCCGGGGGGATCGCATGAACACGTCGACGCAAGTGCAGGCCCTGCAGTGGTTCGAGCGGGCGCTTTCGCAGCCGATTTCGCAGCGCGCCGCGTGGCTGGCGGGGCAGGACCTGGCTCCCGGACTGCGCGATCACGTCCAGCGCCTTCTCGACCAGGACGCCGCCGGCGGCGTGCCGCCGGAGGCCACCGCCGTGCTGCCGGGCGCCGGGTCGCCGGCGTCCCGGGCTGACACCGCGACGCCCGAAGCGCTGCCCCCCGAATTCCCCAAGGTCGGCGATCGCCTGGGCAACTACGAACTGCTCAGGCCGCTGGAGGCCGGCGGCATGGGCATCGTGTACCTGGGCCGCCGCGCCGACGACGTCTACGACCAGCAGGTGGCGATCAAGCTGGTGCGGCCGGTGCACCTGCTGGCCGCGGCGGAGTTCCGCCGCCAGCTGATCACGCGCTTCGAGGACGAGCGCTCGATCCTGGCCCGCATGAACCATCCGAACGTGGCGCGCATCCTCGACGGCGGCAGCACGGCCGGGGGCATCCCCTATCTGGTGATGGAGTTCGTCGACGGCATCGCGCTCACCGACTACTGCCGGCAGAACAAACTGGACGTCCGGGCCCGGCTGAAGCTGTTCCGCAAGGTCTGCGACGGCGTCCAGGAAGCGCACCGCCACCTGATCGTCCACCGCGACCTCAAGCCCGACAACATCCTGGTCGGGAGCAATGGCGAGCCGCGCCTGCTCGACTTCGGCATCGCCAAGATCCTGGAGCAGGAGCCGCTGGCACCGGACGGCAAGCGCCAGACCTCGCTGAGTGCGATGACCCCGGCCTATGCCAGCCCGGAACAGGTGCGGGAACAGGCGCTGACCACCAGTTCCGACGTCTATTCGCTGGGCGTGATGCTGTACCAGCTGCTGGCGGGAGTGCGTCCCTACGAGCTGGCGGGCCTGCGCCCCGCGGAGGCCGAGCGGCTGGTCTGCGACACCGCGGTCGAGCCCATGCACCGCATGCTGGCGAAGGCGCCGCTCACCGACACCGAGCGCCGGCAGCGCCGCGCGCAACTCACGCCCGACGTCGAGCGCATCGTCGCCAAGGCCATGCACAAGGAGGCCGCGCGCCGCTATGGCTCGGCGCAGGAGCTGGCTGACGACATCCAGCGCTACCTGGCCGGGCAGCCGGTCCAGGCGCATCCGGACTCCAGGCTCTATCGCGTCGGAAAGTTCGTGCGGCGCCACCGCATCGGCGTGCTGGCGGCGGTGCTGGCGACGATGGCCATACTGGGCGCCACCGGCGCCGCGTTCTGGCAGGCCAGGGTGGCGCGGCAGGCGGCCAGCGACATGGCCGAGGTCAACCGCTTCCTGCTCGACGTGCTCAAGTACTCCGACCCCTACAGCGCGGGTGGCGAGGTGACGCTGGGCGAAGCGGTGGACGCGGCGGTGGTGCACCTGGACCGACGCTTCCCGGACCGGCCGGAGATCTCCTCGGGCATCCGCCATGTCCTGGGCTACAGCCAGTCCAGCCGCAACCGACTCGAGGCCGCGGACGAACAGTTGGGCAAGGCGCTGGAGGAATCCACCCGTGCGTTCGGCGCGAACGACCGCCGCACGCTGGAGATCCGCGAGGGCATCGCCCAGGTCCGGATCGCGCAGGGGCGGTTGGACGAGGCGGAGCAGGGCCTGCTGTCGCTCCGCGACGACCTGCGCACCAGCGGCCAGCAGGCCGATGCGCTGCATTTCCTGGTGCTCAACAACCTGGGGCAGTTGTACATGCAGCAGGAGCGCTACGCCGAGGCGCGCGCCTTCCTGCGCGAAGCGGAAACCCAGCCGGTCCCGGCGGAAGGAACGCTGGCGCCGGATTCACGCGCGGTGCTGGTGTCGAACCTGGCCTACGTGGCGCACAGCCTGGGGGAACTCGAAGAAGCCGGCCGGCTGTTCGCGCAGGCCGAGGCCATGCACCGCGCGGCGAATCCGCGCGGCAGCGCCGAGCTCGCGACCCTGCTCAACAACCGCGCCTTCCTGCTCGACGACCTGGAGAAGCCGGACGAGGCCTACGCGCTGCGCAAGCAGTCGCTGGCGATGCGCGAGGCCGTGCTGGGCGGTGCACATCCGGCCCTGGTGCGTCCGCTGATGGACCTGGCCCAGAGTGCGCTGATGCGCGGCGAGGCGGACCAGGGCCTGCAGCTGGCCACGCGGGCGGTGGATGTGGCGACCAAGGCGTGGCCCCAGCCCAGCGCCGACACCGTGTTCGCGATGGGCATCCAGGCCGGCGCCCTGATCAACAACCGGCGTTTCCTCGAGGCCGGCGAGGTGGTCACCCGTGCCGAAGCCGACCTGGCCAGGCTGCCGGACGCGCCCGATTACATCGTCCAGGGGCTGGGTTACGTGCGCGACGGCCTGTGCAAACGGCCCCGCGATCCGCCCGTGCCGAGCTGCGCGGGCATCGTGCCTACAGAGCCGCCCCTGCCCTGAGCCCGCGCGCCGTTCAGCGCTCGCCGTACCAGTAGCGGCGGGCGAACTCGGGCAGTGCGCCGGGATGGCGCAGCAGCGCCCAGCCGACCCGCGGCATCCGGGTGAAGTAGTGCCAGTCGCCGTGGCGGTCGAACTTGCGGGTGGAAGTGACCGTGCGCACGCCGCGCAGCCGGCGCAGTCGCTGGCCGCGCGGACGGCCCAGGCGGCGCAGCCGCAGCATCAGGTCCACGTCCTCGGCGACGGCACGGTTTTCGTCGTAACCGCCCAGCTGCAGGAAATCCGCGCGGCGCAGGAAGACTAGGCCGGTGTCGAATCCGGTCAGCCACACCACCGGCAGCGCGAACGCGACGGTAAGCGCGATGCCGGGCGACCAGCGCTCCATCGTCACGCCGCTGGCGCCGCCGAGCGCGCGCGGGTCGCGCATCGTGGCGTCCACCGCCAGCAGCACGTCCGGGTGCAGCAGGCTGTCGGCGTCGACGAAGGCGATCAGTTCGCCGGTGGCCAGCGCCGCGCCGCCGTTGCGCACCGAGGCGATGCGCCGCGGCTCGACCCGCGCCAGCTTCGCCCCGCGCGCCAGCGCGATCTGCGCGGTGGCGTCGGTCGAGCCGTTGTCGGCGACGATGACCTCGATGCCGGCCGGATCATGTCCGGCCTGCGCCCAGCGCGCCCGCGCGGCGTCCAGGCTGTCGAGCAGCCGCGGCAGGCGTTCGGCCTCGTTCCAGGCCGGGATGACCAGGGAGATCCGTGGCGTGGCGCGGTCAGTGGGCTCCATGGCCGGCAGTCTGCGCCGCGGCGGGGCGACGCCGCGTGAACCGCCGGGTGATGTCCTCCATCGCCGCGAAGGCCGCCGGGATCACCACCAGGCTCAGCACGGTGGAGGTGATAAGGCCGCCGATCACGGCCACCGCCATCGGCTGGCGGAAGGCGGCGTCCGCGCCGAAGCCCAGGGCGATCGGCAGCATGCCGGCGATCATCGCGATCGAGGTCATGATCACCGGGCGGGCGCGCTTGCGGCAGGCGTCCACCAGGGCGTCGTGCATGTCCAGGCCGTTCTGGTCCTCGGCGATCACCGCGTAGTCCACCAGCAGGATCGAGTTCTTGGTGGCGATGCCGATCAGCATCAGCAGGCCGATCAGGGCCGGCAGCGACAGCAGGGTGCCGGTGAGGAACATCAGGCCGAAGGCGCCGCCGGCCGACAGCGGCACCGCCATGAGGATGATCAGCGGGTGGCTGGCGTGGTTGAACAACAGCAACAGCACTGCGTAGACGCAGAACAGGCCGGCGGCCATCGCCAGCGCGAAGCCCACGAACAGCTCGACGAAGATCTCGGCGTCGCCGTAGGGCTGGGTGCGCACGCCCGGCGGCAGGTTCTTCAGCGTCGGCAGCTCGTTCACCTCGTTCATCACGTCGCCCAGCGGGCGGCCGCTGAGTTCGGCGGTGAAGGTGATCTGGCGTTCGCGGCCCAGGCGGTTGATCACCGACGGGCCGCTGCCGCTGCGGATCTGCGCCACCGCCGACAGCGGCACCGTGCCGCCGTTGGCGCTGGGCACGCGCATCAGCGAAAGCAGGGCCTCGTCCGACAGCGACTCCTCCGCCATGCGCACCCGGATCGGCACCTGGCGGTCGGCCAGGTTCAGCTTGGCCAGGCGCTGGCGGTAGTCGCCGCTGGTGGCGATGCGCGCGGCCTCGGCGATGTCCACGGTGGAGACGCCGAGGTCGGCGGCGCGGCGGGCGTCCGGCACGATCACCAGCTCGGGGCGCAGCAGCGAGGCGGTCGAGCTGATCGTGCCCAGGCCCTGGATGGTGCGCAGCTCGCGGTCCAGCGACTGCGCCGCCGAATACAGCGTGCGCGGGTCGTTGCCGGCCAGCACCACCTGCATCTGTTCGCCCGGTTCGCTGCTGATGAAGCGCTGGCGCACGCCGGGGATGGCCTGCAGGCGTTCGCGCACCTCGCGCTCCAGTTCCTTCTGCGAACGGTCGCGCCCGTCCTCCAGGCCCCAGTCCAGCACCATCACCACCTTGCGCACGTCGGCGATGCCGCTGACGTTGGGGTCGCCGAAGTCCACCACGCCGCCGACGGTGGCATAGGCCTGCTTCAGCTCCGGGATGTCCTTGATCAGGGCGCGGGCGCGCTCGGCGACGTCCACGGTCTGCTGCAGGCGCGCGCCGGGCGGCAGCTCCAGGCTCAGGTTGCTGCGGCCGAGGTCCGAACCCGGGATGAAGGTGGCCGGGATCATCGCGGCGATGCCCAGCGAACCGACGAACATCAGGAAGGCCGCGGCCAGGGTGAGGTAGCGGTGCGCCAGGGCCCATTCCACCCAGCCCAGGTACCAGCGCATCACCGCGCCGTCCTTTTGCTCCGGATGCGGCTTGGCCTTGAGCTGGTAGGCCGCCATCATCGGCGTCAGCAGGCGCGCGACCATCAGCGAGAACAGCACCGCGGTCGCCGCGGTCCAGCCGAACTCGAGGAAGAACTTGCCGGCCACGCCCGGCATGAAGGCCACCGGCACGAACACGGCGGCCAGCGTCGCCGAGGTCGCGATCACCGCCAGGCCGATCTCGTCGGCAGCATCGGTGGCGGCCTGCTTCGGCGTCTTGCCCATGCCCAGGTGGCGGTCGATGTTCTCGACCTCGACGATGGCATCGTCCACCAGGATGCCGACCACCACGGCCAGCGCCAGCAGGGTCACCATGTTCAGGCTGAAGTCGAACAGCCACATCACGCCGAAGGTCGGGATGATCGACAGCGGCAGCGCCACCGCCGAGATCCAGGTCGCGCGCCAGTCGCGCAGGAAGAACCAGACCACGATCACCGCCAGCAGCGCGCCTTCCCAGAGCATCGTCATCGACGAGGTGTAGGAGGCCTGCACTTCCTGCACCGCCGAGAACACCGGGGTGATCTTCACGCCCGGATGCTCGGCCTCGAGCCGGCGCACCGCCGCTTCGACGCCGGCGCCGACTTCGATCTCGCTGCTGCCGCGGGTGCGGGTGATCGCGAAGGCGACCACCGGCTTGCCGTCGAGCAGGGCCACCTGGCGGCGTTCCTCGTGGCCGTCGCCGACCTCGGCCAGGGCCGACAGCGGTACCTGGCGCCCGTCCGGCAGGCGGATCGGGAAGGCGCGCAGGTCCTGCGCGCTGCCGACCGTGCCGACCGCGCGGATGGCCTGCTCGCCGCTGCCCCAGGTCGCGCGGCCGCCGGAGCGTTCGAGCTGGCTCGCGGCCAGCTGCTGCGACACCTGGCCGGCCGTCAGCCCATAGGCCTGCAGCACGCCGGGGCGCAGGTCCACCTGCACCTCGCGGTCGACGCCGCCGGCGCGCGTCACCTGGCCGACGCCGCGCACGCCGAACATCGCCTTGGTGACGTCGTTGTCGACGAACCAGCTCAGCTCGTCCTCGGCCATCGCGTCCGAGGCCACCGCGTAGGTGACCAGGGTGCCGCCGACCACGTCGATCTTGGCGACGATCGGCTCTTCCACGTCCTGCGGCAGGTCGGTGCGCACGCGCGTCACCGCATCGCGCACTTCGTCCAGGGCCTCGTTGAGGTCCTTGCCGATGCGGAATTCGACGAAGGTGGTGGAGCTGCCCTCGACCACCGTCGACACCAGGTTCTTGATGCCCGGCAGGGTGGCGATGGAGTCCTCGACCTTGCGCGTCACCTCGGTCTCCAGCTGCGCCGGCGTCGCCGACGGCTGCACCACGGTGACGGTGATGCCCGGGAAGGCGATGTCGGGGAAACGCGAGACGGCAAGCTGCTGGAAGCCGACCAGGCCGACGATGCCAAGCAGCAGGAAGGCGAGGATGGCCGGCAGCGGCCGGTTGATGGACCAGGCGGAGAAGTTCATGCGCTCAACCCGCGTCGGCGTCGGCGGCCACCACGCGCACGCGGTCGCCGTCGGTCAGGAAGGGCGCGCCCTGCACGACCACGCGCTCGTCGGCCTGCAGGCCGTCGCGGACCTCGACCACGCCGTCGGCGCGTGCGCCCAGCTGCACCCGGCGCTGCGACACGATGTCGTTTTCGCCCAGCACGAACAGGTAGCGGTAGCCGTCGCGTTCGACGATGGCCTGCTCGGGCACGGTGCGCGCCGCGCGTGCGGCCAGCACCAGGTCGCCGCTGGCGTACATGCCGGCGCGCAGTGCGCCCGGTTCGGGCAGGTCGGCGTAGACGGTGCCGGTGCGGCTTTCGGCGCTGAGCGCCGGGGCCACCGCGCGCACGGTGCCGGAGACCTTGCCGCCGTCCGGCCCCTGCAGTTCGACCGCGGTGCCCGGCGCGATGCGGATCAGGTCGGCTTCGGGCAGCTCGGCGCGCCATTCCAGCCGGCCGGCGCGGATCAGCCGCAGCATCTCGGCCGCGGCCACGGCCACCTGGCCCGGCTGCACGCTGCGCGCCGAGATCACGCCGTCGTCGGGCGCGCGCAGCGTCGCGAAGCCCAGGCGCAGGCGGGCGTTCTCGAGCTGGGCCTGGGCGGTGTTGCGCTGGGCCTGGGCGGTGAGTTCACCGGCGATCAGCTGGTCAGCCTCGCTGGCGGCGACCAGCTGCTCCTGCTTCAGCCGTTCGCCGCGGCGGGCATTGGCGGCGGCGACCGTCAGGTTGGCCTCGGCCTGGGCCAGCGCCGCCTGCGCCTGGCGCAGCTCCATCTCCAGGCTGCGGGTGTCGAGCCGCAGCAGGGGCTGGCCCTTGCGGACGACGTCGCCGACTTCGACCAGCACCTCGGCCACGCGCTGGCCGCTGAGCTCGACGCCCAGCGACATCTCCTCCCAGGCGGCGATCGATCCCGCGGCGGTGATCCGCTGCGGCAGGTCCTGCTGCTGCGGCAGCGCGACGGAGACGGTGAGGCTGGCGGGTGGCGCGGCGGGAGCGGCGGGTTCTTCGGAGCAGGCGATCAGGAGCAGGCAGGACAGGGCAAGCAGGCTGCGGAAGCGGGGCATCGGGAGTTCGCCGTGGGGTGCGAGGCGCACATTGTCGCAGACGCCCTGCCCAAGGGGCGTGTGCGGCGAGTGTCCGGTGGGCTAGTCTTAAGCCGTTTTTCAGGGGCGCTTGCCCGGAGACCCGAAGTGACCCAAGACACCGCCCTGATGCCGCCGCCGTCCGACCTCGCCCGGGAGCTTCCGGCGCTCGACACCCAGTCGGCGCTGGACCGCCTGCAGGCGCTGGCGCCGGCCCAGGTGGCGCAGCTGCTGGCCGGCCTGCCGCCGGCACAGGCCAATGTGCTGCTGGCGGCGATGCCGCCCGAACGGCGCGGCGCGATCATGGCGATGGCGCCGGCCGGCACCGACTGGTCCGACAGCCAGCGTTACGACGAGGGCACCGTCGGCCGCCTGATCGAGGACCCGCCGGCGGTCTTCCCGTCGGCCACCACGGTGGCCGAGGCGGTGGAGGCGCTGCGCGAAGTGGTGAAGAAGCGGCTGGTCACCTACCTGTGGGTGGTGGACGGGGCGCAGACGCTGCAGGGCGTGGTGGCCTTCCGCGACCTGCTGTACGCGGAGCGCGACCGCCGGCTCGACGAGATCATGATCCGCGCGCCGTTCTTCCTGCGCCCGCGCATGGACCTGGTGGACGCGATGCGCGAGGTGGTCACGCGCCACTACCCGGTATATCCGGTCTGCGAGGACGACGGCCGCCTGGTCGGCCAGGTGCGCGGCCAGGTGCTGTTCGAGCAGCAGGCCTTCGAGATCTCGGCGCAGGCCGGCGCGATGGTCGGCGTGGACACCGAGGAGCGGCTGGCGACGCCGCTGTGGCGCAGCTTCAAGTTCCGCAATCCCTGGCTGCTGATCAACCTGCTGACGGTGTTCGTGGCGGCGGCGGTGGTGGGTTATTTCGAGGACACCA
>CAMLKR010000038.1 GCA_946480565.1 uncultured Arenimonas sp. | reverse complement strand
GCCTTCCGCTGGACCGGCGCGGTGCTGGCCGCCGCGGTGATGGCCTTCCCGCTGTTCGTGCGCGCGATCCGGCTTTCCATCGAGGCCATCCCGCGCGAAATCGACGAGATGGCCGCGAGCCTGGGCGCGCGGCCCTGGGCCACGTTCTTCCAGGTGGTGCTGCCGCTGAGCGTGCCGGGCGTCGCCGCCGGCATGGCCCTGGCCTTCGCCAAGGCGTTGGGAGAGTTCGGCGCCACCATCACCTTCGTCTCCAACATCCCCGGCCAGACGCGCACGCTGTCGCTGGCCATGCATTCCCTGATGCAGGTGCCAGGCGGCGAAGCAGGCATCACCCGCCTGGCCCTGGTCTCGGTCGTCCTGGCCATAGGCGCCCTGCTGGCGTCGGAATGGATGGTGCGGCGTTCGGCGTATCGCCGGGCCAGCGAATAGGCCCTGCTGAATGGAAACCGGTCAGCCGCGGTACAACTTCGGCGCCAGGGCCAGGACTAGACTGGCCCGGCCCACCCCGCCGGAGACCGCCATGAAACGTCTTGCCCTGACCCTGCTGCTCGGCCTGTCCGCATTCGCCGTCCAGGCGCAGACCGCGCCGGCCGAAGAAGCCGCGCCGGTCGCCGTCGCCGAAGAAACCACCGTCGTCACCGCGGCCGACACCGCGAAGCCGGTGCGCGACAACGGCTGCGTGCGCGAGACCGGCACCAAGCTCAAGCGGCGCGACGCCAACGGCTGCGTCGGCGTGCCCGGCCAGTCCTACAGCCGCGCCGACATCGACGCCACCGGTGCCATCGACACCGCCGACGCCGTCCGCAAGCTCAGCCCGCGCGCCAACATCAGTCGCGGCCACTGAGACCCGCTCGCGATGCGTTTCGCCGCCGCCTCCGGGCGGCGGCTTCGTTTCCGGGATTCGCCGACCCGTCCCGGGGCGTCTCAGAATCCCAGGCCCGGTTGGCCTGCGCCCTCGTGTTCGAGCAGTAACTTCTTCAGCGGCAGTCCGCCGCCGAAACCGGTGAGGCTGCCGTCCGCGCCGATGACGCGATGGCAGGGCAGCACCACCGGCAGCGGGTTGCGTCCGTTCGCCGCACCCACCGCACGCACCGCCCGGTCCTGGCCGATGTGCCGCGCCAGCTCGCCGTAACTCCAGGTGCGGCCGAAGGGGATGTCCGCCAGGGCCGCCCACACCGTCATCTGGAACGGCGTGCCGGCGGGCGCCAGCCGCAGCGCGAACGTCCGGAGTTCACCCGCGAAATAGGCCATCAGCTGTTCGCGCGGCGCCCGCAGCGCCCGCGCATCGCGGCGCCAGCTCTCGCGCCCCGACGGTGGGTACTTGTTGTCCGGAAACAGCACATGGCGCAGGCCGGCGTCGTCGGCGGCCACGGCCATTTCGCCGATCGGGGTGTCGAAGCGGTCGAACCACATCAGTCGATCTCCTTCGCCGCGTCGCCGGACAGGAACCACAGGTGCAGCACCGCATAGGCGCGCCATGGACGCCAGGCCTGGGAGCGGGCTTCGGTTTCGCGTTCGCCCAGCCGGCCCTCGGCGCCGCCCAGCACCTGCTGCAGCACCAGGTCGCCGGCAGGGAAGGCGTCGGGATGGCCGAGCGCGCGCATCGCCACGTAGTTCGCGGTCCACGGGCCGATGCCGGGCAGGGCGACCAGGCCGTGCACGAACTCGTCCAGGCGCTGGCCGGCGCCGAAGTGCACGCGCCGCTCGGCCACGGCGGCGGCGAGCGCGCGCAGGGTGGCTGCGCGCGACCGCGGCAGTCCGATCGATTCCAAGGGGGCGGTTGCCAGCACCTCGGGGCTCGGGAAGGCCCGGTCCAGGCCCTCGCGCGGCCGGGGCCGCGCTTCGCCCCAGACCTGCACCAGGCGCCGCGCCAGGGTGGTGGCGCCGGCGACGCTGACCTGCTGGCCCAGCACCGCGCGCACCGCCAGCTCGAAGCCGTCCCAGCCACCCGGAACACGCAGGCCTGGCCGGCGCCTGAGGCCGCGCGCCAGCAGCGGCGTTCGCGCCAGGCAGGCCCGCACCGCGGCGGGATCGGCATCGAGGTCGAAGACGCGGCGCACGCGCCGCACCAGGTCGGGGATCGCGCGCGGGTCGGCGCCCTCGATCTCCAGCCGCAGTTCCGGCCGATCCTTCGCCGCGGTCACGCGCAGGTGCACCGGTGCGTCCACCGGACCGCAGACCCGTTCGTAGGCCTCCGCGGAAATGCGCTCGATGCCGTCGATCGAACGTTTGCGCAGGAAGCCCAGCATCAGCGGGAAATCCAGCGGCGGCCGGTAACCCAGGCGCAGCGACAGCGCACCCGCCGGTGCGCCATCGCCGCGCTGGCGCCGGATCGCGCCGGGCGGCATGCCGCAGCCCTCCAGGAAGGCGGCGTTGAAACGGCGCAGGCTGCGGAAGCCCGCGGCCAGCGCGACCTGGGTCACCGGCAGCCTGGTCTCCGTGAGCAGCTGCTTCGCGAGCAGCAGGCGCCGGGTGCCGTGCACGGCGATCGGCGTCGCGCCGGTTTCGGTCAGGAAGACACGGCGCAGCTGGCGCCCGCCCAGGCCGACCCGGCGCGCCAGCTGCTCCACCGAACCTTCGTCCAGCGCGCCGTCCGCGATCAGGGCCAACGCACGCTGCACGGCCTGTTCGCCGCCGCGCACGAAGGCGCCGGGCGAAAGCTCCGGGCGGCAGCGCAGGCAGGGACGGTAACCGGCCGCCGCCGCCGCGGCCGCGCTGGGGTAGTAGCGGATGTTCTTGGGCCGGGGCGCGGGCGCGGGGCACACCGGCCGGCAGTAGATGCCGGTGCTGCGCACCGCGGTGAAGAAGAGCCCGTCGAAACGCGCGTCCCTGGCGGCGCGCGCGCGGTCGCAGACGTCGGGCGGGGGCAGGGTGGTCGGGTCCATGGCCGCATCCTAGCGCCGGGCCGGCCGCCGGACTCGCCGTTTTCGGACATCAATGCCGATACCCGCTCCCGGCCGGCCGGGGCGGGAGCACGGGGCCGGAAAACCTATAATCGGCGCCTGCCCCAGGGAGCCGCCATGTCCACCAGCCGCAACGACCCGACCCGTTCCATCCGCGCGCCGCGCGGCAACGCGCTCAGCTGCAGGTCCTGGCTCAGCGAGGCCGCCTACCGGATGATCCAGAACAACCTCGATCCCGAGGTGGCCGAGAACCCGGCCGAACTCGTCGTCTACGGCGGCATCGGCCGCGCCGCCCGTGACTGGGCCTGCTACGACGCGATCCTGACGTCGCTGCGCGAACTCGGCGACGACGAGACCCTGCTGATCCAAAGTGGCAAACCGGTCGGCGTCTTCCCCAGCCACGCCGATGCGCCGCGCGTGCTGCTGGCGAACTCCAACCTGGTGCCGCACTGGGCCACCTGGGAACACTTCAACGAGCTGGATAAAAAAGGCCTGGCGATGTACGGCCAGATGACCGCCGGCTCGTGGATCTACATCGGCTCGCAGGGCATCGTGCAGGGCACCTACGAGACCTTCGTCGAGATGGGCCGCCAGCACTACGGCGGCGACCTCACCGGCCGCTGGATCCTGACCGCCGGGCTGGGTGGCATGGGCGGCGCGCAGCCATTGGCCGCGGCCCTGGCCGGCGCCAGTTCGCTCAACATCGAGTGCCGCCAGTCCAGCATCGACATGCGCCTGCGCACCCGCTACGTCGACGAACAGGCCGCCGACCTGGACGACGCGCTGGCGCGCATCGAGAAATACACCGCCGCCGGCCAGGCGAAATCCATCGCGCTGCTGGGCAATGCCGCCGAGATCCTGCCCGAACTCGTGCGCCGCGGCGTGCGCCCGGACGCGGTGACCGACCAGACCAGCGCCCACGATCCGCTGCACGGCTACCTGCCGGCCGGCTGGACGCTGGAGGAATGGTTCAGCGAGCAGAAGAACAACCCGCAGCGGGTGGTGGACGCCGCCAAACATTCGATGCGCATCCACGTCGAGGCGATGCTGCACTTCCAGAACCAGGGCATCCCGACCTTCGACTACGGCAACAACATCCGGCAGATGGCCAAGGACGTCGGCTGCACCGATGCCTTCGATTTCCCCGGCTTCGTGCCGGCCTACGTGCGGCCGCTGTTCTGCCGGGGCGTCGGCCCCTTCCGCTGGGTCGCGCTCAGCGGCGACCCCGAGGACATCTACAGGACCGACGCCAAGGTGAAGGAGCTGATTCCCGACAACCCGCACCTGCACCGCTGGCTGGACATGGCGCGCGAGCGCATCAGCTTCCAGGGCCTGCCGGCGCGCATCTGCTGGGTCGGCCTCGGCGATCGCCATCGCCTGGCGCTGGCCTTCAACGAGATGGTGAAAAACGGTGAGGTCAGCGCGCCGATCGTCATCGGCCGCGACCACCTCGACTCGGGTTCCGTCGCTTCGCCCAACCGCGAGACCGAGGCGATGAAGGACGGCAGCGACGCCGTGTCCGACTGGCCGCTGCTGAACGCGATGCTGAACGTCGCCGGCGGCGCCACCTGGGTGTCGCTGCACCACGGCGGCGGTGTCGGCATGGGCTACAGCCAGCACAGCGGCGTGGTGATCGTCGCCGACGGCACCGACGCCGCGGCCAAACGCCTGGCCCGCGTGCTTTGGAACGACCCGGGCACCGGCGTGATGCGCCATGCCGACGCGGGTTACGAGATCGCGCGCGACTGCGCAAAGCAGCAGGGGCTGAAGCTGCCGATGCTCTGAGGGAGGCCGGATCCGCCAGCCTGTCGGATCCGCCGCTGGCGCCACCGCGCGCATGGGTTACCGTTCCAGCATCGGATCGAACCAGGGGGGAAGCAGATGATCGGATACGTGACGGTAGGCGTGCGCGACATGGCGCGCGCCGCGGGCTTCTACGATGCCCTGTTCGCTCCGCTGGGCGCCAGGCGCATCATGGAGATCGGCGACCGGCTGATCCTCTGGGGCGTCGCCCGCGGCCAGCCGGCCTTCGGCATCGTCACGCCCTACGACCAGCAGGCGCCGCACCGCGGCAACGGCAACATGACCGCGCTGCTGGCCGGCAACCGCGCGAACGTCGACACGCTGCACGCGCTGGCGCTGCAGCTCGGCGGCACCGACGAAGGTGCTCCGGGCGACCGGGGCTTTGGCTTCTACGGCGGCTATTTCCGCGACCTCGACGGCAACAAGCTCAATTTCTTCCACATCGGGCCCTGAGGCTTCGCCAGCGGAGTCTCCGGCCGGTGCTAAGCTCCCCACGGGCATCCGCCACTCCGGGAGCACGCACGCATGCTGAGCCTTCTCTGGACCATCCTGATCGGATTCGTCGTCGGCCTGGTCGCACGGGCGATCAAACCCGGCGACGACAAGCTGAGCCTGCTGTGGACGATGGTGCTGGGCGTCGGCGGCGCACTGCTGGCCAAATTCGTCGGCCAGTCCATGGACTGGTATGCCGAGGGCGAGCCGGCGGGCTTCATCGCCTCGGTGCTGTTCGCGATCGTGCTGCTCTTCCTCTACGCCGCGGCGAAGAAGAACAAGGCGTCCTGAGCCTTCAGCGCTGCCGCGGCGCCGGCCGGCGCACGGGGGATGCCCGTGGTGCCGGAGTCCGCTGCGGCCCGGCCGTTGGCACCGACTGCGTGCGCGGCCGCCAGACGTTCTTGCCCTGCTCGATCTTCAGCACGCGGCCATCGGCCGAGTCGGTAAGCAGGTAGAGCGCTCCGTCGGGCCCGTTGCGCACGTCGCGGATGCGGTGGCCGAAGCCGGTCAGCAGGCGCTCTTCGCCGACGACGCGGTCGCCATCGAGATCCAGCCGCACCAGCTGCCGGCTGGCCAGCGCGCCCACGAACAGGTCGCCATGCCAGCGCTGCATTTGCAGGCCGGTGTAGAAGGCCATGCCGCTGGGCCCGATCGACGGCACCCAGTAGTGCAGCGGCTGCTCCATGCCCGGCGCGCTGCTGCCGATGGATTCGGGGATGGGCCGGCCGTTGTAGTCGAGGCCGTGGGTGATGATCGGCCAGCCGTAATTTTTCCCGGCCTGAGGGATGTTCACCTCGTCGCCGCCCATCGCACCGTGTTCGGTGATCCACAGCGCGCCGGTCCAGGGATTGAGCGCGGCGCCCTGCGGATTGCGGTGGCCGTAGGACCACAGGTCCACCAGCGCCTCGGGATTGCCGACGAAAGGATTGTCCGCCGGGATGCTGCCGTCGGGCCACAGCCGCACCACCTTGCCCTGGTGGTGGTCCAGGTACTGCGCGGCGATGCGCACGTTGTTCTCTCCCAGGGTGACGAACAGGTGGCCGGCGCGGTCGAACACCAGGCGCGAGCCGAAGTGGTTGCCGCTGCTGAGCTTGGGCTCCTGTCGGAAGATCACCTGCACGTCCTGCAGCCCCAGGTCCAGCAGTCGCGCGCGCGCCACCGCCGTGCCGGCGAGGCCATTGCCGCCGGCTTCGGCATAGCTGAAATAGATGCGCTGGTTCTGCGCGAAGTCCGGATCCGGCACCACGTCGAGCAGGCCACCCTGGCCCGAGGCCCACACCGCCGGCAGGCCGCTGACCGGCGCCGACAGCGTGCGCGTGCCCAGGTCGAGGATGCGCAGCCGGCCCGGGCGTTCGGTCACCAGGGCGCGGCCGTCGGGCAGGAAGGCCAGGCTCCAGGGGTTCTGCAGGCCCTGCACCACGGTGGTGACCCGCAGCGGACCGAGGCTGCTGGGCGCGATGGCGACGTTGTCCTGCGCCGCGGTGGCGGAGGCGAGGCTGCCGAGCAGCAGGACGGCGGGCAGCAGGCGGGCGGCGATCCGGGACATGGCGGGGGCTCCAGCGTCCGGCCGGGTGGGCCTGCGCCGATCTTAGCGCCGCGGCGTCCGTCCGGCGTGAGCGCTTCCGGCCCCCTTTCCCCTCGGGGAACGGGCGGGGGAGGGCGCTTCTAAACGGCCTGCACCCGGATCTCGACCTCGTCCAGCCGGACCACCTGGCCCGCGCGGATCTTGCAGGTCTTGCGCAGCTCCGGTTGGCCGTCCACGGTCACCGCGCCGCTGGCGACGAGGGCCTTGCCCATGCCGCCGCTGTCGCAGAGCCCGGCCAGCTTGAGCAGCTGGTTGAGCTCGACGAACTCGCGGTCAAGTTCGAAATCGATGACGGTCGGGCGCATGGGAATCCGGCGAAGACGGCGGCGAACCGCGAAGAGGCGCTCAGGTTAGCGGATCAGGCCCCGTGTTCGGCGACATCGGCCAGCAGCCAGTCGACGAACGCCTGGGCGCCCGGCCGCAGCCGCCGGTGCGCCGGGTAGACGATGTGGTAGCTCCAGCGCGCCTTCAGCGCCGGGCCCGGCAGACGTCGCAGCCGGCCGTCGGCCAGGAAGGGCCCGAGCAGCCGGTCGCGCGCCAGCACGGCGCCCAGCCCGTTCACCGCGGCCTGCAGGCTGCCGGTGCTGTCCACGAAGCGGTAGCGTTCCTCGAAGCGCAGGCCGTGCACGCCCGCGGCGCGGAACCAGTCCGGCCAGCCCTGGCGCGCGAGGTCCGCGACCAGCGGCAGCCGGGCGATGTCGGCCGGTTCGCGCAGGCTGTCCACGCCCGCCAGCGTTGGCGCCGCGACCGGGTAGAGGGTTTCGTCCATCAGCGGATGCGCGCTGAGCCCGGGCCAGTGGCCGGGGCCATGGCGGATGCCGAGGTCGGGGCCGCCGTCGTCGAAGCGCGAGAGCGCGGCGTCGGTCTCGAAGCCCAGGGCGACGTCGGGATGCGCCGCGGCGAAACGGGGCAGGCGCGGCAGCAGCCAGCTGAAGCTCAGCGAGTGCAGGGTGGTGATGCGTACGCGCGGCGTCTCCTGGCGCCGGCCGCGCAGCCCGCGCAGGGTGCCGTCCAGGTCGGCCAGGGCGTTGCCGGCCGCGTCGGCCAGCTCGCGGCCCTCGGCGGTCAGGGAGACGCCGCGGGCGTGGCGCAGGAACAGGCTCACGCCCAGCCGCGCCTCGAGCTTGCGCACGTGGTGGCTGACCGCGCTGGCGGTGAGATGGAGCTCCTCGGCGGCGTGGGCGAAGTTCTGGTGCCGGGCCGCCGATTCGAAGGCCGCCAGGGCCGGCAGCCAGTCCGATCTGAGTGTCATTACCTAGCCTCAAGTTTGATTTGTGGCTGACTCGGAAAGTATGCGCTTGTGGGTTTCCTGGTCTCAAGCAAAATGGCCGTCAGCCACGAATCGAGCTCGCCCCGCCATGAAGAACCCGAACCCTGCGGTACTGCCGGTCGAGCCGGCGCTGGTCCCGGCCTGGCGCACGCCGGTCGAGCTGGGCGTGCTGGCGGCGATCTGGGGCGCGTCCTTCCTGTTCCAGCGCGTTGCCGCCCCGGAGTTCGGCGCCAGTGCCCTGGCCGAACTGCGGTTGGCGCTGGGCGCGGCGGTGCTGCTGCCCTTCCTCTGGCTGGCCCGGGCCGACTTCCCGGCCCGGCTGTGGCCGCGGCTGATCCTGCTGGGCGGCATCAACTCGGCGATTCCCTTCGCGCTGTTCGCCTGGGGCGCGCAGCGGGCGCCGGCCGGCGTGGGCGCCATCACCAATGCGATGGCGGTGCTGTTCACGGCCCTGGTGGCCTTCCTGTTCTTCGGCCAGCGCATCGGGGCGCGCAAGGTGCTGGCCCTGGTGGTCGGCTTCATCGGCGTGATCGTGCTGGCCAGCGACAAGACCGAAGGCGCCAGCGTCGGCTGGGCCACGGCCGCCGGCGTGCTGGCGGCGCTGATGTACGGCGTCGGCGCCAACCTGGTGCCGCGGCTGCTGGCCGGCCTGCCGCCGTCCGCGGTGGCGGCGGCCACGCTGGGCGGCGCCGCGTTGCTGTCGCTGCCCTTCGCGATCTTCCATTGGCCGGAGCAGTCGGTTTCCGGGCCGGCCTGGGGTTCGGCGATCGCGCTCGGGGTGATCTGCACCGGCCTGGCCTATGCCATCTATTACCGCCTGATCCAGCGCATCGGCGCCGCCCGCGCGGTCACCGTCACCTATCTGGTGCCACTGGCGGCCGTGGCCTGGGCCTGGAGCCTGCTGGGCGAACCGCTGACCTGGCCGATGGCCATCGCCTGCGCCCTGATCCTGGGCAGCGTCGCCATCAGCCAGCGTCCGGCGAAGTAGGGCGCGGCCATGCAGTGGCGGGTAGTGTTCGACTTCGAGATCGAGTTCAGCAACGGTGGCGGCCTGCAGGGCCAGGATTTCCGGCTGGACATTCCCGGCGAGCAGATCGGCGACGCCGAACTGGCCGCCCATCTGGTCCGCGACCTGCGGCTGCTGATGGTCGAGACCGTGCGGATCCTGCGCAAGCGGGTGGTGCCCGAGGCGCACAGGCGCGCGCCGGAGCTGTCCTGGGGCTGAGCGCGGGCAAAAAAATGGCAGGGCCGCCTGTCCCGAAAACAGTCGATTGCCCTGCCAAAGGTCGTCAACGCCAGGGGGCGATTGACCTGAAGTGGCGCCGCCCTCCCGACGAGGTGGAAGCGCGGCGTGGAGCGACTGGACCACCCCGGGCGCTCCGGACGCAAGCGCACGGCGCGGGGTCTGGCCTGTCGGGCGCTGCTGAACTGCTCAGTATCACTACCGAAGGCGGGTATCGCCCTTTGGAAGCAAGCACTTGCCCATCATCTGCAGCGAAGCAGGACAAGCTTTGCCTAGTTATCCTTGCCTTGTACATAATTGATGACAACGCCGGTTCGGCCGGGTGCTTGGAGCAAGCGCTTGAATTTGCCGAATCGGCGTCCGCGCCGGACAATGCGGCGTCCCTACGGAGTCCTGTCTTGAGCGAAGCCGCCGAAACGCCATCCACCCCCGCCAACCTGCGCCAGCTGTGCGCGCGTTTTGCCAAGCCCCACCTGGGCAAGGCGGTCTGGCAGCTGCTCAACACCCTGCCGCCGTTCGCGGCCATCTGGGCCCTGATGGCCTGGAGCATCCACGCCGACTGGAACTACTTCTTCACCCTGATGCTGGCGATCCCGGCAGCGGGCCTGTACGTGCGCACCTTCATCTTCCAGCACGACTGCGGCCACGGCTCCTTCTTCGCCAGCGGCAAGGCCAACGACACCGTCGGCCGCTGCCTCGGCCTGGTCACGCTGTTTCCCTACGGCTACTGGAAGAAGACCCACGCCGTGCACCACGGCACCTCGGGTAACCTCGACCGCCGCGAGATGGGCGACATCGAAACCCTGACCGTCGCCGAGTACCAGGCGCTTTCGCCGTTCAAGCGCTTCTGCTACCGCTTCTACCGCAGCACGCCGGTCCTGCTGGGCATCGGCCCGGCCTACCAGTTCGTGATCAAGCACCGTTTCCCCTTCGACCTGCCGTTCTCGTGGAAGAAGGAATGGGCCAGCGTCTGGATCAACAACCTGATGCTGTTGGTCGTCGGCGGCCTGATGGCCTGGGCCATCGGCTGGCAGACGGTGCTGATGGTGCATATCCCGATCGTGCTGATCGCCGGCGCGCTGGGCGTGTGGCTGTTCTACGTGCAGCACACCTTCGAGGACGCCTACTGGACCAAGGGCCAGGAGTGGGACTCGAGCCAGGCCGCTATCGCCGGCAGCTCCTTCTACGACCTGCCGCGGGTGATCCACTGGTTCACCGGCAACATCGGCTACCACCACATCCACCACCTGGCCAGCCGCATCCCGAACTACAACCTGCGCGCGGCCTTCGAATCGCACCCGATGCTGCAGGCGGCGCCGCGGCTGACCTTCTGGACCAGCCTCAAGTCGGCGCGCCTGAAGCTCTGGGACGAAGAGCTCAAGCGCATGGTCGGTTTCCCCAAGCGCCAGCGCGCCAGCGCCTGATCTGCGGCAACTGCGCAGCGAATCCATTACCCCCGGGAGGCTGCGTCGCGCAGGCCCCGGGTGGTACCGTTCCGTCCCGCATGTGGTTGCCCGGCTGGATCCGCGGGCGTCGGGCGAACCGGAAAGGATCTTGTATGAGTCATGAAGGAAGCTGTCACTGCGGGCGTATCGCCTTCACGGTCGAAGGCGAGCCGGACTCGGGCATGGAGTGCAACTGTTCGATCTGCCAGCGACGGGGCCACGTGCTGTGGTTCGTGCCGCGATCGGCGCTGACCCTGCAGACGCCGGAAACGGATCTGGCGACCTATACCTTCAACAAGCACGCGATCAAGCACCACTTCTGCGCGACCTGCGGCTGCGGCGTGTTCGGGATCGGTGCGATGCCGGACGGCACGGCGATGGCGGCGATCAACCTGCGCTGCCTCACCGACATCGACCTGGCGTCGGTGCCGCGCCAGTTCGTGGACGGCAGGAGTTTCTAGCTGGGGTTTGACGGCGCTTCGGCCGCCGTTGCCAAGGCCTTCTGCTGCCGCGCCAGCGACCAGCCGGTGAAGGCCCAGACCAGCGCGAGCAGCGCGCCGGCGACGGCCACCACCGCCGGGTTCGCGGCGATGGCATCGATGCCGGTCTTCACCCAGCCGCTGACCGCGTCGGCGCCTCGGTAGACCGCGGTGTCGATGACGTTCTTGGCCTTGTACTTGGCCTCGGGCGCAACCACGGTGAACAGCATCTCGCGGCCGGGCCGCGCCAGCGCATATTCGCCGGCGCGGCGCATCACCATCACGATCGCGAACACCGCGAAGGTCGGCGCCAGCGCCAGCCAAAGGAAGCCGAGCGCCATCACCACCGGCACCGCGGTCAGCAGCACCACGATGCCCAGCCGCTGCACGATATGCCCGGTCAGGAACACCTGGGTCAGCAGCGCGAGGCTTTGCACGATGAAGTCGAGCGTGCCGAACACCCGGGTCTGGTCGGCGCGGTCCGGGAAATGCAGCTCGACCAGCCGCGCCTGCTCGAAATAGAGGAAGGTGGTGACGCTGGCCAGCAGCACCACGAAGGCGGCGATGCCCAGCAGATAGCGCGAGCCCAGCACCGTGCCGATGCCCTTGAACGGATTGCCGCCCAGCGGCTGCCGGCGCGCCGCGGTTTCGTCCGCGGCCAGCGGGCGCCGGTCGCGCCAGCGCTGCAGGCCCATCGCCGCCAGTGCGGAACCGAGCAGGAAGATCGTCGCCAGCACCATCAGTCCGGCGATGCCCAGCGGCCCGACCAGCAGCACGCCCAGCAGCGGCCCGGCCAGGCCGCCCGCGCTCAGGCCCGCCGCGATCAGGGCGAACAGCCGTTTCGCCTGCGCGATCGACAGCAGGTCGGCCAGCACGCTCCAGGCCACCGAAACGCTGAGCAGGCTGAACACCGACAGCCAGATGTAGAAGCCGCGCGCCACCCAGGCGTCGTCGGGACGCGCCGCGATCGCCGCCGCGAAGCCGAGCAGGTTCAGCGCGAAGAAGCCGTAGGTCCAGGGCAGGATGCGCCGCCGCGCCGCGCGGGCCGCGATCCATCCGAACAGCGGGATCGCCGCGAGCGTGGCGACGAAGGTGCCGGTGAACAGCCACTGCAGGTTGTCCACGCCGCCGGCGATGCCCATGGTCTCGCGCACCGGCCGCAGCATGAAATAGCCCGCGAACAGCAGGAAGAACATCAGCAGGCCGGCGAGCACCGCCGGCGCTTCGTCGGGTTCGACCCCGAACAGCCGGGACAGGAAACGGACGAACGGCCCCGGCGCCGGCATCAGGCGAACATCGCCTGCAGCTCGGCGCGTTCGGCCGCCGTCAGGTCACGGCCGAGGCCCGCCTTGAGGTTGTCGCTCTGGCGGTCGGGTTTGCCGGTGGCCGGGATCACCACCGTCACGGCCGGATGGCTGGTGACGAAGCGCAGGAACATCTGCGCCCACGAGCCGACGCCCGCCTCCGCGGCCCAGCCCGGCAACGGCTTGCCGGCGACACGCGCGAACAGCCGGCCATCGTCGAAGGCGCGGTTGATCATCACCGCCACGCCCGTGTCCTTCGCCAGCGGCAGCAGGCGCTTGTCGGCGTTGGTCGTGCTGACCGAGTAGTTGATCTGGATGAAGTCGGGTTTCTCGGCGGCCATGATGTCGGCGAGCTCGTCGTGCTTGGCGTCGACGTAGTGGGTGAGTCCGATGTATTTCGTCTTGCCCTGGGCCTTGAGCTCGCGCGCGTAGGCCAGCTGGGTCTTCCAGTCGCGCAGGTTGTGCACGGCCAGCAGCTCCACCTTGTCGGTGCGCAGGCGCCGCAGCGAGTCGGCAAACTGCGCCTCGCCGGCGGCGCGGTTGTCGGCGGCGAGCTTGGTGGCCAGGAAGATCCTGTCGCGCAGCCCCAGTTCGGCCATCAGGTCGCCCAGCACGTCCTCGGCATTACTGTAATTGGGCGAGGTGTCGATGACGCTGGCGCCGCCGGCGACGAAGCGCCGCAGCACCTCCCTCAGCGGCTCGCGGCCGGCTGCGTCCACTTCGAAGCTGCCCGAGGTTCCCATGCCGATCACCGGAATCGTCTCGCCGGTGGACGGAATGGCGCGCCGGCCGATGCCGGCCGCGGAGGGTTTCGTCGCGAGGGCGGGAAGGGGGTGCAGGGCCGCGGCCGCGGCGGCCAGGGCGGCGGCGGACAGGAAGGAGCGGCGGCTGGTCATGGCGGCACCTGGGGTTCGGACGCGAACGGCGATGGTGCGTCAGCCTAGGTGAAATTTCCGTTGGGCGACCCCTGCCGTTGGTTGGGGCGTGGCCGGGGCGCGACGAACCGGGCGCCCCGTGCATACCTGTGTTGCCGCCCGGCCGGAAAGTTCAGGGTTCGCTGAGGGAAAGTTCGATGGAGGTGTAGAACGGCGCCTTCCACGTGCCCTTGAAGGTGGCTGCGGGCAGCAGGTCGTGCACGCATCGGGCCAGCGGGGTTTCACCCTGGCGCCAGCTCCTTGCGACGGACCCGTCGGCGTTGAGCACGAACACCACGGTGAACTTGGACAGGTCCATCCCCGGGTGTGCGCATTGGGAAAGTGCCGCTCCCAGGAACTTGCCCTGTGCCTGCATGAGCTCGGACATCGTTTCCGCGGGCAGGCTGGCTTCGTTGGCGTCGGCCAGCCCCTTGGCTTCGTCATAACTCTGGGCTGCGGAGGCGAGCTGGATGGCGAGCAGGATCACCTGGAACATGTCTGGGTACTTCCTTTAAGGCGTGACGTGAGGGCTGCAGCGCCGGTCGGCCGATGGTTCAGCAGCCTCCCGGACCCGTCAAGCGTCGCCGACGGCCCACCCGCGCCGGCAGGTGGTTGCGGCGAGCATGCCGTTCAGGCCACGCCGCCCGGCGGGTCCTTGCGGAAGTCCCGTGCCGCCTGGCTCCGCGTGAACCGGAATACGCCCTCGCGCACCACGCGCGTCAGGCGCAGGTCGATGATCGTCGTCTGGTTCGGCGCGATCACGTCCATCAGGTCGGCGATGTCGGCACCCAGCTCGGCGGTCCAGTGCTCGACGAACTTCTCAGCCTCGCGCGGCTGCAGGCGCAGGCCGTAGGGCGGGCGCGGGATCAGTTCGGGTCGGCGGACCTTGCCATCTTCGTCCCGAAGTTCCGGACAGCCGGTGAGCACGGCGTGGTTTAGGTAGAAGGCCAGGTTGCCCGGCGCACGCCGATTGCCCTGGCGGTCGGTGAGGAAATTTTCCGGCAGCTGGTTCGGATCGGCGGCGGGCCCGGCGGTGAGCAGAAGGTTCATGTCGGGCACGCGGGCCCCGGTGTCGTCCATCAGGCGGAAGACCACCATCGCGTGCGGATCGTGGAAGTAGCGGCGGTCGGGCAGCACGGGGATCTTCTCGACCTCGATGCGGTTGGCCAGGCGCTGGTGCGAGGCGTTCTCGGCGGCGAAGGCCAGCCGCAGCGTCGTGTAGCCGGCGTGGTCGCGGACGCCGAGGCAGCGCAGCACGGCATCGACGGTGGCGTGCGGGCGGCCGTCGTTGCGCACGCTGGCCATGATTCCCATGTCGGCCCCGCTGTGTGAGGCGCCGGGCACGATCTTGAAGGCGCAGGGCGCCGACTTCGCCTGCGACACCTTCGCGAGCCCGCGCAGCCGCTTGCGCGCGGCCGGCAGCGTTTCGCCGGGCTGCAGACCCTCCTGCGCCAGCACGAGGTGGCTGCAGTCAAGGTTGGCCGCCGCCAGCCGCACGACGCCATCGCCGCCGGTTTCGCCGGTGTAGCTGTTGACGTGGTCGTAGAGCTTGCGGTCGATGGCGTCGCCGCTGAGCACGAAGGGAAAGACCGGGTTCGCACCTTCGGTGAGCCTGAGTTTCGGATAGTCGTGGATCCAGCGCAGCGCCAGGGCCAGCGATTCCGGACTGCCCAGCTCCAGCCAGTCCAGCACGCCCTGGCCCGGCTCGACGCCGTTGAACCAGGCCTTGATCGCGCCGAGCCGGCTCTTGCCCAGCTGCGCCAGCGCCGAGCCGAAGTTGGCCGGCGCCAGCATGATCAGGTGGCTCATCGGGCAGGCGTCCAGCGTCCGCCGCTGCACGTGGTAACGGTCGAGCCATTCGCGCACCACCGGGCCGCCGGTGCTGTGGGTGATGCAGGCGAAGCGGCGTTTGCCGCCGGCTTCGGCCAGCACCTTGGCGATGGCGTGGTCGAAGGCCCGCGCGATGTCCGCCACGGTCACTTCGTCGCGGAAGCTGACGTACTGGCCCAGGTGCACGTGGGCGATGTCGATGCCAGGGCCGCCGGACTTGGCGGCCTCGGCCTTCAGACGGGCGGGCAGTTCGCCATAGGTCGCGGTGCTGGTGACCGACCAGCCATGCACGAAGACGAGCAGGAGCTTGGACATGCGGGCCTCGGTTCGGGGGGATGCCGGGGCCGGCGCAGGCGCCGGCGGCCCAGTATCCCGAACGCGGGTGCGTCAGCCAACGGGCCGCGCGGCGCTGCACTCAGGCCGGGCTGGCGGGCGCGCTGTCGGTCTCGGCGGCCTGCGGCAGGGCCGGCAGGCGTTTGGGCACCTGGTTGGCGTCGAGCAGGCGCTCGATGCGGGCGAAGACCTCGGCGCGCGAGAAGGGCTTCTTCATGAAGTCGTCGGCGCCGATGCGGTGCACGTAGAACTGCTCGGTGGCCTGTTCGTTGCCGCTGATCATGATCACCGGGATGTCGCGCGTGTACGGGTCGCGGCGCAGCTGGCGCAGGGCGGCGAAACCGTCCATGCCCGGCAGCACGATGTCCAGGAAGATCAGCTCCGGGCTCTGGGTGCGGGCGATCTCCAGGCCGGTCTCGGCATCCTCGGCCTCCAGCACGTGGTACTCGTTCTGGCGCAGCATGCGCGAGAGCAGGGCGACGATGGTGGCCGAGTCGTCGATCACCAGCATGCGGGTGCCGGGGCGGGCGTTGGTGCGTGGCTTGAGGCGGCGTTCGGGCGTCGGGTTGCCGCCCTCGGCGGTCGCCGAAGGCGCCGCGGCGGTTGCCGGCACCGCGGCCGGACGCGCCGGTTCCGGCTTCGGTCCCCAGCCGAACATGCGTTTGATCTTGTCGTAGATATCCACGTTTCCAGCGCTCCCCGCGCGACAGCCGCGGCACAGTGTCCACGGCCGGCGCCCGGCTGGCAATCGCCCCGGGCTGGACTTCGGGGCCGGTGGCGCGCAGTCTGCCGGCCCCGAACTTTCCCGGAGCGCCCGTGGCCCCGAAATCCACCGTCTTCAAGGCCGAGCTGCAGGTCAGCGACATGGACCGGCACCACTACGGCAGCCACGCGCTGACCCTGGCCCAGCACCCGTCCGAAACCGAGGAGCGGCTGATGCTGCGCCTGCTGGCCTTCGCGCTGTATGCCGACGAGCGGTTGGAGTTCGGCCGGGGCCTGAGCACGGACGACGAGCCGGACCTGTGGCGCAAGGACCTGACCGGTCTGGTCGAGCTGTGGATCGAGCTGGGCCAGCCGGACGAGT
>CAMLKR010000037.1 GCA_946480565.1 uncultured Arenimonas sp. | reverse complement strand
TGGTGTGGGTTTTTTTTTTTTTTATAAATTTTTTTTGTTTTTTTTTAGCTTTTTTTTTTGTTTGTCCGTCGTCCGAAATAATACCACCCCCACGGCGGCCTATCGCCTCGAGCGAGCCCGGCATGAAGAACCAACAAACGAGAAAGGCCCGCAAACGCGGGCCTTTCCGAAAGCAAGTTCGAAGCGGGTCAGTCGCCGAAGCGCTCGTCGAAGAAGGACTCCATCATCACGAAGCTGCGCTTGGCCGCGCGCTCGTCGTACTTGCAGCCGGGCAGCTTGACGCCGTCCTCGCTGGCTTCCGTGAAGCAGTGCAGCGCCCCACCGAAATCCACCGACTGCCAGTCAGCCCCGGCCTCGCGCATCTCCTTCCTGAAACCGGCGCGCTGCTCGGCCGAGACGAAATAATCGTCCGCCCCGTTTAGCGCCAGCACCGCGGCCTTCACCGCCCCGGCCTCGGCCGGCTTCTGCGTGCCGAGATTGGAGTGGAAGGCGACCACCCCGTCCACGTTGGCGCCGCTGCGCGCCAGCTCCAGCACGATCGCACCGCCGAAACAGAACCCGATGCCGCCCAGGCGCTCGACGTCCAGCGGCGTCTTCGCGGCCGAGGCCTCCAGCACGCCCAGCGCACGGTTGATCCGGCCGCGCAGCGCGTCGGGATCGGCGTAGACCGCGCCGGAGGCCTTGCCGGCCTCGTCGGCATTGGCCGGGCGCACGTCGCGCCCGTACATGTCCACCAGAAGGATGACGTAGTCGTCGCCGGCGATCTGCTTGGCCTTCTCGATGGCCTCGTCGTTGACGCCGTACCAGTTCGGCACCATCACCAGGCCGGGGCGCTTCTCCTTGCCGGCGTCGTCGTAGACGAGGTAGCCGTCGAAATCGGTGCCGCCGTGGTTCCAGCTGATGGGTTCGGCCACCGACTTGGCGGCGACGGACAGGCTGAGGCTGCAGAGCGCGAGGGCAAGAGTGCAGGCAATCGGGGCACGCATGGCGGAATCCTCCGGAGAAAGTGCGGCGAGTGTATGCGCTGCGCGGCGGACCGGCGCAAACGCGGGGTGAAGCTCAGGCCACGCCCAGGCCGGGAATGGCGCTGATCTGGTCCGGGTCGAACCCGGCGGCCTTGGCGAAGTGCCGTCCGCGTTCGACGTAGTCCTTGTAGCGCGGAAAACTGGGTGCGCCCGGCGACAGCAGCAGCACGCCGTTCTGGCCCAGGGCCTGCAGGCCGAGTTTGACCGCTTCTTCCATCTCGCCGGCCTCGGCCAGGATGAAACGGTCGCCCAGCGACAAGGGTTTGAGCTTTTCGTGCACACGCGGGCCGTTCTGGCCCATCGTGATCACGGCGGTCACCGGCTCGGCGGCCAGCCGCTCGGCGAAGATGCCCCAGTCCAGGCCGCGGTCGTAGCCGCCGACCAGGATGGCGACGCGCCGGCCGCGGTAGCAGTCGAGCGCGGCGATGCTGGCGTGCGGCGTGGTCGAGATCGAATCGTTCACCGACTCGATGCCCTGGCGCGTGCCCAGCGACTGCAGGCGGTGCGGCAGCGGCCGGAAGCCGGCGGCGGCAGGCGCGAGTTTCGCGGCATCCAGGCCCATGGCCTCGATCGCGGCCAGCGCCGCGCACAGGTTCAGGCGATTGTGGCGGCCCGGCAGCGGCAGGTTCTTCGCGTCCAGCACGGCGCGTTCGCCGCGGTGGATCACGCTGTCGCGCAGGTGCCAGCCGTCGGCGTGGTTGAACCACAGCACCCGCGTCTCCGGCGGCACGTCCAGTTCGACCAGGTGCGGATCGGCGGCGTTGAGCACGGCGATGCGCGGCGCGCCGCGGGTCACCAGGGCCAGCTTGTCTTCGTAGTAGCGCGCCTCGGTGCCGTGCCAGTCCAGGTGCTCGGGGAACAGGTTCAGCACCACGGCCACGTCCAGGTTCGCGGCTTCGCCGGTCTGGTAGCTGGAGAGTTCGATCGCCCAGGCCTCGGGCGGCGGCTGCACGTCGATCAGCTCCAGCAGCGGCAGGCCGATGTTGCCGGCCAGCGCGGTGCGCTTGCCGGCGGCGCGCAGCAGGTGCGCGATCATCGCCGTCGTGGTGGACTTGCCCTTGGTGCCGGTGACGGCGATGCGCTTGCCGGTGGGCGGTTCGGCGAACCACAGGCCGCTGGCGCCGACGAACTGCACGCCGGCCAGCGCCGCGTCGGCGGCCGGCGAGGTGTAGGGGCTGATGCCCGGCGACTTGATCACGACCTGGTGCGCGGCCAGTGCCTCGGCGTTCACCGAGGTTTCGATGCGCAGGGCCGGGTCCTGCATCTCGCGCAGCGGCTCGGCCTCGTCCTGGGAGCAGAACACCGTGATCGGCTGGCTGGGCAGGCGCCAGCGCAGCGCCGCCAGGGCGGAGCGGCCCTCGCGGCCATAACCCCAGATCGCGACGGATTTGCCTTCAAGCTCCGAAATGCGCACGCAGCGGTCCCCACAGCCCGGCCGGAATGCCGTGATCATCCGAGGCTTCGAGCAGCGGCGCCAGTCCCCGGTCCTCGGGGCCAAGCTGCGGCCGGATCTCGCGGATATAACGCTTGACCAGGGCGTCCTCGCGCCAGGCGGGGCTGTCGGCCAACGCGTCCATCGCGGCGCGCGACTCGCGGCCTTCGCCCACGCATTCGAAGGGCTTGTGGTCGCGGTACTCGAGCAGCGCATCGAAGCCCGGCGCCTGTTCCGGCTCGTCCAGCAGGTTGCGGCCGAAGATGCCCATCAGCCGGGGCTTGGGCATGAACGGCGCCAGCGCCAGGAACACGAAGTGGCATTTCGGGCAGACGCCGCACCAGCGCTGCGCCGGGCGCTCGCCCAGCAGGTGGAAATTGCGGTTGCAGCTGGAGAAATGCTGGTCGTAGCGGTCGAGCCGGGCGAACTGGCGCGCCACCGCCAGCTCCGAGAACGGCCGCAGCAGCGAGTAATACTGCAGGTCGGCGGCGACGTGCGAACGCAGGTGGGTGGCGAAGGCCTGCTCGAAGGCCCAGCCCTTGGACCACTGGTGGTTCACTTCGCCCGTGCCCGGGATGAGGCTGCCGTAGCTGGCCGAACGTTCGTTGGAAAACACCACCTGGTCGACGCCCTGCAGCAGCGCGGCCATCGCCAGGATGGCCGAGTTCACCGCCGTCACCGGGATGTGGCCGTTCAGGGCGCCCTGCTTGTTGTATTCGAACAGCAGCGGCGACAGCGTGCGGGTGATGTTGAGCGTGGGCAGGCCGGTGCGTTCGGCGCAGGCCTTGATCAGCGGCGCGCTGCCGACCCAGGACACGGTCTGGTCGATTCCCAGCGCGCGCAGCGCCTCGATCGAGACCAGCGAGTCCTTGCCGCCGCCGATGGCGACCACGGCATGGCGGCGCAGGTCGGCCGCCCCGGCGGTGCCCGCTTCGGCCGTCGCGGGAAAACGGATCTTCCCGCGCAGCGAAAGGCCGTTGCGGTAGGCGAACTCGCCCAGCCCGTTTTCATACAGCGACGTCAGCAGCGTGGCCGTGGCCGCGTCGATGCCCTCGCCTTCGATGCGGATCTCCGGCGGCACCGCGGCCTTGTAGTAGCTGATGCCGGCGAACAGGTGCAGCAGGCGCAGGACCCGCTGCACCGCGCCGCCGCGGGCCCCGTCGAGTGCGAACGGCGCGCCGGGGAAACGCACGGTCTCCACCAGCTCCGGGCCGTCGTCGAAGGCATAGGCCAGCCGGGCCTCGCCGGTGGCGGCGTCGAAGCCGCAGGACACGAAGCGGAAGGCGCGGATGGACTCGCGTTTGAACTCAGTCATCGATCACGTCCTCCTGCGGCAGTTCACGCAGGTTGTAGCGGTTGGCCATCACCGCGCCGTAGGCGCCGGCGTGGCCGACCAGCAGCACATCGCCCTCGGCGGTCGCATCGGGCAGGCGGCGCTGGCGGCCCAGCACGTCGCTGGATTCGCAGACCGGGCCGACCACCTCGGCGGGTTCGCCGGGCGGGTCGTCCAGCCGCGTCAGGTTCACGATCTCGTGCCAGGCGTTGTACAGCGCCGGCCGCATCAGCGCGTTCATGCCGCCGTCGGCGCCGATGCGGCGCTGCCCCTGCTTGCGGGTCACCTGGGTGACGCGCAGCAGCAGGGCGCCGGCCTCCGCGACCAGGTAGCGGCCGGGTTCGACCCACAGCGCGTACTGCGGGTAGGCGGCCTTCACCTCGGCCAGTGCGGCGGCGTAGGCGGCGATGTCGAAGGGGTCGGCGTCCGGATCGTAGGCCACGCCCAGGCCACCGCCGACGTCGATGAAGCCGATGCTGCCGATGTCCTCCGCCAGCGCGGCCAGCTGCGCATACACGGCGTGCCAGTGCTGGGCGTCGTGGATGCCGCTGCCGATGTGCGCGTGCAGGCCGCAGATGCGCACACCGGCATCGCGCGCCGCGGCCAGGAACTCCGGCAGCTCTTCGGCCGCCAGGCCGAACTTCGCGCCCTTGCCGCCGGTGCGCACCTTCTCGTGGTGGCCATGGCCGAAGCCAGGATCCACCCGCAGCACGACCTCGCGGCCCTTGAACAGCTCCGGCCACCGGCGCAGCGGCGTGGGGCTGTCGATGGTGACGAACACGCCCTTGCCCAGGGCCGCGGCGTATTCGCCGCGCGGCGCGAAGCTGGGGGTGAACAGCACGCGGTCCGGCGCCAGGGTCGGCAGCACGCGGAACAGGTGCTCGATCTCGCCCTGCGACACACATTCGAAGCCGAAACCTTCGGCCTCGAGCACCTGCAGCACGCGCGGGTGCGGGTTGGCCTTGAGCGCGAAGAAGCGGCGGTCCACCGCGGCGATGCCGGCCAGTTCGCGGGCGCGTTCGCGCACGGTCGGCAGGTGGTAGACGTAACGCGGCGTATCCGCGCGCGCCGAATGCAGCAGGCGCTCGCGCGCGGCATGCCACCAGGGCAGCGGGCGGCCCGCGGCCGGATGGCCGATGCGGCGCCAGCTGGGGCCGAACACCGCGGCCTCGGTCACCGGCATCGCACCCGACTGCGCCAGCAGCGCGTGCAGCCGGGGCAGCATGCCCTCGGCCAGGCCCTCGTCCACCACGAAGGTGAGGTTGAGGTCGTTGGACGACTGCGAGATCAGGTGCACCCGCTCGCGCCCGAACTCGGCCCAGACGTCCGACAGCTTGTGCAGCAGCGAACGCATCCCGCGGCCGACCAGGGTGATCGCCGCGCAGGGCGCGATCACCTTCACCCGGCAGACCTGGGCCAGGTCGGCGCAGAGCGCGTCCAGCACGTTGGTGTTCACCAGGTTGTCGCTGGGGTCCAGCGACACGGTGACGTTGGCCTCGGACGAGCCGATCAGGTCGATCGACAGGCCGTGCGCCTTGAAGCGTTCGAACACGTCGGACAGGAAGCCGACCTGCTGCCACATGCCGATGGTTTCCATCGACACCAGCACGATGCCGCGGCGCGAGCTGATCGCCTTGACGCCGGGAATGGTGGTCGCCGAGGAATCGATGACCGTGCCCGGCATGTCGGGCCGTTCGGTGTCGCGGATCCAGATCGGCACCCGCGCCTCGCGGCAGGGGTGGATGCAGCGCGGGTGCAGCACCTTGGCGCCGGTGGTGGCGATCTCCTGCGCCTCTTCGTAGTCCAGGCGCGACAGCAGCCGTGCGTCGGGCACGGCGCGCGGATTGGCGCTGAACATGCCCGGCACGTCGGTCCAGATCTCGACCCGGCGCGCGCCGATGAGCGCGCCGAAATACGCGGCCGACGTGTCGGAGCCGCCGCGGCCCAGGATGGCCGTGCCGCCGTCCGGCGCGCGGGCGATGAATCCCTGGGCGATGCGCAGCGACGGGCCGGCGGCCGCGAAACGCCCGCGCAGGCCGGCGTCGCCGGCGTAGTCGCAGGAGGCCGACAGGCGCTTGCTCCATTCGTTCTGGTTGGGCATCGGCCGCGCCTGGATCCAGTCGCGGGAATCCGTCCAGCCCACGTCCAGGCCCTGGCTGCGCAGGTAGGCGACGCCGAGCGTCGACGACAGCAGTTCGCCCTGGGCCAGCACCTCGGCCTGCCAGTCCAGCGTGCCTGCGGCGGCGCGCGGATCGTCGCCCAGCATGATCAGCGCCGCCAGCCGCTCGGTGAGCACGCCGGGATCGATGCCGAGCTCGCCGGCGAAGGCTTCGTGCCGGTGCACCAGGGCAGCGATGCGGGCATGCGTGCCCGCGGCGTCGGCGTGGCCGTCGCACACGGCCTGCAGTTCGTTGGTGACGCCCGACAGGGCCGATACCACCACCAGCACGCGGACGTGTTCCTCGTCCGCGCGCCGTTTCATCAGCCGGCCGATCGTGTCCCAACGGTGGCGCCGGGACACCGAGGTGCCTCCGAACTTGAGGACGATCCAATCCGGTGCGTCGGCACCGGCGACAGGCGCGGCTGGGCTCATGGTCAGGGTTTATGATGGGCGGGCGCCGGCGCGGGCGGCGCGGCGTCCCGCAGTGTAATCGAAGGCGCCGCCGCCGGACCCGCCGGCCAGCGAACGATCCGTCATGAGCACCGAACGGGAGCCGAGCATGCGCCGCAGGGATTTCCTCCAGCTCGACGTCTTCGCCGACCGGCCCGGCGCCGGCAATCCGCTGGCCGTGGTGCTCGACGCCCGCGACCTGGACACCGAGGCCATGCAGGCCTTCGCCGCCTGGACCAACCTGTCGGAAACCACCTTCGTGCTGCCGCCGGTCGAGGCTGCGGCCAGCTATCGCGTGCGCATCTTCACTCCGCGCCAGGAGCTGCCCTTCGCCGGCCACCCCAGCGTCGGCACCGCCCATGCGCTGCTCGAGGCCGGCCTGGCCAGCCCGCGCGACGGCCAGCTGGTGCAGGAATGCGCCGCCGGCCTGCTGCCGGTGCAGGTGGCGGGCGACGGCGGGACGCGGCGGATTTCGGTGCGGGCGCCCCGCGGCCGGGTCAAACCGCTGCGGGCCCGGCCGGACGCGCTGCTGGAATCGGCGCTGGCCGGAACGGTGCGCGGCGCGCTGGCGCCGGCCCTGGTCGACAACGGACCGGCCTGGTGGGTGGTGGAGCTGGCCGATGCGCACCAGGTGCGGGCGATGGCGCCACGGCTGCGCGAGATCGCCACGCTCACCGAGGCCACCGGCGCGGTCGGCCTGGCGGTGTTCGGCCGCGCGGAGGCCACCGACCACGCCCTGGCCGTGCGCGCCTTCTGCCCGGCCGATGGCATTCCCGAAGACCCGGTCACCGGCAGCGCCAACGCCGCCATCGCCGCCTGGCTGCACGAGAACCACGCCCTGGCGGCGGTCGGCAATCCCTACGTCGCCAGCCAGGGCCGCGAAATCGGCCGCGATGGCCGGGTGGAGGTGCGGGTGGACGCCGAGGGCGAAGTCTGGATCGGCGGCTGCACCCAGACCGTCATCCGCGGCACGCTGGACTGGTAACCTTCGTCTCCCCTTCCGGGCAGGAAGCCCCCATGTCCCGCAAGTTCGTACAGCTCGACGTGTTCGCCGCCCGTCCGGGCGACGGCAACCCCCTGGCCGTGGTGCTGGACGCCGCCGGCCTGGACGACGCCACCATGCAGGCGATCGCGCGCTGGACGCGCCTGCCGGAAACCACCTTCGTTTTTCCGCCGAGCACACCGGCGGCCAGTTATCGCCTGCGCATCTTCAGCCCGAGGCGCGAGGTGCCCTTCGCCGGGCATCCCAGCATCGGCAGCGCGCATGCGGTGCTCGAAGCCGGGCTGGCGGCGCCGCGCGAGGGCCAGCTGGTGCAGGAATGCGCGGTCGGCCTGCTGCCGATCGAGGTGCGCGGCGAAGGCCGCGAACGCCGGCTGTCGGTGCGCGCACCGCGGGCTCGCGTGCTCGAGGTCGGGCAGCCCGACGACCGGCGCCTCGGCGCCGCGCTCAAGGGCTACGTGCCGGGCACCCTGCCGCCGGTGCTGATGGACGGCGGCCGCCGGTGGTGGCTGGCCGAACTGGTGGACGAAGCCTCGGTGCGCAGCCTGGTGCCGCGCTGGGAGGCGGTATCGGCGCTGGCGCGCGGCCACGACGCGATGGGGCTGTGCGTGTTCGCGCGCTGCAGCGGCCGAGACTACGACCTGGTGGTGCGTGCCCTGGTGGGCCAGCCGGCCCAGGTCGAGGACGCGGCCTCGGGCGCGGCCAACGCCACGCTCGCGGCCTGGCTGCACCATTCGAACGCCCTGCCCCGCGCCGACGGCCGCTACACGGTCAGCCAGGGCCGCGAGGTCGGCCACGACGCACGCCTGGAGCTGCGCGTGGACGCGGAGGGCGAAGTCTGGTCCGGCGGCATGGTGCAGACGGTGGTGCGCGGCCAGCTCGACTGGCCCTGAGGACCTACGCAGGAAGCTGACGCCGCTGGCGTCGGCTTCCTCCGTGCCTGCACCGGCTCATTCGGCGCGATAGACGGCCTGGCCGTCGACCCAGGTGGAGACGACCTCCACGCTCGGCAGCTGCGAGGCCGGCACGCTGAGCGGATCGGCGCCCAGGATCACGAAGTCCGCCTGCAGGCCCACGGCCAGCCGGCCGGTGAGCGTTTCGTCGAAGGCCGCAAAGGCCGCGCCGCCGGTGAATCCTTCCAGCGCCTGCGCCGGCGCCAGCCGCTGGTCCGGCAGCCAGCCGCCGGGCGGTTTGCCATCGCGATCCTGCCGGGCCACCGCCGAGTACAGGCCCAGGCGCGGATCCACCGACTCCACCGGGAAATCCGAGCCCAGGGCCAGCGGCACGCCGAGGGCGCGCAGCCGCTGCCAGGCATAGGCGCCATGGAGGCGCCCGGCGCCGATGCGGTCTTCGGCCCAGGGCATGTCCGAGGTCGCGTGCGTGGGCTGCATCGAGGCGATCACCTTCAGCGCCGCGAAACGCGGCAGGTCGTCGCGCGCGACCACCTGGGCGTGTTCCACCCGCCAGCGGTGGTCGCCGCCGGCGGCCGCGCCCAGCGCCGCGGCATAGGTGTCGAGCACGATGCGGTTGCCGCGGTCGCCGATCGCGTGGCTGGCCGGCTGCAGGCCGCAGTCGCGCGCGCGGGCCACCGCGGCGGCGTAGGCGCCGGGTTCGGTGACCAGCAGGCCACGATGCCCGGGCTCGTCGCTGTAGTCGTCGATCAGGGCGGCGCCGCGGCTGCCAAGCGCGCCGTCCACGTAGAACTTCACGCCGCGCATCGCCAACCGGCCGCCGCGGTGTTCGTAGGGACCCATCGCGCACAAGGCGGCCAGCGCCTCGCGGTCGCCGTCGGCATAGGCGCGCACGCGCAGCGGCAGCCGGCCGGCGTCGGCGAAACGCCGCATCAGCGCCAGGTCCGCCAGCGACACGCCCATGTCGTGCACGCCGGTCAGGCCGTGCCGCACCGCCGCCTGCAGCGCCCGCTCCAGGGCCTGGCTGCGCAGCGCCTCGTCGGGCGCGGGAACCACGGCGTCCACCAGGGCCGCCGCCGCATCGATGAACACCCCGGTGGGCTTGCCGCCATCACGCAGGATGCGGCCACCTTCGGGCTGCCAGTCGCCGCCGATGTCCTTCTTCACGGCGCGCAGGGCGGCGCTGTTCGCCCAGCCGGCATGGCCGTCCACGCGCTCGAGCCAAACCGGCCGGTCCGGGAAGGCGGCGTCGAGGTCGGCGGCGGTCGGGAAGGATTTTTCCGGCCAGTCGTTCTGGTCCCAACCGCGGCCCAGCAGCCAGGCGCCGGGGGGAAGGGTCTTTTCGAAGGCCTGCAGGCGCGCGATGACATCGGCCTTGCTCGTGGCGCCGACCAGGTCGGCGCGCAGCAGGGCGAAGCCGAGGTTCATCAGGTGGGCGTGGGCATCGATCAGGCCCGGCACGACCGTGACGGCGCCGGCATCGATGCGCTTGGCGGCCGGGAAGCGCCGGGCAAGCTCTTCGGCTTCTCCCAGCGCAAGCAGCCGGCCCTGCCGGTCCCAGGCAATGGCTTCGGCGGTCGGCTGCGCCGGGTCGCCGGTGTGCAGGCGCGCGGCCGTCAACAGGGTCACCTCGTCCGCCGAAACGGCGAAGGCGGCGGTGAGCAAGGTCGATCCCAACACGATCCGGATGGCGCGCATCAACAACTCCTGGCAGGTCCCTGCCGGAGGGTAACAACCCGGACGCGTGAAAAGCGAAGGGGCCCGAGGGCCCCTTCCAGGCGGTCAACTGAGGGAGAGAGTGCTCAGCCTTCCGGCGTGACGTCCACGCGGACGCGGATTTCGCTGCCCGGGTGGTAATCGGTGACGGTCTGCCAGGTGCGTCCGGCGTATTCGTAGGCGACCCGGTAGCCGACCACGCGTTCGTCGCTGCGGTAGTCGGTGACCACGCGGCAACGTTCGACCTCGGCCTGGCGGTAGCCGGCGTCGTGGCCGTAGTAGCGGTCGTCGCGGTAACCGTAGGCATCGGCGCGGCGCTGGCCGTTGCGCTCGATGTTGTGGCCGATGGCGCCGCCGATCACGGCGCCGGCCACCGTCGCGGCCTGGCGGCCGTCGCCGCTGCCGACGCTGTTGCCGAGCACGCCGCCGACGATGGCGCCGAGCACCGCACCGCCGCCGCTGGTGCGACGCGGGTAGCGGTCGTAGCGCGGGTCATGGCGGTAGTCGCGGGCGTAGGTCGGAGCCGGTTCGCGCCAGCATTCCTGCCGGTTCACCGGCTGGCCCGGCTCGATGATCGGGTCCACGCTCAGCACGCGCGCCATGTCGTAGGCGGAACCGGCGTCGCGCGGATAGCCGGGATCGTAGCCATACCGGTCGTCGTAACCGCGGTTGGCGTCGTAGTAGTCGTTGGCGTCCGCGCTGCCGGCGGCGAAGGCCAGGGCAAGAGCGAGGGAGCTGACGGCGAGGGCTTTCATGGGCGACTCCTGGCGCCGGATTGGCGCGAGGGCATGCTCGGGCCCGGGCGCCCAACTGCCGCTGAACTCAGGGCCGGCGGGAAAGACCGTTCAGCCATTCGACAGCCCGCTCCGCCGCGGTCGCCGCGCGGCGGCCCAGCAGCGGCCCGACGTGGCTGCCCGGCCAGGCCTGCAGGCGGGCGCCGAGCCGGCGCGCCAGCGTCCGCGTCGCCTCGGGCGGCACGTCCTCGTCGTCGTCGGAGGCCAGCAGCCAGGCGGGCGTGTCCGACGCCGGCAGCGGCAGGCCCGCGGCGGCCTGGTCCAGGACCTGGCCGGATTCATCGCGCCAGCGCCGGAACGCGAACAGCGCGGCGGATTCGTCGGCATCCGGCATCGCCCGGCGGGTGCCGGGCAGCGAGGCCGCGCGGCCCCAGGGCACGACGGCCGGACGCGGCGGCGCCGGCAGGCCCTCCGGCGGCATAGGGTTGACCAACACCAGCGCGTCGGCCGACCGCGCATGCGCCAGGGCCAGCAGCCCGCCCAGGCTGGCGCCGACCAGCACGAGGAAGGCGCCCGGGTGCCGGCCCCTGGCCTCGTGCAGCCAACGGCCGACCTGGTCGATGTAGTCCTGCAGGGTCGTCGCCGCCAGGCCCGAGGGGCCGGCCAGCAGGTCCGGCGCGTGCACATCGAAACCGTACGCGGCGAACACCCGCGTCCAGACGCCCCACTCCCAGCCGCCGCCTCCGGCGCCGTGAACAAACACGGCGACCCGGCGCGCCGGCGGCGCACCCGCTTCAGACAAGCCTGGCGTCCATCGTCACCGGGATGCCGAGCGCGCGCGAGATCACGCAGTTCTCCTTGGCATTGGCGGCGATGTCGGCGAAACCCGCGGCATCGATGCCCGGGACGCTGGCGCTCACCGTCAGGTGCACGCCGACCGCATGCGGGCCCGGCGAGGTTTCCATCAACACCTCGGCCTTGGTGTCGATGCGGCTGGCGGTGAAACCGGCGTTCTGCAGGATGAAGCTCAGCGCCATCGAGTAGCAGCCGGCGTGGGCCGCCGCCAGCAGCTCTTCCGGGTTGCTGCCCTTCTCGTCGCCGAAGCGGGTGCCGAACGAATACCGGGTGCCCTCGAACAGGCCGCTCTGCGGCGTGCTCATGCGGCCCTGGCCGGTCTTGAGGTCGCCCTCCCAGTGGGCGGTGGCGTGGCGCTTGAATCCCATGGTGGTTCTCCGGTGGCGGGCCGCCGCGGCGGCCGGGAGGGTCATGATAGACCCCGGGTTGACCCGGTGGCGCGCAGGTGGAAGGCTAGCCCTCCCGGCCCTGGCCGGGTCCCGCCATGACCGACGCGCGGTCGCGCGAAAACGACCTGGCAGCGCCTCTGCGCCGCCGACCATGACGGCCTATCCACCCATCACTTGGGAGAGACGGCCTCATGTCGTACAGCACGGAAACCATCCGCAACGTGGCCCTGGCAGGCCACTCCGGCGCCGGCAAAACCACCCTGTTCGAAGCCCTGCTGCATGCCGGTGGCGCGATTCAGACGGCAGGCAGCCTCGAGCGCGGCACCACGGTGTCCGACTTCGACCCTATGGAACGAAGCCGCGGCCATTCGCTCAACACGGCGATCGCCTCGACCGACCACGCCGGCATCCACGTCAACCTGATCGACACCCCCGGTTATCCCGACTTCCGCGGCCCGACCCTTTCGGCCTTCTCCGCGGTGGAGACGGTCGCCATCGTGGTCAACGCCGGCACCGGCATCGAATACGGCACGCGACGCATGATGGAGTACGCGAAGGCGCGCAACCTTTGCCGGGTGATCGTAGTCAACAAGATCGATGCCGAGCCCGGCAGGCTGGCGGCCCTGGTGGACGACCTGCGCGAGACGTTCGGCCCCGAATGCCTGCCCATCAACCTGCCGGCCGACGGCGGCCGGCGCGTGGTGGACTGCTTCTTCAACCCGGCCGGCGACTCCGACCTCGGGCCGGTCGCCGACGCCCACCAGCGCATCATCGACCAGGTGGTCGAGATCAACGAACAGGTGATGGAGCGCTACCTCGAGGACGGCGAGGAAGGCCTGGGCGGCCAGGCCTTGCACGATGCTTTCGAACAGTGCCTGCGCGAAGGCCATCTGGTGCCGGTGTGCTTCGTGTCGGCCCGCACCGGCGCCGGCGTCAGGGAGCTGCTGGACCTGGCGGAAAAACTCTTCCCCAACCCGCTGGAGGGCAATCCGCCGCCCTTCGAGAAGAACGGCGAGCCGATCATTTCCACGCCCGACCCGAAGGCGCACGTGATCGCCGACGTGTTCAAGATCGTCAACGACCCCTTCGTCGGCAAGCTCAGCGTGTTCCGCGTGTTCCAGGGCACGGTGAGGCGCGACAGCCAGCTGTTCATCGACGACGGCAAGAAGCCCTTCAAGGTCGGCCACCTGTTCAAGCTCAAGGGCAAGGACCACGTCGAGATCGAGCGCGCCATCCCCGGCGACATCGCGGCCGTGGCCAAGATAGACGAGATCCATTTCGACGCCGTGCTGCACGACAGCCACGACGAGGACCACATCCGGCTCAAGCCGCTGGAGTTCCCGAAGCCGATGTTCGGCCTGGCGATCGAGGCCGCGACCCGCGGCCAGGAGCAGAAGCTGGCCACGGCCCTGCACAAGCTGGCCGAGGAGGACCCGGGGTTTCACGTCGAACACCACGCCGAGCTCAACGAGACGGTGATCCGCGGCCTGGGCGAACTGCACCTGCGGGTGATGCTGGAACGGATAAAGGAGCGCTACGGCGTGGACGTCGCCTCGCGCCCGCCGCGCATCGCCTACCGCGAGACGATCGGATCGCAGGCCGAGGGCCACCACCGGCACAAGAAGCAGACCGGCGGTGCCGGCCAGTTCGGCGAGGTCTTCCTGCGCATCGAACCGCTGGAGCGCGGCAAGGGCTTCGAGTTCGTGGACGCGGTGAAGGGCGGCACCATCCCGGGGCAGTTCATCCCCGCGGTGGAAAAGGGCGTGCGCCAGGTGCTGCACGGCGGCGCCATCGCCGGTTACCCGCTGCAGGACGTGCGGGTGACGGTGTACGACGGCAAGTACCACACGGTCGATTCGAAGGAGGTGGCCTTCGTCGCCGCCGGCAGGAAGGCTTTCCTCGACGCCGTGCTCAAGGCCCGGCCGCAGGTGCTGGAACCGATCGTGGACCTGACCGTGGCGGCGCCCGAAGCCCATATGGGCGACATCACCGGCCAGCTGGCGGGAAAGCGCGCGCGCATCCACGGCACCGACTCGGGCCGCGGCGGCGAGATCCTGGTCAAGGCCCAGGTGCCGCTGTCCGAACTCACCGACTACGCGGCGGAACTCAAGGGCGCGACGGCCGGGCGCGGCCGCTACGACCTGGAGTTCAGCCACTACGAACCGGTGCCCGGGAGCGTGCAGAAGCAGCTGATGGAAGCCTACAAGCCGCGGCACGAGGAGGACTAGACTGGGCGGCATGAAGGCGAAAACTCCCGGCCAGGCCAAGCGCCTGGCCGACATTCCGAACATCGGCCCGTCCATCGCCGCCGACCTGCGCGCGCTCGGCATCACCGAGCCGCGCCAGCTGGTCGGCCGCGATCCCTACGCGATGTACGAACACAGCAACCGCCTGGCCGGCGTGCGCCAGGATCCCTGCCTGATCGACTGTTTCCTCTCGGCCGTGCGTTTCATGGAGGGCGCGCCGCCGCTGCCCTGGTGGCACTACACGGCCGAACGAAAACGCCATCTCGGCAGCGCGGCCTGATCCGGTGGACGGCGCAGCGCACGACCTCCAGCAAAACCACCGCACCAGCATGACGGCGAAGCTGGTTTCGGCGGCCTTCATGGCCCTGGCCGGGGTGCTGGCCGCGCTGGTCCTGCACCGACTGGCGACAACCGTGGACCTGAGGCCGACGATCCTGGTGGCACTGGTGCTCGCCGGCTGGCTGCTGGCCGACTTCCTGTCGGGTCTGGTGCACTGGGCCGCCGACACCTGGGGGCGGGTGGACACGCCGGTGCTCGGGCGCCGGCTTCTGCACCCCTTCCGCGTGCACCACGTCAATCCGCGCGACATCCTCGAGCGCGGTTTCCTGGACCTCAACGGTGACGTCGCGGCGGCCTGCCTGCCCTTCCTCGCGCTGGCGATGCTGCTGCCGCTGGACGGCGCCGCGGCGCAGTCGGCGGCGGTGCTGCTGGCCTCGGCGGCAATCCTGGCCCTGCCGACCAACCAGGTGCACCAGTGGGCGCACATGCCGCAGCCGCCGCGGCCGGTGCGCTGGCTGCAGGCGGCACGCCTGGTGCTGACGCGCCGCGGCCACGCCCGCCACCACGCCGATCCGGCCGGCGGGCATTACTGCATCACCAGCGGCTGGTGCAATGCCGCGCTGACCCGCGCAGGCTTCTACCCGGCGCTGGAACGGGCGATCACCACGCTGACCGGATGGCAGCCGCGCAGCGACCCGGCCATGGCCACGCCGGCGCGTGCTCCGGCGCCGCGCTTGCCGGCCGGCGGCGCCGTCACTCGTAGCTGAGTTCGGTGCTGCGGCCCCAGAACACCTTGTACGAGAAGATGGTGTAGCCAATGATCATCGGCAGCGTGACCAGCGCGCCCGCCAGGATGATCTTCAGCGAACCCGGCGCGGCCGCCGCGTCCCAGAACTCGATGCGGTCGATGACGAGGTAGGGATACAGGCTGTAGGCCAGCCCGGCGAAGGCCAGCACGAACATGCCGATCGCGGCGGCGAACGGCACCCAGTCCTTGCCCTTGTCGCCGCGCCGGATCCGGCGCAGGTGGTTCTCGCAGACCGCGAACAGGCCGGCGGTGAGCAGGGGCACCGGCATCAGCAGGAACAGGTTGGGCAGCGCGAACCACTTCTCGAAGATGCGCGGCGACACGTAGGGCGTCGCGATCGACACCGCGGCGATGCCCAGCCCGGTCACCCACAGCGCCCACCAGCCCCAGCCCGCGGCCTGGCGCACCAGCGGGCCCTCCATCTTCATCAGCAGCCAGGTCGCGCCGAGCAGGGCGTAACCCCCGGCCAGGCACAGCGCGACGAACAGCGCGAACAGCACCGGCACGGCGCCCGCCTCGAAGCCCAGGATGTAGCGGCCGATCATGTAGCCCTGCGCCAGCGCCGCCACCAGCGACCCGATGCTGAAGGCGGCGTTCCACAGCCCCCGGTGCTCGTCGTGCGCCTTGGCCCGGAAGTCGAAGGCGACGCCGCGCAGGATCAGGCCGATCAGCATCACCGCCACCGGCAGGTACAGCGCGCCCAGGATGACGCCGTGCGCCACCGGGAACGCGACCAGCAGCAGGCCCACGCCCAGCACCAGCCAGGTCTCGTTGGCGTCCCAGAACGGGCCGATGGACGCGACCATGCGGTCCTTGCCTGGCCCGTCGGCGAAGGGCACCAGCAGCCCGACCCCGAGGTCGTAACCGTCGAGCACCACGTAGATCAACATCGCCAGGGCCATCAGGCCCATGAAGATCAGCGGCAGCCAGGCATCCATGGTCGGTCCTCAGGATTCATCGGGTTCGCCGCGGGCGGCGGTGATCGGCGGCGCCACCGTCGCGCCGCTCTTGCGGGCGAGGTGGAACAGCACCGAGACGTAGGCCAGCAGCAGCACCAGGTAGATGATCAGGTAGGCGCTGAGGCTCAGGCCGATGATGGGGGCCGGTGTCGCCGACGCCGCGTCGGCGGTGCGCAGCACGCCGGTCACCAGCCAGGGCTGGCGGCCGATCTCGGTGACGTACCAGCCGGCCAGCGTGGCCACCCAGCCCGAGAAGGTCATGCCCACCAGCACGCGCTGCAGCCAGCGCGCCGGTTCACCGCGCCGGCGCAGCTGCCAGGCCGCCAGCCAGGACACCGCGAGCATCAGCATGCCCACGCCGACCATCACCCGGAAGCTCCAGAACACCGGCAGCA
>CAMLKR010000036.1 GCA_946480565.1 uncultured Arenimonas sp. | reverse complement strand
CCAGAACCTTCAGGCCGGCTTCCAGGCCCGGGCCGCGGAAGCTGGTGCCCGAGGTCCGGTTGGCCTTGTCGAAGCTCGACTTGAAGATGAAGTTGATGCCCAGCCGGCCGGTGATTTCCTTCAGCTGGCCGGCGACGTCGAGCTGGAGCTGCTCGGATTCGATCACGCAGGGGCCGGCGATCAGGAAAAACGGCTGGTCCAGGCCAACCTTGAAGCCACAGAGTTCCATTAGGCAGTTGCCTCCTTGAGTAAGCGACCGCCGGCTTTATGCTCGCGGGCGGCGCGGATGAAACCGATGAACAGCGGATGGCCGTCGCGCGGCGTGGACAGGAACTCCGGATGCGCCTGGCAGGCGACGAACCAGGGGTGGTTCGGCAGCTCCACCATCTCCACCAGCAGGTCGTCCATGGACTTGGCGCTGATCACCAGGCCGGCGTCCTCGAGCTGGGTGCGGTAGCGGTTGTTGAACTCGTAGCGGTGGCGGTGGCGCTCGCCGACCACGTCCTTGCCGTAGAGCTCGCGCGCCCGGGTACCCGGCTTGATGCGCTGGTCCTGCAGGCCCAGGCGCATGGTGCCGCCCAGGTCGGACTTCTCGTCGCGGCGCTCGATCTCGCCGGTGGCGGTGCGCCATTCGGTGATCAGGCCGATCACCGGGTGCGGGCTGTTGCGGTCGTTCTCGGTGCTGTTGGCGCCGGCCAGGCCGGCGACGTGGCGGGCGTAATCCACCACCGCGGCCTGCATGCCGTAGCAGATGCCGAAATACGGGATGCCGCGCTCGCGCGCATGTTTCGCCGTCAGCACCTTGCCCTCGAAGCCGCGGTCGCCGAAGCCGCCGGGCACCAGGATGGCGTCCACGCCGTCGAGCACCTTCACGCCCTCCTTCTCGACCTGCTCGGACTCGAGCCAGCGCAGCTTCACCCGCGTGCGCTGGCGCAGGCCGCCGTGCTTTAGCGCCTCCGACAGCGACTTGTAGGCGTCCTGGTGGTCGATGTACTTGCCGACCACGGCAACGGTGACTTCGTCCACCGGGTGTTCGACCGCGTCCACCACCGCTTCCCACTCGGACAGGTCGGCGGGCTTGGCCTGGTCTTCCAGGCGCAGGCGCTCGACCACGATCTCGTCCAGGCGCTGGCTGTGCAGCCACAGCGGCAGCTTGTAGATGTTGTCCACGTCCACGCAGCTGATGACCGCCTTCTCGTGCACGTTGGTGAACAGGGCGATCTTGCGGCGCTCGGAGTCCGGCAGCGGCTTTTCGCTGCGGCAGACCAGGATGTCGGGCTGGATGCCGATCGAACGCAGCTCCTTCACCGAGTGCTGGGTGGGTTTGGTCTTGAGCTCGCCGGCGGCCGCGATGTAGGGCACCAGGGTCAGGTGCATGAACAGCGCCTGGTCCGGGCCGCGTTCAGTGCGGATCTGGCGGATGGCCTCGAGGAAGGGCAGCGACTCGATGTCGCCGACCGTGCCGCCGATCTCGACGATGCCCACGTCGAAGCCGTCGGTGGCCTCGAAGATGGCGCGCTTGATCTCGTCGGTGATGTGCGGGATCACCTGCACGGTGCCGCCCAGGTAGTCGCCGCGGCGCTCCTTGCGGATCACGTTCTCGTAGATGCGGCCGGTGGTGACCGAGTTCTTGCGGCTCAGGCGCACGCGCATGAAGCGCTCGTAGTGGCCCAGGTCCAGGTCGGTCTCGGCGCCGTCGTCGGTGACGTAGACCTCGCCGTGCTGGAACGGGCTCATGGTGCCCGGGTCGACGTTGATGTAGGGGTCGAGCTTCATCATGGTCACGCGCAGGCCGCGTGCTTCCAGGATGGCGGCCAGGGAGGCCGCGGCGATGCCCTTGCCGAGCGAGGACACCACGCCACCGGTAACGAAGATAAGACGAGTCATGGGAATTGGGGGCGCTGGAAAACCGCATTCTACCGGCTCGGCCGCCCCGGAGCGAGAAACTTTTTGCGATCAAGGGCTTGCGCCCGGCGCGCAGCGGGACCGGCTTGACCGCCCCGGGCCCGGCGCCCATCCTGCGGCCTCGCCAGACCGCCCCGAGCCCGAGTCCCCCGCCTGATGAACACCCGCTACAACGCCGCCGACATCGAAGTCCTCTCGGGCCTGGACCCGGTCAAGCGCCGCCCCGGCATGTACACCGACACCACCCGGCCCAACCACCTGGCCCAGGAGGTCGTGGACAATTCGGTGGACGAGGCCCTGGCCGGGCACGCCAGGACGGTCGAGGTGACCGTCCACGCCGACGGCAGCGTCGAGGTCTCGGACGATGGCCGCGGCATGCCGGTGGACATCCACCCGGAGGAGAAGATCCCCGGCGTCGAGCTGATCCTCACGCGCCTGCACGCGGGCGGCAAGTTCAGCGGCAAGAACTACACCTTCTCGGGCGGCCTGCACGGCGTCGGCGTCAGCGTGGTCAACGCGCTGTCGAAGAAGACCGAGGTCTTCATCAAGCGCGACGGCAACGAATACAGGATGGAGTTCCGCGACGGCGACCGCAGCTCGCCGCTGGAAATCATCGGCACGGTGGGCAAGCGCAATACCGGCACCCGCGTGCGCTTCTGGCCGGACCCGAAGTATTTCGACACCCCGAAGATCGCGGTGAAGGCCCTGCGCCACCTGCTGCGCGCCAAGGCCGTGCTGTGCCCGGGTCTGACGGTGAAGCTGTACGACGAGGCCAGCGGCGAGCGCAACCAGTGGTTCTACGAGAACGGCCTGCGCGACTACCTGCGCGGCGAACTGGTGGGGCGCGACCTGCTGCCGGCCGAACTGTTCACCGGCCACCTGGGCAAGGAGAACGAAGTGGTGGACTGGGCCGTGGCCTGGGTGCCGGAAGGCGAACTGGTGCAGGAGAGCTACGTCAACCTGATCCCCACCGCCCAGGGCGGCACCCACGTCAACGGCCTGCGCAGCGGCTTCACCGATGCCCTGAGGGAGTTCTGCGACTTCCGCAACCTGCTGCCGCGCGGCGTCAAGCTGGCGCCCGAGGACGTCTGGGACCGGGTCAGCTACGTGCTGAGCCTGAAGCTGACCGACCCGCAGTTCAGCGGCCAGACCAAGGAAAGGCTGAGCTCGCGCCAGGCCGCGGCCTTCGTGGAGAACGCCTCGCACGACGCCTTCTCATTGTGGCTGAACCAGCACGTCGAGACCGGCCTGCAGATCGCCCAGCTGGCGATCGACCGCGCCTCGGCCCGGCTCAAGACCGAAAAACAGGTCACCCGAAAGAAGATCACCCAGGGCCCGGCCCTGCCCGGCAAGCTGGCCGACTGCATCAGCCAGGACCTGGGCCGCACCGAGCTGTTCCTGGTCGAGGGCGACTCGGCCGGCGGCAGCGCCAAGCAGGCCCGCGACAAGGAGTTCCAGGCCATCCTGCCCCTGCGCGGCAAGATCCTGAACACCTGGGAGGTCGAATCCTCCGGCGTGCTGGCCTCGACCGAGGTGCACGACCTCGCCGTCGCGATCGGCTGCGACCCGGGCGTGGAGAACATCGACGGCCTGCGCTACGGCAAGGTCATCATCCTGGCCGACGCCGACAGCGACGGCCTGCACATCGCCACCCTGCTCTCGGCGCTGTTCCTGCGCCATTTCCCGGCCCTGGTGCGGGCCGGGAACATCTTCGTGGCCATGCCGCCCCTGTTCCGGGTGGACGTGGGCAAACAGGTCTTCTATGCGCTGGACGAGGAAGAGAAGCGGATCCTGCTCGACCGGATCGAGAAGGAGAAGATCCGCGGCCAGGTCAGCGTGACCCGCTTCAAGGGCCTGGGCGAGATGAACCCGGTCCAGCTTCGCGAGTCGACCATCCACCCCGATACCCGCCGGCTGGTGCAGCTGACCGTGGACGACGCCGAGGCCACCCGCGGCCTGATGGACATGCTGCTGGCCAAGAAACGGGCCGGCGACCGCAAGGCCTGGCTCGAGGCCAAGGGCGACCTCGCCTCGCTCGAAGTGTGACGGGCCCCTAGGAAATGTGACGTTCCACGTCACATTCCTGACGCACCGCCGGACCGCCCGCGGCCCGGCCCGAACCCAGGCACCGCAAGCCGGAGCCGCCCCTCCGGGCGGCGTGGCCGACCGCTGCCCCGCTTTGCGTAGGGCCGCCGACCCGGATACTGTGACGCACCTCTCACTTCTGCAGGCCCGGGGCCGGCCCTCCCCGGGCTTGGCACGCTTTCTGCATTTGCCCCTCTGCCGCAGCCTTGCGAGCCCCTGGTCGGTGATCCGGCCCGGATTGTTCCCAACCATCCAGTCCAATCACCCACGCAACCCTAAGGAACCCGACACCCATGAATACCGTCCGTGCTATCCGAGGCCTGGCTCTCACCGGCCTGGCGTCCCTCGGCCTGATCGCCATGACCCCGGCTTTCGCCGAATCCCAGTTCTCGACCGGCGCCGGCCCGACCACGGCCAACGCCCGCCTGAACTTCCAGGTCAACATCCCGCGCTTCCTGAGCTTCCGCGTCGGCCCGGCCGGCGCCGGCATCGAGCAGGTCGTGTTCGACGTGGCCGCCGCCAACGTCGGTGACGGCAATGCCGTCGCCCGCACCGGTGGCCTGGCCGTGGACGTGGCCCTGCGTGGCAACGGCGGCACCATCAGCCTGACCGCCAACACCACCGGCACTTCGCTGACCGACCTGGCCAGCGGCGAGACCATCCCCTTCTCCGAGATCACCACCACGGTGGCGACCGGTTCCATCGCCGCCCCGACCCTGGTCGAGAACGGCGTCAGCGCCCCGGTGGCGATCGCCCCGAACGTCGGCGCCCGCGGCACCGACCGCCTGGCCACCTGGGCCTACAGCTACGAGAACAACACGATCGCCGGCGCCGGCCAGTACAACGGCCAGGTGCAGTACACCGCGACCATGCCGTAACGCGGCACGGAAACGCTCACGCGATCGTTCGACGGGAGCCGGCGCCAGCCGTCGGCTCCCGGTTTCCCGGAGAACACCATGACGCTTGCTTGGAAAACCGCGGGGGGGCTGCTCCTGCTGGCCTCGGCGCTTTTCCCGGCCAGCGTCGACGCCTACACCGTCGGCATCAATGGCGGTACCCGCATGGTCTACCTGCGGGTGGGCACCGGCGGCATGTCCGGCGGCGGCACCTACAACGGCGGCGGCCAGCCGACCAACAACACCACGGTCAACAACGTCGCCGTCACGGTCCCGGCCGCGGCGGTCGGCAACGGCGTCGACCAGACCATGACCGGCGACGGCAACACCGTCAGCCAGCTGGACGGCTTCGCGTTCTGCGATCCGGGCGAGATCTACATCGGGGCGTTCTTCCGCCACCCGAGCAACGGCAACGGCGGCGGCGGCCCCAACAATACCGCCACGGTGATCGCCACCTACGCCCCGAACCTGACGAACGCCAGCGGCGACACCATCCCGATGTCGCAGATCAGCTGGACGTCCAGCGGCAATGGCGACAACGGCGGCCAGCCCTTCGCCTCCGGCAGCTTCACCAGCAGCGGCCAGACGGTCGCCAGCTTCGTGCGCAACCAGTGGAACGAGAGCTGCTACCGGTTCCGCTACGGGAACGACCAGCTGGTCGGTGCCGGCAACTACACCAATACCGTCACCTACACCATCACCGCGCCATGAACCGCCTTCTTGCCGCCGCCCTGCTGATCGCCGCCTGCTGCGCGAGCCCGCTGGCCGCCGCGCAGGCGCTGCCGGTCGACGACACCGGCACCCAGGTGCTGGGCGGCAACGTGCGCATGAAGTGGGATTCGGTGCTGCCCCGTCCGGGCCAGCCATCGACCATGACCGGCCGGATGACGGTGCTGGTGCGCCTGGACGTGTCGCCCTGGCGCGGCCGCAGCGGGCGCATCTACAAGAAGCTCGGCCCGCAGGCGACCGGCCCGCTGTTCGTGCAATGGACCACCCGCGGCGTGCTGCTGCCCGGCCAGCTGCGCGACGGTGAGCGCAGCCTGGTCTACCAGGGCCCGATCACGGCCGACCGGCTCGAGGACACCCTGCTGGTGACCCTGCAGGCGGATGGAAACCATCTGCCGCAGCAGTCGCAGCTCAGCTTCACCTTCGAGATCGAGCTGGAGTCGCCCTGATGTCCCGTTTCCTGCACCTGCTGGCCGCCGGCCTGAGCCTGCTGATCGCCGACGCTGCGCTGGCCCAGGGATTCGAAGCCCAGGTGGCACCGCCGCGCTTCGAGGAAACGGCACAGCCCGGCACGACCTTCCGCAACGTCCTCGAGATCACCAACGGCTCGACCCGCAGCGCGCGCTTTCTGCTCAAGACCGCCGACTGGCAGCTGGCGCCGGATGGCTCGGTGCAATTCTCCGACGCGCTGGCGCCCGGCAGCTGCCGGCCCTGGGTCGGCATCGAGGCGCCCGAGATCCAGGTCGCGCCCAATGGCCGCCGCCGCTACCGCTTCGAAGTCGCGGTGCCGGCCGACGCCGCCGACGGCCAGTGCCGCTTCGCGATCATGATCGAAGGCGAACCGCAGCGGCAGGCCGACGGAAGCCTGCAGGTGACCGGCCGCATTGGCATCATCGTCTACCTGACCATCGGCAAGGGCGCGCCGGTGCTCAGCTACCTCGGGACGCGGGTTGAAGCCGTGCAGGGCCGCGACCTGCCCCTGGTCAGCATCCGCAACACCGGCAACGCCCATGCCCGCCTGGCCGGTTTCCTCGAGGCGATCGACGCCAACGGCGCCAAGGTCACGATGACGCCCGCGTCCGATCCGATCCTGCCGGGCACGACCCGCGACATCGCCCTGATCCCGATCGGCGAGGGCCCGAACGCGCCCGAGCCCAAGCTGAACTTCCCGCTGCGCCTGAAGGGTACGCTCGAGTCCCCGCCGCTGCGCCTCGAACTCGACGACCAAGCGGGCAAATGAACCCGCCCTTCCGCCTCCACGCGCTGGCACTTGCCGTGGGTGCCGCATTGGCGCTGGCCGGGGCGCCCGCGCGCGCCGCCCAGGACGCGACGGCGCCGGAACCCTATCGGGACCGGATCATCTCCGCCGAAGCGCTGGAGCCGCTGCCGCCGGAAGAAGACGAGATCGTCGACGCCGGGGGCCTGCCCCGGTCGCTCAGCGTCGAACTGCTGGCCAGCCGCACCGACCGCGGCGACGAAACCTTCCAGGAGCAGGGCCTGTCGGTCGCCGGGTTCTGGGAAACCGCCGCCCTGGGCAGCTTCTCGCTGGACGCGACCCTGCTGCGCTCCGACCGCAGCCGCGACCAGGCCGAACCCTGGGGTGGCACCGCCACCCTGTGGCAGCGCGGCCTGTACCTTGACGGCGGCTGGCGCGGCAACAACGGCCTGGGCGTGCTCAACACCAGCCTGCCGGGCCTGCTGCGCGAGCAGTACCGCTTCATCCTGCCCAGCGTCACCTTCGCCGGCGTCGGCACCGAGTGGCTGCAGACCGAAAAGAACCTGCAACTGCAGGCCTCCTACGGCCGCGGCGGCAGCTTCGACGGCGCCCGCGTCGTCGGCTTCGACCTGGCCGATGGCGACGTCGCCTCCTTCGCCTCGCAGTGGCAGTGGGCGCCGGGCTGGACCGGCGCCGCCGCCGCGCTGGCGACCGACGGCCGCCTGATCCCCGACGACGACGGCGGCCTGCTGGTCGAAGAAAGCGAAACCCGGGCGCTGCTGGCCGCCACCGGCTGGAAGGACGCCAACGACAGCGTCACGCTGACCCTGCAGTCCAGTGACGGCGACCTGGGGCAGGCGTTCGGCGCCTGGGCCGACGGCCGCGCCGACCGCGGCCGCTACAGCCACCGTTACGGCCTGTTCCGGCTCGAACCCGGCCTGGCCTGGGGCGCGCTGCCGATCGCCAACGACGCCCAGGGCGCCTACTACCGCATCGCCTACCAGCACGCGCGCTGGTCCTGGAACGCGGGCCTGGACCGCATCGACTCGGTGTCGGGCAACAGCTTCGAGGGCAGCTACGGCAACGTCTACGCGCGCTACCAGGCCAGCACGCTCACCGGCTTCGGCGGCGGCCTGAACGTGCGCGACTCGCAGTTCTCCACCGCCTACAGCACCCAGCTCTTCCTCGACCGCAGCCACCGCTGGGGCCAGTCGCGCCTGCAGTACGACCACCTGGACGGCGGCACCGGCGGCGGCGACAGCTGGGAACTCAAGCTCGACCATGCCCTGCCGATGAAGCAGGGCACGCGCCTGTCGTTCTCGCTGACGCATGGCTCGCTGTCCTTCGACGGCGAGCCGGCCACCAAGACCACGTCGCTTTCCGCGTTCGGCGGCGTGAACCTGACCGACCGGCTCAGCCTGGACGGCAGCGCGCGCTACAGCCGCGGCAGCGGCCCCGAGGCCTTCCGCGGCACCGACCTCAACCTCAACCTGACCTGGCGCATCGCCACCCGCTGGTGGCTGATCGGCAGCGTCTACGAGAACCGCGGTTCGCGTCGATCGCCCTTCATCCTCGACCCGCTGGCGCCCGACACCTACTACGACCTGCCGCGCGACCGCTCGGTCTTCCTGAGCCTGCGCTATGAACGCCGCGCCGGCACGCCCAGCGCCGTGCTCGGCGGCACGCCCGGCAGCGCGGTGGGCGGCATCACCGGCAGCGTCTTCCTGGACGACAACGGCGACGGCGAACGCGCCGCGTCGGAGCTGCCGGCGGCGAACGTCACCGTGGTGCTGGACGGCCGCTATTCGGTGCGCACCGACAGCCAGGGCAATTTCGAATTCCCGCGGGTGGCGGTGGGCAACCACGTGCTGACCGTGCTGCCCGACAACCTGCCCCTGCCCTGGTCGCTGGACGAGGAAGCCGACAAGCGCAGCATCGAGGTCCGGGTGCGCGAACAGCAGCGGGTCGACATCGGCGCCCGGAGGCCGCGATGAACCACGACCGCGCCAGCCTCGTGCTCAAGCTCGCCAGCCTGGTCGCGGCCGCCGCGCTGGCGGTCGGGCTGCAGGCGCGCGAGCGCGCCAACGCCCATCTTTACGGCTACGCGCTGTCCGACAGCGCCGGCGATCCGGCCTGCCGCTACGACTTCATCGACCTCGGCCCGGCCGGGACGACGATGCCGATGGCGCCGGCCCGCGCCGACGCCGCCCGCGACGACCGCGCCGCGGCGCTGGTGCTGGCTGCGCCCTTCGAGTTCTACCAGGAACCGGCCACGTCCCTGGTGGTCTCGGACAACGGCTACCTGGCGTTCGCCGAAGGCGTCGAACGCGAGGACGGCACCGACTTCAGCAACGACTGCGGCCTGCCGGCGCAGGCCGACAACCCGGCGGCCAGCCAGGACCGGATCTACCTGTACCACGACGACCTCCGGCCCCAGGCCGGCGGCGTGGTCAAGCAGGCCTGGTTCGACCACTGCCCGCGCACCAGCGCGATGGGAGCCCCGGAAGCCTGCACGGTGGTGGAATGGAGCGGCTTCGAACGCGCCGGTCCGCTGCGCAGCAGCCAGCCGCTGCACGCGCAGGCCGTGCTCTACCACGGCAGCCACGAGATTGCCCTGCAGTACGCGTCGGTGGACGACAGCCGCGGCGGCCAGGCGACGATCGGCCTGCAGGGCTTCAACGGCCGCGCGGCCCGCGAATCCGGCTGCAACGTGCCGCGCCAGGTGCGGCCGCGCCTGGCGGTCTGCTTCCGCGACCCCCGCCATCCGGCCACCCATGCCGCCGGGGCGGCCCCCACCCTGCGCTGAGGCGTTTGGCGCCGGGTTTCAGCCGCGCGCCGCGGCCAGCAAACTGGCCAGCACCGCCTGCAGCGCCGTAGCGCGTGCACGGTCGTAGCGGCCGGCGGATTCGTCCATGTAGGTGGACTGGGCGAGTTCGAGCTGCACCGCGTCCACGCCCTCCGACGGCTGGCCATAGCGGCGCGTGATGTAGCCACCCTTGAAGCGGCCGTTCGCTGTCCAGGTGTAGTCGTGTTGCGCCGACAGCACCGACTCCAGCCGCGCCTGCAGCGCCCGATCGCAGCTGGCGCCGCCCGCGGTGCCCAGGTTGAAGTCGGGCAGCCGGCCTTCGAACAGGAAGGGGACCACGCTGCGGATCGAGTGGCCTTCCCACAGCAGCACCCGGCCGTGTTCGGCCTTCAGGCGCGCCAGCTCCTGCACCAGCGTGTCGTGGTACGGCCGCCAGTAGCGCTCGACCCGCGCGGCGACCTCGTCGGCGGAGGGCTCCTGCCCCGGCAGGTAGACCGGGTCGCCGCTGAAGCGCACCGCGGGGCAGAGGCCGGTCGTGTTCTGCCCCGGGTACAGCGACACGTCGTCCGGCGGGCGGTTGAGGTCGACCACATAGCGGGAATAGGTCGGCACCAGCAGCGATGCCCCGAGGCCGCGCGCGAAGTCGTAGAGCCGGCTGACGAACCAGTCGGTGTCCGGCACCGCGCGCGCCTCCGGCGTCAGCCGTCCGGCGATGTCCTCGGGCAGCGCGATGCCGTCGTGCGGCAGGCTGATAAGCAGCGGCGCGGTGCCGCGGTGCAGGGTGCAGACGTCCATGCCGGCAGTCTAGCGGGCGAAGCGCGCCGGCGCGTAAGGCGCGGGATCGATCGCGGGTTCGCGGCCCAGCATCAGGTCGGCCATGAGGCGGCCGGTGCCGGCGCTCATGCCCATGCCCATCATGCCGTGCCCGGTGGCGAGCCAGAGGTTGTTGTGACCGGGCACGCGCCCCAGCAGCGGCAGGTCGTCGGGCGTCATCGGCCGCCAGCCGCACCACTCCTGGCGTTTCGCGGGGCCGACCGGATCGTGCAGGTACTCGGCCGCGCCGCGCTCCAGCGCATCCAGTCGGGTGCGGTTGAGGCGCTCGTCGTAGCCGCTGAACTCCATCGTGCTGCCCAGGCGGTAACCATCGTCCCAGGTGGTCACGCAGACGCTGCGCTCCTTGAGCACCAGCGGCCGCCGCGGCGTGCGTGCCGGCCGGTCGTAGGTGATCGAATATCCCTTGCCCGGCTGGACGGGGACGGGCATGCGCATCATGCGCTCGAACTCCGGGGACCAGGCGCCCATCGCCACCAGAACCCGGGCCGCCCGGCGCCGGCCTTCGCTGGTCTGCACCGCGTCGATGCCGTGGCGGCCGCGCTCCAGGCCAGTGACGCGCACGCCCTCCTCGATCACGCCGCCGGCGGCGCGCACGATGCGTGCCAGTTCGGCGGTGTAGCGGTCGGGGCGCAGCTGGGCGTCTCCGGGGAAGAACAGCGCACCGGCCATGCCGGGCTTCAGCGCCGGTTCCTCGGCCGCGAGCGCGACGCCGTCGAGGACCTGGGCCTCGATGCCCAGTTCGGCCAACAGAGGCAGGTCGCGCTGCTGCCGGTGCAGGGCTCGTTCGCTGCGGAACACATAGTGGAAACCGCCCGCCTCGAAGCCGCAGTCCAGGTACTGCCCGGACACCAGGTCCTCGACCAGCGCGCGCGAGTAGCGCAGCAGCGCGCCCTTGGCCAGGCCGCTGGCGCGCCAGTCGCGGGCATTGCAGCGGCCGGCCACGGCCAGCAGCCAGCGCATCAGCGGCGGATCCCAGCGCGGCTTCACGTAAAGCGGCGCCGAAGGGCTGAGCATCCAGCGCAGGGCCTGCAGGACCATGCCCGGCGCCGCCAGCGGCGGGGAATGGCTGGGCGTGAGCGTGCCGCAGTTGCCCCAGGAAGCCCCGCCGCCGACCGTGCCCCGCTCCAGCACCCGCACCGACCGGCCCTCGGCCAGCAGGTAGTAGGCGCAGGCCAGGCCGATCACGCCACCGCCCAGGATCAGGACATCCGCATCGCCTTCGTTCATGCCGGCATTCTAGCCGCGGCGGCCGGGCCGTCTGTCAACGCCGCATCGGCGGCAGGCGCAGGTAGGTCGCGGCACGCCACAGCCACTCCATCGGCCCCATCCGGAAGCGCGACAGCCAGGCCTGGCTCAGCAGCACCTGCAGGATGAAGAACCCGATGACGAACGGAATCTGCCAGGCGCGGGGAAGCCGTTCGTAATAGCCCAGGCCGTAGCCCGAGAAGATCCAGGTGCAGACCAGCGACTGCAGCAGGTAGTTGCTCAGCGCCATGCGCCCGGCCGGCGCCAGCGCGCGGAGCGCCGACGACAGCGGACCGCCCTGCAGCCCCCGCACGATCCAGGCCAGGTAGCCCAGGGCCATCAGGGTGCCGCCGACGTTGAACAGGCTCAGGGCGAAGGCCGAACGCAGGCTGAGGCTGACGAGGTCGAAGGTGGGCTCCAGCAGGAAGGACATCAGCACCATCGCGAACCCCACCGGCAGCGCCACCCCGCGCAGCCGCGCGTAGAAGCCCGGGAAGTCCGCGGGCCGGGCGATGGCGCCGCTGCGCACGAACCAGGCGCCCAGCAGGAACAGGCCCAGGATCTGCCAGCCCCAGAGCACCAGCGCGGCCAGGTTCTGGGACAGGTCGTGCAGGCGCTGGGGAATGGCCTCGGCCCAGGTGCTGGCGCCGCCGGCCAGGCGCTGCGCCTCGATGGCCGCGGCGATGTCCTCGCGCTGTTCGGCCAGGGCCTGCTGCATCTCGGCGCTGGTGCCGGCCGCGGCGAGCGCCAGCGATCCCAGCGCGCCCAGCGCCACCAGCAGGAATTCGGCGAACAGGATCAGCGCGATGCCGCCGGCCGCCAGGTAGGGCGCGGGCGTGCCGCGGAAGAACAGCAGCAGCACGAACGCGACCAGGGCGTAGGCGACCAGGATGTCCCCCGACCAGACGAACACCGCATGCACCAGGCCGATCGCCAGCAGGGCCAGGACGCGGCAAAGGTAGGTCATGAAGAAGGGCCGTTCGGCGGCGTCGGCCCGCGCCAGCATCACGGCGAAGCCCATGCCGAACAGCAGGGAGAACAGGGGATAGAACTTGCCCTGCACGAACAGGTAGACGAAGACGTCGGCGATGCGGTCGGCGCCGGACAGGCGGGGGTCGACGCCGGTCTGGGCGATCAGCAGGGGGCCGACCATGGCCTCGATGTTCATCAGCAGGATGCCCAGCAGGGCGAAGCCGCGCAGCACGTCCATCGCGGCGATGCGCTCGTGCGCCGCCACGGGGGCGAAAGGCTGCGTCTCGGCCATGGCGATCTCTTCTGCGGGACGCCTCGATCATCAGCCCTGGCTTGCGTGGCCGCAAGCAGGGCGCTCGGTTCTGTTTGGTCTGGCGCCGGTGACATCGGCGCCAGACCCAGAAACCGCGAGCACGAAAAAGCCCGCCGAAGCGGGCTTTTCCAAGCGGACAAGGAACAAGCGCAGGTCAGTGCTGCGCGCCGCCCTCGCCGTGCACGTGGCCGTGCTCGATTTCGACCGGCTCGGCCTCGCGCACGTCGACGATCTCGACCTGGAACTGCAGCACCTTGCCGGCCATCGGATGGTTCAGGTCCACGTCCACCACCGTGGCGCCGACCTTGGTCACCGTCACCGGGCGCGGACCCATCGACGTATTGAGCATCACCTCCTGCCCCGGGCGCAGGCGCGCCTCGCGGAAGTGCTTCTTCGGCACCCGCTGCGTGAATCCCTCGCGACGCGGGCCATAGGCCTGGTCGGGCTCCACCGTGACCTCGAAGCTGTCGCCGGCGGCGCGGTCGAGCATCGCCGCCTCCAGGCCGGGGATGATGGCGTTGTGGCCGACCAGGATGGCCAGCGGCTCGCGGTCCTTCGAGGTTTCCACCGGCGGCTGGCCGGGCTCGGACACGGTGTAGTGGAAACGGACGACGCGGTTCTTCTCGATCTTCATGGGGATTCCGTGGAGGGGCCGGTGACGCGACCGGCGGGATGGGGCACACTCGGCCCGTGACAGCGAGCGCGCATTATCCCGGCACCTCCCGCCCGGCGCCAGTTCCCCGGGCCGCGGCCCCGCTTCCCCTGCTGCTGGCGCTGATGCTGGCGGCCTGCGGCTCCGGACCCGAACCCCGCAAGGGCGGCGCCCCCGCCGCGCCGGCCCTGCGCGTGGTGGACGTGATGCCGGACGACCCCCTGCGCGCCAACGACGTGCTGATGCGCGCCCTGGGCCTGGTCGGCACGCCCTACCGCTGGGGCGGCAACACGCCCGAGGGCGGCTTCGACTGCAGCGGCCTGGTCGGCTACGTGTTCCTGGACGCGGCGAGGCTCTACCTGCCGCGCACCACCCGCGAGATCGCGAAGTTCGACGCCGACGTGCCGCCGCGCGACCGCCTGGCCCCCGGCGACCTGGTGCTGTTCGGCAAGCCGACCTTCCACGTCGGCATCTACGTCGGCGAAGGCCGCTTCGTGCACGCGCCAAGCACCGGCGGCACCGTGCGCCTGGACCGGCTCGACAATCCCTACTGGGTGCGCCAGTACACCGGCGCGCGCCGGGTGCTCGACTAGGCCCTCGACGGCTCCGGCCGCAGCCACAGCCAGGTGCCGACGATGGCCATGATCCCGGTGCCGGTGGCGGCCATCCACCATTTCGGCGCGGTCAGGAAGAAGACCGCGGCGCAGAGGGCCATCGTGCCGATCGCCCAGTATTTGGCCCGGCGGCTGACCGCGCCGCTGGCCTCCCAGTCGCGGATCATCGGCCCGAACACCCGGTGCGCCAGCAGCCAGGCGTGCAGGCGCTTGGACCCCCGCGCGGCGGCATAGGCCGCCAGCAGCACGAAGGGCGTGGTCGGCAGCCCCGGCAGGAAAATGCCGATCACGCCCAGCGCCAGGCAGGCGTAGGCCAGCAGCAGCCAGAACCAGCGGCGGACGCGCAGGTGCAGGCTCATCCCGGGCGCAGGCTGGCCACGGCCTGTTCGATGTCCTTGCTCAGGGCCATCACCTTGGTCGCATAGTCGGCGAGGCGGCGATCGTCCTCGTCCACCGGCTTCCAGGCCGGCACGGCGGTGGGCTTGCCCTCGACGGCGTCCAGCGCCACGAACACGATGACGCAGTGCGTGCAGAGCCGGTCGCCGCTTTCCTGCATCGGATCGCGCGCGCGCACGTCCACGGCGAAATGCATGCTCGAGGTGCCGGTGTAGACCAGCTTGGCGGTGACCGTGACCAGGTCCGAAGTCCGGATGGGCGACACGAAGCGGATGCCGCCGACGGCGACGGTGACGCTGTAGCGGCCGCTCCAGCCGACCGCCGCGGCGTAGCCGACCTGGTCGATCCATTTCATCACCACGCCGCCGTGGACCTTGCCGCCGTAGTTGACGTCGGTCGGCTCGGCCAGGAACCGGAAGGTCAGTTCACGCTGTTCACCGCTCATGCACCGGCTCCTTGCCGCGACGCGGCCTGATGGTTCCTTCAGCAATCCGCGGGCTGCACGCCGGCGGCACCGGCCACCGCGTCGCGCACGGCGCGGCGGCGCATGCGCGCATGCAGGCGCTCGCGCCGGCGGGCCAGGTCGCGCGCCTGGGCGATGCGCGCCTCGACGTCGGCGGCATCTGGCAACGCGGCGCGCAGGGCGCAGAATTCGGTGTAGGCGCCGACCACGTGGCGGATCCGGCGCAGCAGCAGCTCGAGCATGATCGCGTCGTCGAGCAGGCCGATCACCGCGACGTCGTCCGGGATCAGGTCCTCCGGGTCGCTGAAGTAGGCCAGCAGCCGCAGCACCTCGGCGCGTTCGACCTGCGGCAGGGCCCAGGCCTCGTCCTCGAGCATGTCGATCAGGCGCTGCACCTCGAGGATGCGCCGGCGGATGTAGCCGGGCGCGCTGGCGATGGGCAAGGTTTCCAGGCCGTGGCGGGCCGCCGCGACGATGTCGCAGTCGTCCGCGCAGGCCACCCGGCGCTCGGCGCGGGCCAGGGCCTCGTGGAAACGATCGATGTCGCCGGGCTCGAGTTCGAAGGTGATCTTCACGCGCCCATCCTACGACAGCCTGAACGGGCCATTCACCCCTCCGGCGGCGCTCACTGGCCGCCGGAGCCGGTTTCGCGTACAGTTCGCGGCGTTTGCTGCACGGCTGACCGTTTTCCCCCGGTATGCCCGCCACCCAGGCTTCGAGCGTCGCTCGCCCTGCGTCTGGCCCCACTCCGCACGCCTTTCGCTGCGCAAACCCGTCAGGACCGCCTTGGTCCCTGCCGTAAAACCAGCTTCACCAGCTCGCAGCGCGGTTTCAGGGAACGCTCCGGGTTACGCAACGGAGTACAACCATGTCTTTTGAAACCCTTGGGCTCGCGCCCGAGATCAACCGTGCGCTCGCCGAACTCGGCTACGCCAACCCCACCCCGATCCAGGCCGAGGCGATCCCGCTGGTCATGGCCGGCCACGACCTGATGGGCGGCGCCCAGACCGGCACCGGCAAGACCGCCGCGTTCTCGCTGCCCCTGCTGCACCGCCTGGCCCAGGCCGGCCCGATGCACGGCCCGCGCAAACCGCGCGCCCTGGTGCTGGTGCCGACCCGCGAGCTGGCCGTGCAGGTGTTCGACAGCCTGCGCGCCTACGGCAAGCACCTGCGCCTGAACGCCACCACCATCTACGGCGGCGCCGGCATGCAGCCGCAGATCGACGCGCTGCGCCGCGGCGTCGACATCCTGGTGGCCACGCCGGGCCGCCTGCTCGACCATCTCGAGCGCCGCAGCGTCGACCTCTCGCACGTCGAGATCCTGGTGCTGGACGAAGCCGACCGCATGCTCGACATGGGCTTCCTGCCCGCGATCAAGCGCGTGATGGCCAAGATCCCGTCGCGCCGCCAGACCCTGCTGTTCTCGGCGACCTTCGAGGACGCGATCAAGAAGCTGGCGATGGAGTTCCTGCGCGACCCGAAGGAAGTGCAGGTCTCGGTGCGCAACGCGGTGGCCACCAACGTCACCCACATCGTGCATCCGGTGGACGCGAGCCGCAAGCGCGACCTGCTGCTCGAGATCCTGTCCAAGCGCTACGAGGACCAGGTGCTGGTGTTCGGCCGCACCAAGCACGGCTGCAACCGCCTGTCGGAGCAGCTGGACAAGGCCGGCATCAACTCGGTCGCCATCCACGGCAACAAGAGCCAGGCCCAGCGCCTGAAGGCGCTGAAGGACTTCAAGTCCGGCAAGGCCCGGGTGCTGGTCGCCACCGACGTCGCCGCGCGCGGCCTCGACATCCCGCTGCTGCCGATGGTCATCAACTTCGACCTGCCGATGGTCGCGGAAGACTACGTGCACCGCATCGGCCGCACCGGCCGC
>CAMLKR010000035.1 GCA_946480565.1 uncultured Arenimonas sp. | reverse complement strand
GCATGCGGTGTCGTTCACGGTGGTGGCGCTGGCGCACTATCCGGTGCTGGCCTGGGCGCTGGTTCCATTCACGGCCTCGGTGGCGGTCTCGCGGGTGGTGCTGGGCCTGCACTACCCCTCCGACGTGCTCGCCGCCACCGGCATCGGCTGCGCGCTGGCCTCGCTGTCGCTCTGGCTCGTTCCCGGCGTCACCTATTTCTAGTGCTTGCGCCTTTGGCGCAAGTACGTCCCTTGCTCGTGGTCGGTTGATCCGGTGTGCGCCGCCGCAGACAAGGGGGTATGGCTGCCCGGTCGCGCGCGAGCGTCATCCATGACCAGCTTACGACCGGCCGTTGCGGGCATCCTGCCCTCCACTTCAGCCATACCCCCTTGTCTACGTCGTCGCCACGACTCGTCTTCGCGAGTCGAGGGGACAAGCGCGTGCCCCATAAGGCACGAAAGCTCGCGGCTCTAACTCCTCGCGAGCTTCCCAAGTTCGACAACCCGGCCCAGACGGTCCGGAGGTCGTCGTGCGTGAGGTTTTTTTCTGCGGCTTCGAAAACATGGACGTTTTCGAAGCCGCAGAAAAAAACCTCACGTACGGCGGCCTATCGCCAGGAACGAGCCCGGCACGAAGAACGAGATGAAACCTGATCGCGAAGCAGGCCGGCTAGGACAGCGGGCGCAGCCAGAACGTGAGCGGATTTTCGGAGGGTGCGGATTCGCCGATTTCCTGCCAGGCCAGCCGCACCGTCAGGCCGGGCTGGCGGACATAGCCGCGCTTGGTCCAGAAGGGCTCGTTGCCGCGATGAGCCGGCGGCCGGCGCGGATCGGACGGATCGCGGTCGACCGCGCAGAATCCGGTCCACCCGAACCGACCGAGCGAACGTGCATGCGCCTCGCGCTCGTCGAAGAAACGATGGCCCAGCCCCCTGCCGCGATAGTCGGGCAACAGCACCGACTCGCCGAAATAGAAGACATCGTCGACCCGCCGGCCGGCGTCGAGGAACGGACGCTGGAACTCGACCGTGTCGTCGGCCAACGGCAGCCCGGTGGACGCACCGACCACCCGGTCGCCGTCGAAGGCCAATACGAACACGCTGTCGCGCGAACGTGCATAGGCCCGCAGATAGTCCTGCTCATAGCCGAAATCGCCGGCATAGAGATAAGGCCAATCCCGGAACACGGCGATGCGCAGCCGCGCCACCGCGTCCAGCCAGGGCCCGATCCCGGGCCCCGGCACGCGGCGCACCGCGAGCGGCGCGGTCACTTGCCCGCCTGCTCCCCGATCCAGGCATCGACGCGGCGCTCGAGCAGCGCCAGCGGCAGGTCGCCGCCGGTCAGCACCAGGTCGTGGAAGGCCTTGAGGTCGAACTTCGGACCCAGCGAGGCTTTCGCCTTTTCGCGCAGCTCCAGGATCCGGTTCATCCCGACCTTGTAGGCCAGGGCCTGGCCGGGCATCACCAGGTAACGTTCGATCTCGGCCACCACGTCGGTCTGCGGCATGCCGGTCTTCTCGGTCATGTAGGCGATCGCCTGTTCGCGGGTCCAGCGTTTGTCGTGCAGGCCGGTGTCCACCACCAGGCGCACGGCGCGGAACATCTCGGCCTGCAGCCGGCCCAGGTTGTCCAGCGGCTGCTGCTGGAAACCGATTTCCCAGGCCAGGCGCTCGGTGTACAGCGCCCAGCCTTCCGAGAACGCCGTGAACGGCAGGATCTTCCGGAACGTCGGGACCCCTGTCAGCTCCTGCTGGATCGTGGTCTGGAAGTGGTGGCCCGGGATGGCCTCGTGGTAGGCCAGGGTGCGCATGCCGAACTTCGCCACCTCGGCCGTGTTGCGCAGATTGATGTAGAACACGCCCGGCCGCGACCCGTCGAAGGCCGGCGGGTTGTAGTAGGCGCCTGGCGCGGTCTTTTCCCGGAACTCGGGCACGCGCTCGACCTTCACGCCCTGCTTGGGCCGCACGTTGAAGGTGTCGTCCAGGCCCGCGTCGATCTCTTCGATGATCCGCGTGAAGTCGGCGATGATCGCGGCGCGGCCTTCGTCGGTGTCGGGATAGAGCTGGTCGGGGCGCTGCGCGATCACCTGCACGCGTTCGCCGACACTGCCCTCCTCCAGGCCCTCGGCGACCAGGATGGCGTTCATCTCGGCCTCGATGCGGGCGACCTCGTCCAGGCCCAGCTGGTGGATCTGCGCCGGCGTCATGTCGGTGCTGGTGTGCTGGCGCGCCGACCACGCGTAGAAGGCGGCGCCGTCGGGCAGGTTCCAGACGCCGTGGTTGCCGGTGGTCTTGGGCAGGAGGGTGTCGTAATAGGCGATGAACTGGCCGTAGGCCGGGTAGACCTGGCCGGTGATCGCGGTCTCGACCTGGCCCAGCAGCGACTCGCGCTCGCCCTCGGCCAGGGTGCCGGCCGGCAGCTTGTCGAGCTTCTCGACGAAGGAGGTGTACAGGATGTTTTCCTTCGCCGGCGCGCCGGTGAAGGCGCGCATCTCGGCCAGCACCTTCTCCACCACGAAGGTCGGCGGCAGGATGCCGGCCTTCTCGCGGGCGTGCAGGCCTTCCATCACCTGGTCCACCATCGCCGGCGTCTTGGTCAATCGGGCGATGTAGTTCTCCGCGTCGCCGGTCGAACCGACCGAATGCTGGGTGGCCAGGAAGGTCGGGAAATTGCTCTGGATGCCGAACAGCTGGTTCAGCGGGTAGTTGTGCAGCGAGAAATTCTCGCCCTCCTGCTGGATCGCCAGGAAATATTCCAGGATGTCGTAGGACAGCTGGCGCCCGGGATCCAGCGCGGCTCGGTCGTACTCGCGCAGGGTGGCCAGGTCTTCGCGCAGCTTGGCCTGCATCTCGCGCTCGCGGGCCAGGGATCGGTCGGTCAGGTCGTCGCTGTACCAGTCCATCCACGGCGGCAGCATGCGCAGCGAGCTGAGCATCTCCGGGTCGTCCACGGCGTACTCGATGAAGACCCGCTCGAAGAACCAGTCGATGCTCAGGGGGCGCGCATGCAGGGTGTGCAGCACGAGGCCGGTGGCGGCCAGCAGGACCGCGAACAGCAGCCAGCCGGTGAATCGGAACAGGGTTTTCATCCGGGATCTCCTGGGAACCCGCGGAACATACCAGAGCCCGGGCGCCAGGCCACCCCGGCCCGGGCCATGAGCGATAGACTGGGCGCATGAACTATCGCCACGGATTCCACGCCGGCAACCACGCCGACGTGCTCAAGCATCTGGTCCTGGTCGCCCTGCTCGATGCGCTCAAGCGCAAGGACGGCCCCTTCTTCGTGCTCGACAGCCACGCCGGGCGCGGGCAGTACGACCTGGGCGGCAGCCAGGCCAGCCGCACCGGCGAGGCCCGGGGCGGATTCCTGCGGCTGCCGGCCGCCGGTGCGGGCACGCCGACCGCCCTCGCCCGCTACCTCGAGTCGGTCGCCGAGACCCGCAGCCTGGCGCCCGACTCCTATCCCGGCTCGCCCCTGCTGGTCGCCCATGCCCTGCGCGACAGCGACCGCGCCGCCGCCTGCGAGCTCCAGCCCGAAGAGGCCGCGGCCCTGAAGTCGGTGCTGGCCGGCGACCCGAAGGTGCACGTGCACCAGCGCGACGGTTACGCGGCGCTCAAGGCCCTGCTGCCGCCCCGGGACGGCGCCACCCGTTTCGCCCGCGGGCTGGTGCTGATCGACCCGCCCTACGAGGCCCAGGAGGGTGAGTACCCGCTGATCCTGGCCGCGCTGGCCGACGCCCTGCCGCGTTTTCCCCAGGGCTGTTACGCCGTCTGGTACCCGATCAAGCAGCGGCCGAGCCTGCACCCCTTCTTCCGCAAGCTCGCCACCCTGCCGGCGAAATCGATCCTGGCCATCGAGCTGCTGGTGCGGCCCGACGATTCGCCGCTGCGCATGAACGGCAGCGGCATGCTGCTGCTCAACCCGCCCTGGCAGATCGAGAAAACGATCGAGCCCGCGCTCAAACCCCTCGCCCAGGCCATGGGCGAACCCGGCGCCTCCTGGCGCCTCACCTGGTTGAAGCAAGAGAAGGCCTGAGACCATGAGCCAGACGCCCAAGCGTGCCCGTTACCACCAGCGCGGCCCCGTGCCGCAGGACGTCATCGCCGCGGAGGCCTTCGAACTGCCGCCGCTGCCGCTGCCCGCCGGCGTGGCGCGGGTCGCGGTGCTGGCCGCGCCGATCAATCCCTCCGACGTGCTCACCCTCACAGGCGAATACGGCCTGCTGCCGCCGCTGCCCGCGGTCGGTGGCAACGAGGGCGTCGGCCGCGTGCTTGAGGTGGCTGGCGATGTCGAGGGCCTGGCGCCGGGAACGATGGTGTTGCTGCCGGTCGGCTGCGGCACATGGACCACCCACCTGGACCTGCCGGCGAAGTCGCTGGTGCCCCTGCCGGATGGCGTCGACCCCGTGCAGGTCTCGATGCTCACCGTGAACCCGCCGACGGCACTGCTGATGCTGCGCGACTTCGTCGACCTGCAGCCGGGTGACTGGGTGATCCAGAACGCGGCGAACTCCGCGGTCGGCGGCTACCTGGTGCAGCTGGCGAAACTGCGCGGCATCAACACCATCAACGTGGTGCGCCGCGCCTCCGCGATCGAGGCGGTGATGTCGGCCGGCGCCGAACACGTGGTGGTGGACGCCGAGGACCTGCCCAAGCGGGTGCGCGAGAAGGTCGGCGACGTGCCGATAAGGCTCGGCATCGACTGCGTCGGCGGCGTGTCCACAGAAAACCTGGCGCGCTGCCTGGCCGAGGGCGGCACCCTGGTGAACTACGGCGCGATGAGCGGCGAGCGCTGCATGATCTCGCCGCGTTATTTCGTTTTCCGCGACATCACCCTGCGCGGCTTCTGGCTGTCGCAGTGGTTCAAGAAGGCGGCGCCCGAGCAGCGGCGCGCGGTGTTCGCCGAGATCGGCGGCCTGATCGCCGAGGGCAGGCTGTCGGCCCGGGTGCAGGCCACCTATTCCCTGGACCACGTCAAGGAGGCGGTGGCGGCCGCCGCCAGCGGCGCCCGGGACGGAAAGATCGTGCTCGAACCCAACGGCCCGCCGCGCGCGGCGATCTGACTCAGCCGAGCCGGGTTTCGCGCACGCGTCCCCGGAAGTGATGTTCGAAGAAGGCGGCGGCCGCGGCGCGGGTCGCCGGATCGGCCGGCCGGGGTACGAGCTTGTGCACGCTGCCGTCCACCAGCTGCAGCCGGTAGTAGTGCCGCTCACCGCCTGCCCCCGGCCAGGGGTGAACCTGGCGTTCGACGGACGCGATGTCCTCCATGCCGAAGCCCACCTCGTCGGTCAGCTTCGCGCTCTTGCCCGGACGCGAGGCCTCCAGCCGGCACAGCAGGCGCCCCTGCTCCACCGCCAGCATCGGGCGCCTGCCCATGTGCCGCCAGACGCTGCCGGCCGACAGGGCCATGATCGCGCCGACGGCGACGAAGGGCAGCGCCCACAGCGACCAGAAGGCGGCCGCGACCAGCGCGATCAGCGCACCGGAGCAGGCGAATCCCAGGGTCATCGAACGAAGGGCAGGTGGCCAGGGCACGGCGTCCAGGGCGGTCATGGCGGGGCTCCGGGGACGACGGCGACGTGCCGACGGCGAAACGGTAAGGTGGGCGGCACGGCCAGGGCAAGGGGACGGCGATGAAACCGCATTTCGTGCTGGTGGATTTCGAGAACGTGCAGCCGAAGTCGCTGGCTGCGCTGCAGGGCGGGCAGCACCAGGTCCGGGTGTTCCTGGGGGCCAGCCAGACCAAGATCACGCTGGAGCTGGCGCAGTCGCTGCAGGCCTTCGGGCCGGACGCCAAGTACGTCCAGGTATCCGGCAACGGCAGCAACGCGCTCGACTTCCATATCGCCTTCTACATCGGAAGGCTGTCGGCCCTGCATCCGGGCGCGACCTTCACCATCATCTCGCGCGACACCGGCTTCGACCCGCTCATCAGGCACCTCGCGGGCAAGGGCATCGCCTGCCGGCGCAGCGCGGCCATCGGCGATGCCGGCAAGGCGGTGCCGCCGGTGAAGGTGCCGTCCGTGCCGAAACGCACCGCGGCGCGCGAAGCCGTGCGGCGGCCGCCGCCGGATCCGCGACTGGCCGTGGTGCTGGAGAACCTCGGCAACATGAAGGCCAACCGCCCGCGCACGCTCAAGACGCTCGGCGCCAGCGTGCGCAGCTGGTTCAAGCCGGCCCTGGACGACCAGGCGGTGGCCGCCCTGCTCGACCAGCTGGGCAAGGCCGGCAGGATCAAGGTGGAAGGCACCAAGGTCAGTTACGGGGCCGGATGAGCCTGACGTTTGGGGCGTCAAGCCCCCCCGACCCCGCACGGCTCATTCGTAGCGCAGCGCTTCGATCGGATCCAGACCGGCCGCCTTGGACGCGGGCATGATGCCGAACACCACGCCGACCAGGGCCGAGAAGCCCGCGGCGGCGACCACCACCCACAGCGGCACCGAGGCGGGCGGGAAGTTCGGGATCAGCGCGGCGACGCCCAGGCCGGTCAGCCAGCCCAGCACGATGCCGATCAGGCCGCCGAGCAGGGCCAGCAGGCCGGCCTCGGCCAGGAACTGCACCAGGATGTCGCGCCGGGTCGCGCCGAGCGCCTTGAGGATGCCGATCTCGCGCGTCCGCTCGGTCACCGACACCAGCATGATGTTCATGATGCCGATGCCGCCGACCAGCAGCGAGATGCCCACGATGCCGCCCAGCACCGCGGTCGTCATCGCCGCCAGCTCCTCGAAGCTCTTGAGCGCAGATTCCGCGGTCTGGATGCGGAAGTCGTCGTCCTGGCCCGGCTTTAGCTTGTGCGACTGCCGGATCGCGCGCTTCACCCGCTCACGCAACGCGTCCACGTCGGCCAGGTTGCTGGCGGTGAACGAGATCGACATGCGCGGCCGGTTGCTGCTGCCGGTCATCGCCCGGCCCACGTCGAAGGGGATGACGACGTAGTTGTCCTGGCTCAGGCCGAAGATCTCGCCGCGTTTCTCCATCACGCCCACGACCTTGAACCAGTCGCTGCCGATGCGGATGAACTGGCCCACCGGGTCTTCCGGCAGTTCCAGGTCCTCGCGCACCTTCGGGCCGATCACCACCACCTTGCGCCGGCTCTGGTCGTCGCTGGCGACCAGGAAGCGGCCCAGGTCCGGATACAGGCCCTGCACCGCCGTGAACTCGGACGAGGTCGCCAGCACCTGGGCGGCGGCGGTGCGGCCGCGCACGGAGATGCCCAGCACCGGCACCGCCATCGTCGGCACGACCTTGCCGATGCCGGGCACGCGATGCCGCAGCGCCTCGACGTCCTGGAAGGTGAGGAAGTTCTCGCGGCCGAGCACCGCTTCGTTGAAGGGCGTGTGCGCCTGCAGGGTCAGCGTGCTGCCGCCGATGTCGGCGAACTGCTCGGTGACGAAGGCGGAAAAGCCCTGGATCAGCGACACCACGGCGATGACCGAGGCGGTGCCGATCAGGATGCCGAGCGTGGTCAGGAAGCTGCGCATGCGGTGCGCGAGCAGGCTGGTGAGGGCGGCGCGGAAGGCTTCGAGGTAGGCGGTCATGGACTCACGCTCCGCTCGCGCTCGGGGTTGATCGTGTCCTCGACGATGCGCCCGTCGCTGACGCGCAGGGTGCGGCGGCAGTGCGCCGCGATGTCGGGCTCGTGGGTCACCACCACCACGGTCTGGCCGCTGCGGTGCAGTTCGTCGAACAGGGCCATGATCTCCAGCGAGGTGCGCGAATCGAGATTGCCGGTGGGTTCGTCGGCCAGCAGGATCGAGGGCGTGCCGACCAGGGCGCGGGCCACCGCCACGCGCTGGCGCTGGCCGCCCGAGAGCTGGTTGGGACGATGGGAAAGGCGGTTGCCCAGGCCGACTTGCTCCAGCGACCGCGTCGCCAGGCGCACCCGTTCGGCGCGCGGGATACCGCGGTAGACCAGCGGCTGGGCGACGTTGTCGAGCACGGTCAGGCGCGGCAGCAGGTGGAAGCTCTGGAAGACGAAGCCGATCTCCTCGTTGCGCACCTTGGCCAGTTCGTTGTCGTCCATCGCCGAGGTATCGCGGCCGTTGAGCACATAGGTGCCCGAGGTCGGCGTGTCGAGGCAGCCGATCAGGTTCATCAGCGTGGACTTGCCCGAGCCGGAAGGGCCGATCAGGGCCACGTACTCATTCCGGCCGATGTGCAGATCGACGCCGTCGAGGGCGCGCACTTCCTCGTCGCCCATCCGGTAGTGCTTGGTGATGCCGGCGAGGCGGATCATCAGGTCTCGGCCTCGCCTTCCGCGTCCTTGCCGCCGTCCGCGTCGGCCTTGGCGACCTTGCGCTCGCTGACCCGGTCACCGTCCACCAGGCCGCGCAGCAGCTTGGCCGGACCGGTGATCACGCGGTCGCCCGCCTTCAGGCCCGCGGTGATCTCTTCCCAGCGGTCGTCCGACTGCCCGACCTCGACCACCACCCGACGGGCGCTGCCGTCGCGGTCGACCCAGACGTAACGTTCGGTCTTCTTTTCCTCGTTCTCCTCGGTGCCAACGGCCTCCACCGGCACCGCCAGGCGCCGGGCGCCATCGCCCAGGAAGATGTCGGCGCGGGCGCTCATGCCCGAGCGCAGCGCGATGCCTTCCGGCGCCTCCATCAGCACCACCACCTCGTAGGTGCGGGCCTGGTTCTCGAGCGTTGGCGCCAGCGCAATGCGCTGCACCTTGCCCTTGAGCGCGGTTTCCGGGAAGGCGGTGGCGTACACGTCCACCGACTGGCCGACCGTGACGCGGGCGATGTCGGCCTCGTCCACCTTCAGCTCGGCCTGGATCGCCGAAGTGTCGGCGATCTTCATCAGGCTGGCGCCGGCCAGGGCGTTGGTGGAGGGAATCGCGGTCTCGCCGACCTTGATCGGCAGGTCGACGATGGTGCCGGCGATCGGCGCCCGGATGTCGGTCTTGCCCAGCTGCTCGCGGGCCTCGCCGAGGATGGCGTCGGCGCGGCGCAGCGCTTCCTCGCTGCTCTGCAGCTCCACCCTGGCGAGGTCGCGGGCATTGCGCAGGTCATCGAATTCGCTCTGGCCGATCATCTTGCGCTCGATCAGCTGGGCGCCGCGCGCCAGGCGTTTTTCCGCCAGGGCCAGGGCCAGGCGCTGGCGGTCGATGCTGATGGCGCTCTGGCGCCGGCTGGCCTCCTCGCGCTCGATCGCGTTGCGGTAGGTCTCCGGATCCAGGGTCAGCAGCAGCTGGCCCTGGGCGACGGTGTCGCCCTCCTTGACCAGGATGTCGCGCACCTTGGCCACCAGCTCCGAGGTCAGGTTGACCTCGTTGAGGTAGGCCAGCACGCCGGAGGCGAGGATGGTCGGCCGGATCTCCTGCTCGGCCACGGCGACGATGTCCACTTCCTTGCTGGACTCGCCGCGCATCGCCTTGATCAGCAGCGGCAGGCCGATGACGGCGACCACCAGCAGGCCGGCGAGGATCTTCTTGTTGGGCTTCATGCGCGATTCCGGAGGCGTAGGGGGATCAGAACAGGGCGAACAGGGCCATGACGCCGTAGATCACCAGGTTGGGCAGCATCACCACGAACAGGGCCGTGCCCCAGCCGGTGCGGAACCAGGTCTTCCAGCCCAGCGCGCCCAGGAACCAGACCCAGAGGCTGAGCAGGCTGAAGCTCTTGGCCAGGCGCGACCAGTCGTGGTCCATCGGCAGCTGCACCAGCAGTGGGTCGAGGTTGAGCATCTGCACCGATTCGAACGACACCTGGTTGCTGCTGGTGTAGGTGCCTGCGATGGAGACCACGGCGGCCAGGACCATCGGCATCGCCGACCACGCCGTCAGCGACAGTCCGTGGCGGAAGGAGACCGGGTGCCCGCCGACCTTGCCGGCCAGCATGTAGTAGGCCGCGAGGATGGAGTACATGATGGCCAGCATGATCGGCGTGGTCACCGCGGAGATGTAGCCCAGGGTGCGGGCGCCGGGCATGAACTGCTTGGCCTGCTCGATCTCGGCCGCGCTCATCTCGGTGCCGGCCGCGGCCAGCTGGTAATTGGTGAACCATTCCGGGTCCACGTGGAAGAAGTACAGGCAGGCCGAAAGCGCGCTGAGCACCGTCACGATCAGTGCCGGCACCAGGAAGGTGGGCTTGTCGCGGAGCTCGGCGAAAACCTTGGCCGGCTCCAGGAAGATGTTGACCAGCTGGGACATTGGGCGATCCTTGTGCGGTTCGTGGGCCGGCACCCCTTGCCGGCGGATGGACGATACGGGCGGTGGGGGTCCCGTTCCGGGCCTTGGGACGAAACCTGCCCAACGCCGGATGAATGACCAGACGGGCCGACGGGCGAAAATGTGACCGGCCGGGCCTCGGCTAGACTTCCGGCAACGCCCCGGGGACCGACGATGACCGAGCAACCTTGCCGCAGCTGCGGCGCCAGCGGCACCGGCCCGTACTGCGCCGCCTGCGGCCAGCCGGCGCCACGGCCGGACGACTTCAGCCTGCGCCGCCTGACGGCCGAGGCCTGGGCTGAGGTCAGCGATGTCGATTCGCGGCTCTGGCGCAGCCTGCGGGGACTGGTGGTCCCGGGGAAACTGACGCGCGCCTGGCTGGACCACGAATGGTCGAGGCACCTGCCACCGCTGCGCCTGTATCTGATCGCCAGCGGCGTGTATTTCCTGCTGGCCTGGGACGTGGGCTACCAGGTCAACGCCGAGATGCTGCGCTCGGCGCCGGCCGGCAGGGTCCCACCGCAGCTGCTGGAGGTCTACAGCGACCCGGCCGCCGTGGAACTGGCGAGCAAGCTGACCGCGCTGATGAAGTTCCTGTTCGTCATCCCGATGGGCTACTGGCTGGCGCTGCTGCATTGGGGCAATCGCCGGCCGACGGGCGAGCACATGGTGTTCGCGCTGCACTACACGACCGTGGACTTCGCCCTGTTCTCGCTGCTCGCGCCGGTGGTCGCGCTGTCGCCCGACCATCTGCAGGTCGCGGTGTTTTCGGTAAGCACCCAGCTGGGCCTGCTGCCGCTGGGCCTGTGGGCGATCCTCGCGGTGCGCCGCGTCTACCGCCGGTCCTGGCCCTCCAGCGTGCTGCGCGGTCTGGCCATATTGACGATGGACCTGGTGCTGAGCCTGGTCTCCGGCCAGCTGGCCATCGCCATCGCCCTTTCGACGAGGTACTGATCGCCATGCGTTGTTTCCTCTGCCTGTTGCTGCTGGTCCTTGCCCTGCCCGCTGCGGCCCTCGTGCCGGTCGAACCGGACCGCCGCATCGCCGTGACCATCGACGACCTGCCCTGGGCCAGCCTGGGCGACCATCAGCCGCATGCGCCGCCGGCGACGTTGCCCGGACACCACGCGCGGCTGATGCGCGCCCTGCGCGACGCCGACGCCCCCGTGGTCGGCTTCGTCAACGAAGCCAAGCTCGAGGTCGACGGCAAGCCCTCGCCGGCGCGCCTGCAGATGCTTCGGGACTGGCTCGACGCCGGCGCGGAACTGGGCAACCACACCTACGGCCACACCGACCTGCACGCGGCCGGGCTGGCCGCCTACCAGGCCGACATCCTGAAGGGCGAACGCCAGCTTCGACCATTGCTGGCGGGTCGCGGCGCGAAGCCGCAATGGTTCCGCCACCCCTACCTGCGCGCCGGCCGCAGCCTCGAGGACAAGGCCGCGCTTTCAGGGTTCCTGGCCGCGCACGGTTACCGCATCGCGCCGGTGACGGTCGACAACAGCGACTGGATCTGGGCCCGCGCCTACCGCAACGTGCTCGACCGCGGCGGCGACGAGCGCACGCTGCGTCGCCTGCGCAAGCAGTACGTGCCCTACATGCTGGCCAAGGTCGACTACTACGAGCGTTTTTCGATCGCCCTGCTCGGCTACGCCCTGCCCCAGACCTGGCTGCTGCACGCCAACGAGATCAATGCCGACACCTACCCGGACCTGATCGCCGGTGTCCGGGCCCGTGGCTACCGGACGGTGGGCCTGGAGGAGGCGATGCAGGACCCGGCCTACGCCCGCGCCGACGCCTACACGGGCGCCTGGGGCCCGAGCTGGCTGCACCGCTGGGCGATCGGCGAGAAAAAGCCGCGCGAGTTCTTCGCCGGCGAACCGGCGACACCGGCCTGGGTCCTTGAACTGGCGGGCGTCGAATCCGAATAAGCGGCCGCGCCAGGCTGCTTTCACGCGTCCATACGCCTGCTCTGGAATTATCCCGGCCAGCCCCTGCCGGAGATTCCCGATGAGCCCGCGTCCGACCGCCCGCGATTTCCACCCCGAAGTAATGCGCCTGTTCGACCGGTACGTGCACGGGCTGATCGACCGGCGCGGTTTCCTCAAGGGGGCTGCGGCGTTTGCCGGCAGCACCGGCGCGGTCGGACTGCTGGCGGCCCTGAGCCCCAACTTCGCCGCGGCCCAGCAGGTCGCGCCGACCGATCCGCGGCTTGAGGCCGAGTTCCTGACGTTCGCTTCGCCGAAGGGATATGGCGAGGGTCGCGGCTACCTGGTGCGACCCGCCGATGCCGGAGGCCCTTTGCCCGCCGTGCTGGTGGTGCACGAGAACCGCGGCCTGAATCCCCACATCGAGGACATCACGCGGCGCCTGGCGCTGGAGGGTTATCTGGCCTTCGCGCCGGACGCGCTGTTCCCGCTGGGCGGTTATCCGGGCGACGAGGACAGCGCGCGGGCGAAGTTCCAGGAACTGGACCAGGCCAGGACCCGCGAGGACATGATCGCCGCGGCCCAGTGGCTGCAGTCGCATTCGGAAAGCACCGGCAAGCTCGGCCTGATCGGTTTCTGCTACGGCGGCGCGATCACCAACTTCCTGGCCACGCGCCTGCCCGGGGTGTCCGCGGCGGCCCCGTTCTACGGCAGCGGCCCGGCGCTGGAGGACGTGCCGAAGATCAGCGCCGAACTGCTGGTGGTGCTGGCACAGAACGACGAGCGGGTGAATGCCGGCTGGCCGGCCTACGAAGCGGCGCTGAAGCAGGCCGGCGTCACCTACACCCTGCTGCAGCCGCCGGGCACCCAGCACGGCTTCAACAACGACACCACGCCGCGCTACGACGAGGCGGGCGCCAGGCTGGCCTGGACGGCGGCGCTGGACCTGTTCGAGCGCCGGCTCAAGGGCTGAGCGTCCGGAACGGCGCGGATTTCCCGGGAAGCCCGGCTCCGAGGCGCTTTATTGTTGCAAATTGGTCAACGATAGTTGTACATGAACGCGGATTGATGCCGTTTTTGTTGGCTCCCATACTTCCCGCCACGACAGACGCCCCGCAGGAACGGCATTCCGCCGACCCGGTCCGCCTGCCAAAGGAGCCCGTCATGAACAACCTTTCCACCCTCGTCGGCCGTTTCGCCCTGTCCGCCATCTTCGTGCTGTCCGGCTTCGCCAAGCTGGGCGCCGGTTACGAAGGCACCCAGGGTTACATGGAAGCCATGGGCGTTCCCGGCGGCCTGCTGCCACTGGTGATCTTCGCCGAGATCGTCGGTGGCCTCGCCGTCGCCGCCGGCCTGCTGACCCGCTGGGCCGCGCTCGGCCTGGCCGTGTTCTCGGTCGCCAGCGCCTTCCTGTTCCACTTCCAGCTGGGCGACCAGATGCAGTTCATCAACTTCTTCAAGAACATCGCCATCGCCGGTGGTTTCCTGGTGCTGGCCGCGCAGGGCGCCGGCAGGTTCAGCGTTGATGCAGTGGTCGTCGCGCGCCGCGCGAAAGGCGGTGCGTGATGATCGCCCTGCGTCCCGCCAATGAGCGTGGCCATGCCAACCATGGTTGGCTGGATTCGTGGCACAGCTTCTCGTTTGCCGAGTACCGCGACGACCGGCACGTGCACTGGGGCCCGCTGCGGGTGATCAACGAAGACCGCGTGGCCGCCGGCCAGGGCTTCGGCACGCACAGCCACCGGGACATGGAGATCATCAGCTATGTGCTCGAGGGCTCGCTGGGCCACAAGGATTCGATGGGCAATGCCGAGAACATCGTGCCGGGCGAGGTGCAGCGCCTGAGCGCCGGCACCGGCATCACCCATTCGGAGTTCAACTACAGCAGCAGCGGCACCACGCACTTCCTGCAGATCTGGATCATCCCGAAGTTCATGGGAGTGAAGCCGGGGTATGCACAGAAGACCTTCACGGACGAAGAGAAGCGCGGCCGCCTGCGGCTGGTGGTGAGCGGCGATGGCGCCGAAGGTTCGGTGTCGATCCACCAGGACGCGCGCATGTACGCCGGCCTGTTCAACGGCGACGAAAGCGCCGAACTGGCGCTGGCACCGGGCCGCCTGGGTTACGTGCACCTGGTGCGCGGCGAGCTGGTGGTGAACGGGCAGCGCCTGACCAGCGGCGACGCGCTCAAGCTCAAGGACGAGCCGCGCGTCAGCATCGAACAGGGGCGCGACGCCGAAGTGCTCGTGTTCGACCTGCCGCCGCTGGATTGACGCGGCGGCCACGGCCGGCCGGAAGTTCCCGACCGGCCGACGGGCTGGCTGCGGTCCGCCGTTCGCGCCATCATCGACGCCCATGACCTACTCGCTCGCGATCTTCGACTTCGACGGCACGCTCGCCGACAGTTTCCCCTTCTTCCTGCAGGCCCAGCACCGGCTGGCCGACAAACACGGCTTCGCCCGCGTCCAGCCGCACGAGGTCGAAACGCTGCGCCGCAGCTCGGTGTCCGACCTGATCCGGCACAGTGGCCTGCCAGCCTGGAAGCTGCCGCGCATCGCCCAAGACTTCCGGGCGATGATGCGCGACCACACGGCACCGATCCCGCTGTTCGCCGGGGTGGACGAGATGCTCGCGACCCTCGAGGCCGCCGGTGTGGTCCTGGGGCTGATCACGTCCAACGCCCGGGACAATGCCGAGCGGCTCCTCGGCGACACCAATTTCCGGCGTTTCAGGCACGTGGACTGCGGCATGTCGCTGTTCGGAAAACCACCGCGTATCCGCGCCATGTTGCGCAAGGCCGGCCTCCGGCCCGAGCAGGCGATCTACATCGGCGACCAGGACAGCGACGGCGAGGCCGCACGCGCGGAACGCGTGGCCTTCGGCGCCGTCGGCTGGGGATACGGCGCGCCGGAAATCCTGCGCGCCGCCGGTGCGAGACATGAATTCCAAAGAATCGAGGACATCACCGCGCTGCTGACGGGGTCTTGACCTCATCTTTACGGTGGCGGCGCGAGTATCGGAGCACCCCGCCGGAGGCAGTCCGATGCCCGGTGTCCGGTTCTCGATCACGTTCCCTCTCCGCGGTGTCCGGTTCGCCGCCGCAATCGCCCTGCTGGTCGCTGCGCCCGCTGCGGCATGCGCCGACGGCACGGGCCCCGACCCGACGCTGCCGCGGCCCGATCCACAGCTCATCCCCAAGGTGAAGGTCGCCGAAGCCGTGGGCTGGCGCCGAGGCCAGGCGCCGGTGCCCGCACCTGGGCTGTCGGTGACTGCGTTCGCGACCGGGCTCGACCATCCCCGTTGGCTGCACGTGCTTCCCAATGGCGACGTGCTGGTGGCGGAGACCAACGCGCCCGAACGTCCCGCGCAGAAGGGCCTGAAGGCATGGTTCATGTCGCTGTTCATGAGGCGCGCAGGCGCCGCCACGCCGAGCGCCGACCGCATCAGCCTGCTGCGTGACGTCGACGGCGACGGTCGTGCTGAGCAGCGGCACCTGTTCCTGGAGCGGCTGCACTCCCCCTTCGGCATGGCCCTGGTGGGCGATGTGCTCTACATCGCCAACACCGACGCCATCCTCGCCTTCGACTACCGATCCGGAGCGACCCGGATCGAGGGCGCCGGCCGCCGGCTGACGGCTCTTCCCGCCGGCCCGCGCAACCATCATTGGACCAAGAGCCTTCTCGCGAGCGCCGACGGCCGCACCCTGTACGTCGGCGTCGGTTCCAACAGCAACGTGGCCGAACACGGGCTGGACGAAGAAGCCGACCGGGCGGCGATCCTCGCCGTGGACGTGGTCACCGGCCGCCGGCGCGTATTCGCATCGGGGCTGCGCAATCCGGTCGGCCTGGACTGGCAACCCGACAGCGGCGAACTCTGGACCGCGGTGAACGAGCGCGACGAGCTGGGCGACGACCTGGTTCCCGACTACATGACGTCGGTGCGCGACGGCGAATTTTTCGGCTGGCCCTGGAGCTACTTCGGCCAGCACGTCGACCCCCGGGTCGACCCGGCGCGACCCGAACTGGTGGCGCGCGCCCGCCGCCCCGACTACGCGCTGGGCTCGCACACCGCCTCGCTGGGCCTGGCCTTCTACGACGGCGACCTGCTGCCGCACCGGTATCGCGGTGGCGCCTTCGTCGGCCAACACGGGTCCTGGAACCGTCGGCCGCCTGCGGGCTACCAGGTGGTTTTCGTGCCGTTCTCGGCGGGCCGGCCGGCGGGACCGATGCAGCCGGTGCTGACCGGCTTCCTGGTCAATGGCCAGGCGCGCGGACGGCCGACCGGCGTCGCCGTCGCGGGTGACGGCGCAGTGCTGGTCGCGGATGACGTCGGCAATGTGGTTTGGCGGTTGGCGCCGCACTGAGCGGCTTGCTTCAGCCGCGCACGGTCTGGATGTCGGCACCGTCGCGCATGGTCTTGGTGACCGGCGTGTTGGCAACGATCTCGAGCAGGCGCGCCCACTGCGCCTCGTCCAGGGAAGCGTCGCTGCGCAGGGTGCGCTGCACGCTGGCGCAGCCGGCCTCGTCCTTGCGCAGCACCAGGTCCACGGTCAGCCTGCCCAGCTCCCAGCCCTTCTTCTGCGCGTACATGCGCAGGGTGATCGCCGTGCAGGCCGCCAGCGAGGCCAGGTAGTAGTCGTAGGGCGCCGGGCCGGCGCCGGTGCCGCCCGCCCGCTCCGGTTCGTCCGCGACCAGCGCGAAGCCGGCCGTGGTGATGTCGTGCACGTAGTTGGTGCCGGTGGAAACGATGGTGGCGCGGGCGACGGCCATGCGGGAACTCCTCGCGGTTGGGGCAGGCCCCACTCTGCCACCGCATCATCGTGCCCGCCGAGCCCCGGATGGGCGATGCGGGCCAGGGCCACGCTGGGCATAATCGCGACAGACCCCGCCCGGAGTTTCCGCATGATCCGTCGCCGACCGCGCCTGCTGGCGCTGCCGCTCCTCCTCATCGCCGGCGCCTCGTCGGCGACGCCGCCGGACCTGGCGCCGGTGGTCGAAGCCACGCGCAAGACCTTCGACGTGCCCGGCATCGCGGTGGCGATCGTCAAGGACGGCGAGGTGGTCTTCGCCGAAGGTTATGGCCTGCGCGAAATCGGCAGGCCGGAGCAGGTGACGGCCGATACGCGGTTCGCCATCGCCTCGATCACCAAGGCCTTCACCAGCGCCGCGCTGTCGATCCTGGCAGATGAAGGCAAGCTCAAGCTCGACGACCGGGTGATCGA
>CAMLKR010000034.1 GCA_946480565.1 uncultured Arenimonas sp. | reverse complement strand
CATCGGCTGGCTGCACTGGCTGGGCCGGCACACCGGCAAGGAAGACTGGCCGAACCGCGCGGGCCTGCTGGTCGCGGTCGGCCTGCCGCTGCTGCTGGTCGGCGCGGTGCAGTTCCTGTTCGACGAGCGCTGGTACGGCCTGCCGGCGTTTTTCTTCGCGCTGCTGGCCCTGCTCTACACCTGGGGCCCGCGCGACCTGAACCTCGACGTCGAGGCGGTGATCGAGGCGCGCGAGCCCGAGGCGCGCCGCGCCGCCGCCGCCGCGCTGTTCCCCGAGGGCGGCGAGCCGGTGGTCGAAGGGCCGACCCTGGTCGAGGCGGTGTTCCGCTGCGCGCTGTGGCGCTGGTTCGGCGTGCTTTTCTGGTTCCTGGTGGCGGGCGCGGTGGGTGCGGTCGGTTACCGTCTGATCTCGCTGTGCGCGCAGGGCGAGGCGCGCCGCAGCCTGCCCGCCGCGCAGCGTGGCCTGGCGCGCACGACGCTGGCGGTGCTGAACTGGCCCGTGGCGCAGCTGATGACCTTCGCCCTGGCCCTGGCCGCGGACTTCGACCGCGTACTGGCCGCCTGGCGCGACTGGCACGCGCAGGGCGTGCGCCTGGACGCCGGTTTCCTGGGCGCCGCGGCGCGCGCCTCGGTCGCCAGCGAGCTGGCCGAAGAAGACGCCTATGCCGTGGACGGCCCGGCGCAGGCGCCCGACCTGCTGGAACTGCGCGACGCGATGAGCCTGGTCTGGCGCGTGCTGCTGCTGTGGCTGGGCCTGCTGGCGCTGTTCGTACTGGCCGGCTGGGCGACCTGAGTCAGCCCGCGAACCCTCCCGGCGCCAGCCAGGCGAAAGGGACCCAAGGCAGGTTGCGCAGCACCCCGTAGGCGATCAGCACCACCGCCCAGGCGCGGGCATTGCCGAGCCGCGTGGCGATCGCGGCGGATTTCACCGGCAGCAGACGCAGCCATTCCAGCGCCAATACCGCGACCGCGGGCAGCGACAACACCAGCAGCGGATTCATCGCCAGCGCGCCCGGCAGGTCGCCGTGCAGCAGGGCGTGCAGCGCCCGCGTGCTGCCGCAGCCGGGGCAGAACAGCCCGGTCAGCCAGCGCGAGGGACAGGGCGGCAGCGGATTGCCGGCCTGGTGCGGATCGACGAACCACAGCAGCACCGCGACGGCCGCCGCCGCGGCCAGCAGCGCGACGGCGGCGCCGATCCGGGGACCCAAGGTGCCGGCCGCGGGCTCAGGCGTGTTCGGCGAGCGCGCCGAGGAAGGCCAGGCCCACCCAGCCGACCATCACCACCAGGCCGACCGCGAACGAGATCCAGCTCCACTGCTTGGCGTTGTCGGACGCGGCCTGGGCGCCGGCGAGGTCGCCGGCGTTGAACTTGGTCTCCACCTGCGCGGCGTAGACGATGGCGACGATGCCGCCCGGCAGGCAGCAGAACAGGGTGGCCAGGATCGCCCAGACCAGGTGGTTGGGCGGCGACACGCCGCGCGGGGGCGGCGGCATCGGCGTGCCGGCCGACATCGCCATGCCGCAGGCCGAGCAGCGCGCGCTGGTGTCGGGATTGAGCTGGCCACAGTTGGTGCAATACACGGAATTCCCCTGCCTGATCCGAAGGCCGCACGAGCGCGGCGATTCCCCGCGGGCACCCTAACGGGCACCGTGGGCGGGGTCAATCGCGGCGACGGGTTTCAGGGCCGGTTGCCGCGCAGCCTGCGCACGATGGCTTCCAGCGACGCGGCGGTGGCGCTGGCGCCGGGCACCGGCGGCGCGGCGATCACGCCGACCTCCGCGCGCAGCCGGCGCGGCACCCGCAGGCGGCCCAGGCGCGAGTCGCGCTTGCTCCACATGCTGTCCCACAGGCCGGTCAGCGCCATCGGCACCACCGGCACCGGGTCGCGCGCCAGGATCTGCTCGACGCCGGCGCGGAAGGCGGCGATCTCGCCGTCCCGGGTCAGCCCGCCCTCCGGGAAGATGCAGACCAGTTCGCCGGCGGCCAGGGCCTCGTGCACTTCGGCGAAGGCGGCGTCCTTCACCGCCTGGTCTTCCTTGCCGCCCGCGATCGGGATGGCGCGGTAGGCGCGGAACACCCAGTTCATGCCCGGCACGTTGAAGATCTTGTAGTACATGACGAAGCGGATCGGCCGCGGCACCGCCGCGCTGATCGCCAGCGGGTCCATGTAGCTGACGTGGTTGCAGACCAGCAGGGCCGCGCCCTCGTCGGGCACGTTCTCCTCCACGCCCTCGATGCGCACGCGGTAGAACAGGGTGACGTAGACCCAGGCGACGAAGCGCAGGAAGAACTCCGGCACCAGCGAGAAGATGAAGATCGCCACCACCGCGTTGGCGATGCCCAGCGCCAGGAACACCTCCGGGATGCTCAGGCCCGGCAGCGGAACCACCACGCCGTAGACGTCCAGCTGCTCCATCTGCAGCAGCACGCCCAGCATCGCCGCCACGACGATGAAGAAGGCGTTCTGGATGTTCAGGCCGGCGATGACGCGCGAGAGTTCCGACTTGGGCGTGCGGCTCTGCACCAGGGCGAACAGCGGCACGATGAACAGGCCGGCGAACAGGCCGATCAGGGTCAGGTCGGCGATGATGCGCCAGCTGCCTTCGGTGGCGATGAAGCCGGCGACATCCAGCCCCGTGCCCAGCGCCAGGCCCGGGCGGGCGAAATACAGATCCACGCAGAACGCGGTCATGCCGAAGGCGCCCAGCGGCACCAGGCCGATCTCGACCGTGCGCCGCGACAGTTTTTCGCAAAGCAGGGACCCGATGCCGGTGCCGACCGAGAACAGCACGAAGCAGAACAGGTACAGCGTGCTGCCGCCGCCCAGGTGCAGTTCGGCATAGGTCGGCAGCTGCGCGGTGAGCACGGTACCGACGAACCAGAACCAGCTGACGCCCAGCACCGAATTGCGCACCGCCGGCTGCCTGCGCGCCAGGCGCAGCGCCTTGATGGACTCGGGGAGCGGGTTCCAGTTGATCTTCAGGTCCGGCGCCGAGGCCTCCACGCGCGGGATGGCGCGGCTGACCAGGTTGCCGGTGACCGCCAGCGCGACGATGGCGAAGGCCGCGGCCTCGGGGCCGTGCTCGCCGGCGATCACGAACACCAGCCCGCCGCAGATCATGCCCAGCAGGATCGACATCGAGGTGCCCATCTCGACCAGGCCGTTGCCGCCGGTGAGTTCCTCGGGCTTGAGCACGCTGGGCAGGATCGAATATTTCACCGGGCCGAACAGCGTGGACTGCAGGCCGGTCAGGAACAGCGCCACCAGCAGCACCGGCAGGCTCTCCATCAGGAAGCCGACGCCGGCCAGCGACATGATGCCGATCTCCATCATCGTGGTGATGCGCACCAGCAGCGACTTCTCGAGCTTCTCGGCGATCTGCCCGGCCAGGCCCGAGAACAGGAAGTAGGGAAGGATGAACAGCGCCGGCGCCAGGTTGGTGTAGAGCGTGCGCTCCTCCAGGTCCACGCCCAGGTAGAACAGCAGGCCGATGATCGCCTGCCGGTAGACGTTGTCGTTGAACGCACCCAGCGACTGGGTGAGGAAGTACGGCAGGAAGCGGCGCTGCTTCAGCAGTTCGAACTGGTTGTGGGCCATGGATCCCCCGGGATGACGGGGGCAGCCTAGCAGAACGCCGTGGCCGCCAAGGCGGCGCGCGATGCTTCCCCTGCAAAAGCAAAGGGCCGGGTTTCCCCGGCCCTTGCCCTGTGTCCCGCGTGGACGATCAGAACTGCTTCTGGATGTTCACGCTCATGCCGTGGTCGACGCTGTCGCCGATCTGGCTCTGGTACTCCACGCGCCAGCTCCAGCCGCTGTCCAGGTCCACCAGCGCGCCCAGGCCGAGCGAGAAGCGGTTGCGGTCGAAGTCCGTCGCCAGCAGGCCATAACGCGGGCCGCCCGGCAGGTCGGCGTAACGCAGGCCGGCCTCGGAGCGGCCGCCCAGGTCGCGCTGGTACTCCAGTCGCAGCTGCGGGGTCAGGCGGCCCCAGTTCATCTGCGTCGGGTGCGCCAGGCGCAGGCCCAGGGTGCCGGTATCGCTGTCCACGTCCATCGCGTCGTAGCGCAGGGCGTAGATGGCGTCGCCGGTTTCCGTGTAGGCGTCGAGCGTGGCGCGGGCGATGTCGATCCGGCCGTAGGGCGTCAGCAGCAGGTCGTTGCGGATGATGTCCGCGCCGACCGACACCGAGGCGAACCACTGGTCGCCGTCGCGCTGGCCGTTGACCAGGCCGCCGGTGGCGGTGACGTAGCGGCGCAGGTCGAAGTCCAGCTGCTGGTAACCCAGAACCGAGTCGAGGAAGAACATCTCGCCCGGGTGCCAGCTGGCGTACAGCGCGACCGTGCGGGCGCTGCCGTCCACGCGGCTGCCGTTGCCGCCGACCTCGTTCTCGTCGCGGCCGTAGCCGAAGCCACCGCCGACCACGAAGGCCTCGTTGACGCGGTAGTCGACGCCGGTGCTCAGGCCGTCGGTCTCGAACGAGATGTCGGCGTTGCCGTCGCGGCCATCCTGGCTGCCGGAGCGGATCATGCCTCCGGTCCAGATGCCCACCGGGCCGCTGCCGTCGTCGGACGAGCGGCCCTGGCCCTCGGTGGCCGCCAGGCCATTGCCGGTGCCGTCGGCCAGCGGGTTGTCGCCGCAGGGGTCGATGTTGCGGCCGACCAGCGGCTCGATGCAGGGACGGTCGATCGCGAAGCCGATGCCGTTGCTGACACCGCCCGAACCGCCGCGATGCAGCGCTTCCAGGCGACGCTGGAAGTTGCCGATCTGGCCGGTGGCGAAACGACGGGCCGATTCAGCCTGGGCGTCGACGATGCCCTGGACCTCGGCATCCTGCGACGGATCCGGGCGGTCCTCGACGGTGATGTTGACCGTGCTGACCGCCGAGGTGGCGAAGGCGTTGTCGAGCGTGAACTGCACTACCACCGCGCCGCTGAAGTCCGCGTTCGGAGTGTAGGTCAGCAGGTAACCCGCCGCCGTGCTGGTGATCGCCGCGGTGCCCGAGCTGGCCGGGGTGACCGAGACGATGTCCGCGCCGGTGAACGGGCCGCCGGTGGCGCCCTGGGTCAGCAGCACCTGCACCGGCGTGGCCGGCGTCGTGGTGACGTCGAACGCGGCCGCGACCGGCAGCGGGTTCACCGTCACGGTCACGGTGGCCGGCGCGGAATCACCGCCGGGGCCCGTGGCCAGGTAGGTGAAGCTGACCGTCGGCGGCGCCGCGGCCGGCGCGGTGTAGACGATGTCCAGGCCCGACACCACCGCCGTGCCCTGTGCCGGCGCCGAGACGATGCTGATGCCGGTGATCGGCGCGATGCTGGTGTCGTTGGCGGTCACCGCGATGGTGACCGACTCGCCGGCCAGAACGGTGGCCGTGTCGTCCACCGCCACCGGCGGGGCATTGATCACGCCCATGGTGTAGGCCTGCGACACCGTCGCGGCGGTGCCGCCGGTGCTGTCGGTGGCGGTCACGGTGAAGTTGAAGGACCCGGCGGTCGCCGGCGTGCCGGACAGGGTGCCGCCCGCGCTCAGGGTGAGGCCGGCCGGCAGGGTGCCGGCGGTCACCGCGAAGCTGTAGGGCGCCTGGCCGCCGGCGGCGCTGAAGGCCTGGCTGTAGGCGACGCCGACCGTGCCCGAAGGCAGGGTCGCCGGCGTCAGGGTCAGCACCGGCACCGCCACCGCCAGGGTGTAGGCGCGGCTGCCGGTCTGGCCGTTGGCGTCGGTGCCGGTGACCGTGAAGCTGAAGCTGCCGCTGCTCGTGGGCGTGCCCGACAGCGCGCCGCCCGTGCCCAGCGTCAGGCCGGCCGGAAGGGCGCCGGCGGTCACCGCGAACGTGTACGGACCGACGCCGCCGGTGGCCGAGATGGCCTGCGTGTAGGCGAAACCGGCGGTCGCATCCGGCAGCGTCGCCGGGTTCACGACGATGGTCGGGGCCGGCACGTCGATCGTGTAGTTCTGCGCGATCGAGAACGGCGCGCCCGCGCCGGTGAGCACGGTGTCGGTGGCGGTGACGGTGACCGGATAGCTGCCCGGCGCCGTCGGCGTGCCCGAGAGCGTGCCGGCGCTGAAGCTCATGCCCGCCGGCAGGGTGCCGGTGAGCACGTAGTTGAACGGGCCGTTGCTGCCGCCGGCGGTGAAGGCCTGCGAGAAGGCGGCGCCGTAGGGCGCGTTCAGCGTGCCGGGAGCCGGCGTCATCGTCAGGGTCGGCGCCGCGATGTTGAGCGTGTAGGCGCGGCTGCCGGTCTGGCCGTTGGCGTCGGTGCCGGTGGCGGTGAAGTTGAAGCTGCCGACGGTGTTCGAGGTGCCCGACAGCGTGCCGTCGGCGGCCAGGCTGATGCCGGCCGGCAGGGCGCCCGCGGTGACCGCGAACGTATACGGACCGACGCCGCCGGTGGCCGAGATCGCCTGGCTGTAGGCGGTGCCGGCGGTCGGGTCGGGCAGCGTCGCCGGGTTCACGACGATGGTCGGGGCCGGCACGTCGATCGTGTAGTTCTGCGCGATCGAGAACGGCGCGCCCGCGCCGGTGAGCACGGTGTCGGTGGCGGTGACGGTGACCGGATAGCTGCCCGGCGCCGTCGGCGTGCCCGAGAGCGTGCCGGCGCTGAAGCTCATGCCCGCCGGCAGGGTGCCGGTGAGCACGTAGTTGAACGGGCCGTTGCTGCCGCCGGCGGTGAAGGCCTGCGAGAAGGCGGCGCCGTAGGGCGCGTTCAGCGTGCCGGGAGCCGGCGTCATCGTCAGGGTCGGCGCCGCGATGTTGAGCGTGTAGGCGCGGCTGCCGGTCTGGCCGTTGGCGTCGGTGCCGGTGGCGGTGAAGTTGAAGCTGCCGACGGTGTTCGAGGTGCCCGACAGCGTGCCGTCGGCGGCCAGGCTGATGCCGGCCGGCAGGGCGCCCGCGGTGACCGCGAACGTATACGGACCGACGCCGCCGGTGGCCGAGATCGCCTGGCTGTAGGCGGTGCCGGCGGTCGGGTCGGGCAGCGTCGCCGGGTTCACGACGATGGTCGGGGCCGGCACGTCCAGCGTGTAGTTCTCGGTCACGGTGAACGGCGCGCCGGCACCGCTGGAGCCGGTGTCGGTGGCGGTGACCGAGAAGCTGTAGAGGCCAGGCGCGGTCGGCGTGCCCGACAGGGTGTCGCCGGACAGGCTCAGGCCCGGCGGCAGGGTGCCGGTGCTGGCGTAGGTGTAGGGACCGATGCCGCCGGAGGCGGTGTAGGTCTGCGAGTACGCCACGCCGTAGGGCGCGGTGCCGCTGCCGCCGGCCGGCGCCAGGTTCAGGCCCGGCGGCGACACGATCAGCGCGAACGCCTGGCCCACGGTGTAGGGGCCGTTGCCGGTGCTGCTGTCGGTGGCGGAGACGTTGAGGTTGAAGGTGCCCGCCGCGGTGGGCGTGCCCGACACCGTCACGGTGTTGGCCGTGGTGCCGGTGATCGACAGGCCCGCCGGCAGGCCGGTGACCTGGTAGCCGCTCCAGGGCTGCGCGCCGCCGTTGAAGGTGAAGGTCTGCGAATAGGCGTTGGCCACGGTGGCGCCGAGGCCGCCGCCCGCGGTGATGGTCACCACCGGGTCGTTCACGGTCACCGAAACCGTCGCCGGCGCCGAGGTGCCGCCGCTGTTGGTGGCGGTGTAGGTGAAGCTGTCCGGGCCGGCGTAACCGGCGGTGGGCTGGTAGGTGATGGTCGTGCCGCTGACCACGGCCGCACCGTTGCTCGGCGGCGTCACGATGGCCAGCGAGGTCGCCGCACCGCCCGACAGGCTCAGCGGCACATTGGTGGCCGCCGCGTCGTAGGCCACGGTCAGCGAGGAGTCACCGGCGACCGGCGGCACGTCGATCACGGTGATCGCATAGGCCTGGGTCGCGGTGTAGGGCCCGGTGCCGGTCGAGCTGTCGGTGGCCGTGACCGAGAAGTTGAAGGTGCCCAGCGCGCCCGGCGTGCCGGTGATCGCGCCGGTGGAGGCATTCAGGACCAGGCCGCCCGGCAGGGCGCCCGCGGTCACCGCATAGCTGTACGGCGAGGTGCCACCGGTGGCCGCCGTGATCGCGCTGCTGTAGGCCGCACCCAGGGTGCCGCCGGCGAGCGCGGTCGGCGCCAGGACCACCGTCGGCGGGTCGACCACCAGGGTGTAGGCCCGGCTGCCGGTGAACGGACCCGGGAAGGGGCTGGCGTCGGTGGCGGTGACGGTGAAGTTGAAGCTGCCGCCCGCGGTCGGCGTGCCGCTGAGGCTGCCGCCGGCCGAAAGCGTGACGCCGGCGGGCAGGGCGCCCGCCGTCACGGCGAAGCTGTAGGGCGCGACGCCGCCGGACGCGGACAGCGACTGGCTGTAGGCCGCCGCCACCGTCGCGTTCGGCACCGTGGCCGGGCTGACCGTCACCGGCACGTCGTCGTTGGTGATGCTGCCCACGCCCTGGTTGTCGGCGATGGTCGAGTTCACCGCGCCGCTGAGGTTGACGAAGAAGGTTTCGTTGGCCTCGGGAACGGTTTCGCCGACGACCGGCACGGTGATCGTGTTGGTGGTCTGGCCCGGCGTGAAGGTCAGCGTGCCGCTGGTGCTGGTGTAGTCGGCGGGGGCCGTGGCCGTGCCGTCCGCGCTGGCGTAGTTCACCGAAACCGTCTGGCCGCTCGCGGCGCCGAGGGTGACGGTGAAGACCGCATTGACGGTGCCGGCATTGCCCTCGACGACGGTGACGTCGTTGATGCTCAGCGACGGCAGCGGGTCATCGTTGACGATGGTGCCGACGCCCTGGCCGTCGACTACGACCGCATTGACGACGTTCGTGACGTTGACGAAGAAGGTTTCGCTCGGCTCGTTGAGCGCATCGCCGTTCACCTGCACGGTGAAGGTGTAGGTGCTGGAGCCGGCCGGGATGGTCTGGCCGGTCAGCGAGCTGCTGACGTAGTCCACGCCGCCGGCGGCGGTGCCGTTGGCGGTGGCGATGTCGAAGGTGACGCCGCCCGGGCCCGCCGGCGCGCTCAGGCTGACGGTGAAGGTGAAGTTGGTGATGCCGGCATTGCCTTCGCTGGCCGTGACGTCGTTGATGGTCAGGTTCGGCAGGTCGTCGTTGAGGATCGTGCCGGTGGCGCTGCTGGGCACGCCGACGGTGTAGCCGGCGCCGGCGGCGAGCGTCAGGATGACCGTCTCGTCGGCTTCGATGGTGGCGTCGGCGGTCGGATCAACCAAGATCGTGCCGGTGGTGTTGCCGGCGGCGATGACCAGCGGCGAGGCGACCGTCGCGTAGTCGGCGCCGTTGGCCGCGGTGCCGCCGATGGTGTAGTTCACCGTCGTCGCGCTGAAGGCTGCCTGGTTGAGGGTGACGGTGTAGACCAGGTTCGGCACGCCGTCCTCCGCGACGGAGGCCGGCGACACCGCGATCGTGGCGCTGGGCACGTCGTCGTTGAGGATGGTGCCGGTGGCGCTGGCCGGTGCGCCGACGGTGTAGCCGGTGCCGGCTGCCACCGTCAGGATCACGGTCTCGTTGTTCTCGACCGTGCCGTCCACGGTGGGATTGATGGTGACCGTGGCGGTGGTGGCGCCCGAGGGGATGGTGACGGTGGCGACGCCGCCGGTGTAGTCCACGCCCGAGGTGGCGGTGCCGCCGGTGGTCAGGTTGACCACGGTGTCCGAGGCCAGGTTGGCGCTGCGGGTGACCGTATAGGTCAGGTTGGTGAGGCCGTCCTCGCTGACGCTGGCCGGGGAGACCGCGATCGAAACGCTGGGCGCGGCGACGACGTCGACCTGCACCGGCACGATGTCGAAGAAATCACAGCCCGGGCAGGCCGGGTCGGTGGTGCTGTCGTTGACCACCAGCTGCACGTTGTAGGTGCCGGTGGCGGTCGGGGTGCCGGTCAGCTGGCCGTTGGACTGCAGGGTGATGCCGGGCGGGAAGCTGCCGCTGCTGATCGAGAAGCTGTAGGGCGCATTGCCGCCCACGCCGGTGTACTGGAAGGTGGACGCGACGTTCTGGATCAGGGTGGCCGGGGTCGGCGAGGCGTTGAGGTCGGGGTCGGCGACGGTGCCGGTGTAGGTCTTGAGCGCGGAGTCACCCCCGGAATCCTGGGACCGCACGGTGAAGTTGTAGTTGACCCGCTGCGTGGGCGTGCCCGAAAGCACGCCCGACGAGCTCAGCGTAAGGCCGGCGGGCAAGGTGCCCGAGCTCAGCGTGTAGGTGTAGGGGGCGGTGCCGCCGGTCGAGGTCAGCGTCTGGCTGAAGGGCACCGCGACCTTCATCGCCGGCAGCGAGGCCGGCGAGACCGTGATGGCCGAGGTCGGCGCGCTGATGGTGATCGTGAACCGGATCCGGTCGAGGTCCAGGTCCTCGATCTCGAAGACGTCGCTGGTGGCGCTGTTGCCGTTGTGGGTGTAGGTCAGCACCGACACCGCCGTGCTCGGCGGCAGGAAGTCCTGCCTGAGCAGGGCCGAACCATGCGAGGGCGCGACCAGGTACAGCGGCGTGCCGTTGCCGAAGCCGAGGTTGTAGCCGTCGCAGTCGGTGATGTCGATCTCGACCGAGCCGCCGTTGGCGACCGTCGCGGTCTGCGGCGGGCAGTCGTTCGAGGTGTGCTGGGCCGCCGCGAGCGGGCTCCAGAACAGGCTCACCAGAAGCAGCAGGAACAAACCTGCGCCGGAAAGACGACCGGCGCCGCGGGCAAACGCGCCCGTCGCCACTGAAGACTGCTGCATGTCCTTGCTCCCCTGTAGAAATTTGGATCCCACGGGGAGCGGTGTCCCGGCAGGATTCTTGGTCAACGCAGGCCACCTGCGACACCGGCCACCAAAATAGCCCATGCACGCCCCGCCCGCCATAACGCGGCGCAGCGTGCCGCAACCGCTGGGTCGGGGGCGTGACCGGAGTCACGGCCCGGCCCACGCGGACGGCGCCCTGCCGGCGGCCGGCTTGTATTGCCACCGTCATGCCGGCAAAGTGGCCGCCGGGGATCCAAAGGTCGCGCGGCCGTCGCCGCAGCCACCGGACAGGAACAGGAGGGGACCATGAGCGAGAAATTCCTCGGCCAGGTGATGATGGCCGGCTTCAACTTCGCGCCGAGATATTCCGCGTTCTGCAACGGCCAGCTGCTGGCCATCAACCAGAACCAGGCGCTTTTCTCCCTGCTGGGAACCCAGTACGGCGGAAACGGCACCACGAACTTCGCCCTGCCCAACCTGCAGGGACGCTCGCCGATCGGGTATGCCTCTTCGGTCGACCCGGGCTGGCAGCCGCCGCAAACGCAGATCGGACAGGCCGGCGGTTCGGAAAACGTGACCTTGAACGTAACCAACCTGCCTACCCATACGCACTCCGCCGCCGGCTCCACCGTCGCGGGCACGGCCCGCCTGCCGGTGAACGCCATCTACGGCAGCAGCACCGACCCGCTGTTCGGTCCGTCCAACGGCGCCCTGGTGCCGCTGAACCCTGCCACGGTGGCCGCGGTGGGCGGAAACCAGCCGCATTCGAACATGCAGCCGTACACGACGATCAATTTCTGCATCCTGCTGTCGGGCATCTTCCCGTCCCGCAACTGATCCCTCGCCGTCCCGGCCATCCGCCACGCCGCGCCGCGACCGGGCGCGTCGGCCACCCCGAGCTTCGGAGCAACGTCCCATGAGTCAGCCCTACGTCGGTGAGATCAGAATGTTCGGCTTCGGCCGCACGCCCAACGGTTGGCAGGCCTGCGACGGCAGCCTGCTGTCGATCGCCGAATACGAAGTGCTGTTCACCCTGATCGGCACGACCTACGGCGGCGACGGCCAGACCACCTTCGCGGTCCCCGACCTGCGCGGCCGGATCCCGGTGCACCAGGGCACCCTGGCCGGCGGCAGCACCTACGTGATCGGCCAGATGTCCGGCACCGAGGCCGTCACCCTGACCTCGAACCAGATCCCGTCGCACACCCACACCGCCGTCGCCACCACGGCGGCCGCCACCACCGGCACGCCGGGCAATTCGGTGATCCCCGGCGCGGTGGCGAACCAGACGATGTACGTCACCGACACCAGCGGCGGCTCGCCCTTCACCCTGGCGCCGCAGGCGATGACCGCCGCCGGCGGCTCGCAGCCGCACGAGAACTGCATGCCCACGCTGACGGTGCAGTTCTGCATCGCCTGGGCCGGCATCTTCCCGTCGCAGAACTGATCCGAACCCAACGCGCGAAGCCGGCAAGCACAGACCGCCGGCGCCACAGGAGAGATGCATCATGACCGAACCCTTCATCGGCGAGATCCAGATCTACGGGTTCAATTTCCCGCCCCGGGGATGGGCCTACTGCAACGGCTCGACGCTGGCGATCTCCCAGAACACCGCGCTGTTCGCCCTGCTCGGCACCACCTACGGCGGCAACGGCCAGACCACGTTCCAGTTGCCGAACTTCGCCAGCCGCGCGGCCACCCAGCAGGGCCAGGGACCTGGCCTGACGCCGCGGAGCCTGGGCGAAACCTTCGGCGTCAACACCGTCGCCCTGCTCAGCACCGAGATGCCCGCGCACAGCCACGGCACGGTGCTGTATTCGCAGGGCGACAACAGCAAGCGCGCCAGCACGCCGGCCGCCGGCAACGCGCTGTCGGTGACCTCCAACTCCGCGGCCCGGCCCTTCCTGCCCAACGCGTCTCCGAACACCACCTTCGCGCCGAACATGATCCAGGCCTCGACGGGCGGCGGACAGCCGCACGCGAACCAGCAGCCCTACCTGGGCATCAACTTCTGCATCGCCCTGCAGGGAATCTTCCCGTCTTTCCCCTGACCGGATGAGCGGCCTGCCGCCTTTCCCGGCCTGGCAGGGGCCGGCGCCCGAAACACCCGCGCTGCTTCGCGAGCGCGGGTTTTTTCTGCGCCCCGCCTGCGACGCGGACCTGCCCGGGCTGCGCGGGCTGTACGCCGACAGCCGCGCCGACGAGATGGCCGGGGTGCCCTGGCCGGCCATGGCCAAGCAGAGCTTCCTCGACGGGCAGTTCGACCTGCAGCACCGTCATTACCTGCAGCACTACGCCGGCGCCGACTTCCTCGTGATCGAGCGCCTGGGCGAGGTGCAGGGGCGCTATTACCTGCGGCGCACGGCGCCCGACCATCTGGTCGTCGACATCTGCCTGCTGGCTGCGCACCGATCGCAGGGCCTGGGCCGCGCGCTGATCCAGGCCTCGCAGGCGCAGGCGCAGGCCCTGGGGCGCGGCATGGTGCTGAGCGTGCTGCGCCACAACACCCGCGCCCGGCGGCTCTACCAGTCCCTGGGTTTCGAGGCCGTGGCGGGCGGCGACGGCGACAGCCACGAGCGGATGCGCTGGCCCGGCGGCACCGCGCCGGCTAGTTGAACACGGCCTGGTAGAGGAAACCCTCGCGCTCGCGGGCGATCGGCACCAGGAAGATGTCGAAGCCGCCGACACGTTCGTGGCGCATCCGGTAGAGCTGCTGCGGGAACAGCAGCGGCGAGCCGTTCCGGAACAGCAGCGAGAACGGCGCGCGGGCGGCGTTCGGGGCCGCGTGCGGCAGCGGCCGCGCCTCGACCAGCACGAACTCGATCTCGCCGTCCTTCAGTGCGGCGCGGAAGCTCTCGTTCAGGCAGCCGGCGAAATCCTGCAGCGTCAACAGGTGCATGGTGCAAACCTCGGGGCGGGCGCCAAGTTTAGGGGAAGACCGCGGCGGCCGTCGCCGCCTCGACCCATTCCGATTCGCGCGCGCTCAGCGCCGCGGGCGGAAGGTAGCCTTCGTCCGGCGCCCGGTCGCCGGCGGCGCCGTTGATGCGCCGCTGCAGCGGGTCGCGGCGGATGCCGTCGAAGGGCAGGAAGGCGCAGAGCCGGTGAATGGCCTGGTCGGGGTCGCGCACCAGGGTCTCGAAATCCAGCACCAGCACCGGATGCTGCTGGCGCCAGGCGTGCATGAATCGCTGGTGTTCCAGCCACTGCGCACAGAAGCCCTGCATGTCGGCCTCGTCGGCGAGGGCGCCCCAGGCCTTGGCCGAACGTGCGGTGTCGGCCAGGTCGCGGTGCAGGTAGATCACCCGGGTTCCCGGCACCACGTCGAACAGCAGGCGCATCAACGCCGGCGGCCAGCCGGGGTACTTGAATCCCCAGAGTTCGCGGCCCGCCTGCAGGGCGTGGTCGCGGCAGTAGGCCAGTCCGGCGACGGCGCCATCGCGCTGCGCGTCCAGGTAGCCGTCGAGGTCGGGCATCAGGTCCAGCATCCAGCCATCGCCGTCGCCGCGCACCACCCGCTCCAGGCGGTCGGCGAAGCGCGCGCGCGAGTGCGCGTAGACCATGCGCCGCGAGGCGAGGATCTGCAGCTGCAGGTCCAGGTCCTTGCCGACCTCCTCGCCATAGACGAGCGCGTTGCGCGACGAGCACAGCAGCCGCTGCAGCAGGGTGGTGCCGCAGCGGATGCTCGGGGAGGTGACCAGCAGCGGCGCCAGTCCGCGCGCTTGCGTCATCTCGCGCGGGCCGGAACTCAGGCGCGAGCCAGCGCCAGCACTTCACCCGCGGCGCGCAGGCCGGAAAGCGCGGCGCCTTCCATGAAGCCCTGCCACTCGTAGAAGCTGCTGGTGTGTTCGCCGGCGAACAGCAGGTTGCCGACCGGCTTGGCCTCGTTGTGGGCGCTGGTGGTGAAATAGCCCGGCCGGTTGCAGCTCTGCGAGCCCTTGCTGAGCGGGTTGGCCGACCAGTTCTCGACGTGCGCCAGCACGTTGCCGTCGGCGTCGCGCCGCGCGGCCGCGCCGGCGCCCGGGAGCACGGCCTCCAGGTTGCCGAGGAAGGCGCGGGCATCGGCCTGCAGCGTGGCGGCGGTCATCGAACGCGCCTGGTCGCCGCCGACGTAACCGGCCAGCACGGCGCGGGTGGCGTCGGCCTTGCTCGGGCTGGCCTCCCAGGTGGACTGCATGTAGGCGCGGTCGCTGAAGCCGGTGCCGTTGAGGCCATGGCGGGACTGCCACACCGGCTGGTTGAAGCCGACCAGCAGCTTGCTGTGGTCGCCCATGCTGGCGTTGGCGATCGCCTGCAGCTTCCAGTCCGGAAGCTCCAGGCTCGGATGCAGGTCGACGTCGCGCAGCACGCTGAAGGGCAGGGTCAGCACGACCGCGTGGTGGTCGGACTGGACCGCGCGGCCGCCGACGTCGAAGGAGAGCCGCAGCAGGCCGCTGGAGAGCTTGCGCACCGACACCAGGCGGTGTTCGTGCGCCACCGGCACCGGCAGGCGGTCGGCCAGGCCGGTGGCGATGCGGTCGTTGCCCTCGACCACGCGCAGCACCCGGCCGCTGTGCACGCCGAACGGCGCGCTCTTGCTGCGCTTGTCACCGTGGGCGAAGCGCAGGAAGGTGATGGAGCTGAGCGAATCGATGTCAGCGCCGTATTCCGACAGGTAGGCGCTGCGGATGACGCCGCGAAGCAGCGGGCCGGCGCCGTGCAGGCCCAGGTAGTCGCCCAGGCTCATGTAGTCCAGCAGCTGGTCGTCCGCGGTGTAGGCGTCGGCCGTGGGCGTGCTGAGCAGCTTGAGGTCCTCGCGGATGGAGGCCGCGAACGCACGGTATTCCTCCACCACCTGGGCCTCCGAATACGCGCGGCCGCCGAAGTTGTAGAAGGCGGAGCCGGGGAACTCGCTGGCGTGCTCCAGCTCCAGGCCCAGGCCGCGGGCATAGCCGACCATGACGTGGTGCGAGGAGTTGAGGAACTCGCCGCCGCGCTCGACCACCTGGCCGGGGAACACCCCGCGCAGGCTGGCGCAGCGGCCGCCGACGCGGTCCGCGGCTTCGTAGACGCGGGCGGCGATGCCGAGCCGGGCCAGTTCGTAGGCGCAGCTGAGGCCGGACAGGCCGGCGCCGACCACCGCCACCTTGCCCGAGGTCCGGGTGGGGCCGATGCGTTTGCGGTCCATGCCGTCGCTGCCGGCGGCGGCAGCCCAGGCGGCAGGCGCCAGCGACCACGCGGCGCCCGCGCTGGTCGCGGCGACCACGCCCTTGGCGAAGTTGCGCCGGCCCTGGCTGTCGACCTGGTCCCGGCCGATCGATTCCTCGGCGCTTTCGCCCGTGCGTTCGCAACGCTCCGCCAAACGGGCGATGCGAAGCAGGCGCGCCATCATGTCGCTGCGGCTCATTAGGACCCCCTGTCCCCCAGTTGTGCTCCGATATTAACCCGTATCGACCCAGCGGCAAGCCAAGCGTCGCGATCGGGCCCGTCGGCCGGATCCGGAGCGTGCCGGGCCTAGCGCGTGTCGTCGTCGCGCAGCGTGCCCGCCGCGCGCGCCGCCGCGCCGATGCGGTAGCCCTCGCCCGGTGCGAGGGCGAAGGCGACGGTCTCGTCCGGTTCCGCGTCGCGGTCGGCGCGGGGCGTGACGATGATGCGCACCCCGGCCGCGCCCGCCGGTACGGTGACGCGGGCCGGCGCGCCGCGGACGCCGCCCGGCGACAGGTTCACCACGGTGTCGCGTGGGCGCGGGGCATCCAGGCCGACGCGGAAGACCAGCGGCTGGCCGCCGTCTTCGGCCACCGAGGCGGGGTGGACGGTGATGGAGGCGACCGGCGGCCCGAGCCGGAACCGGAAGGTCTCGAGCTCGAAGTTTTCGCCGACGCCGCCGCTGCTGTCGGTGATGCGCAATGTGACCGGGTACTCACCGGGTGCGGCGGTGCTGGTGCCGCTCAGCAGGCCCGCGGGCGACAGCGAGATGCCGGCCGGCAAGCCCGCGCCCGGCTCGAGCTGGAACCGGAACGGCGCCAGTCCCCCCACGACCTGCAGGGACTGCGAGAAGGCCTGGCCCGGCTCGACGCCCGCCGCGGCGGAAGCCAGGCGCATCGGCGCGGGCGCCACCGTGCCGCTGTAGCTCGCCTGCGCCGAGTCGCCGCGCGCGTCGCGCAGGCGAAGTTCGAAGCGGTAGGGTCCGCGCTCGGTCGGCGTGCCGGCAAGGCGGCCGTCCTCGTCCAGGCTCAGGCCCTTGGGCAGGGCGCCGGACGCGAGCTGGAACCGGTAGGGCGCGCTGCCGCCCGCGGCTTCCAGCGGCAGGTCCAGCGCCGCGCCCGCGAACAGCGGCGGCAGCCGGGCCGGCGCGGCGGTGATCGCGTTCGTGACGGCGTTGGCCTGGATGGTGACCTGCACGGTGATCAGGTCGCTGGCATCGTCGAGCACGACGAAGCGGTCGCTGCCGCCGCCCGCGGGCGAGCGGCCCCCGTGCTGGTAGACATAGCTGTCGAGCGGCTCGCTGTCGCCCGGCGACGTGCTGCCATGCGCGGGCGGCTGCGAGACGATGCCCAGGCCGAAGGCATGGCAGGCCGACAGGTCCACGCGCACGCTGCCGCCCCAGGGAACCGAGACCTCGCGCGTGGCGCAGCCCGGATAGTTCGATGGCTGGTCGACCGCCCAGGCCGGCAGGGTCCAGGACAGCGCGAGCACCAGTGCGATGCGGCCGGGGCGGCGGAAGGATGACAAGGGCATGCGGACGTCCTGGCGGTTTGTTCCGGTGATCATGCCAACTATGGCCCGGCTTGCGAACACCCGGTCGGCGCCCGGCGCGCGTCCGGCCGCCCCGGAATCAGCCGCCGCGTTCGCGCTCGATCGCGCGCCAGCCGATGTCGCTGCGGTAGAAGACGCCGTCCCAGTGGATGT
>CAMLKR010000033.1 GCA_946480565.1 uncultured Arenimonas sp. | reverse complement strand
TCGGCACCCTGCCCGACCTGTCCAGCGCCAGCCTGCAGATGATCTGCGGCCTGGTCGTGACGACCATGCTCAACGCGGCGTCCGACATCCTCGACCTGCCGCCGGGCCAGCCGCGCCAGGAACAGGAGCTGGTCGAGAACTTCGTGCGCCAGCTGCGCCTGGTCTTCCTGGGCGCGCGGCACTGGCGCGAGGCCTAGCCGGGCGCGCGTTTCGCCGCCAGCCTGTCCCACCAGTCGCCCAGGGCATTGACCAGCGGGATCAGTTCCCGCCCCGCCTCGGTCAGGGCGTAGTCCACCCGCACCGGCCGGCCAGGATGCACGGAGCGCGAGACCACGCCGGCCGCCTCCAGCTCGCGCAGGTCGCGCGTGAGCATGCGCTGCGAGATGCCGGCGTTGTCGCGCTGCAGCTGGGCGAACCCCTTGGGGCCGTCCACCAGGTAATAGACCAGCAGCGTCCGCCAGCGGCCGCCGAGCAGGCGCATCGCGTCTTCGATGGAGCAGCCGGAGATCGTTTGCTTCATGGCGGGCACACGCACATTTTTGTCACCACCTTACAGAATTCTGCCTGATTTACAGGGCTTTCGTGATCCCTATCCTTGCCGCAGGACTTCCCCCACGCAAGGAAAGAACATGGAACCGATCCTGATCTACGGCGTGCCCGCCGGCTGCTCCTTCGGCTCGATCGTCGCCCTGGAATGGCTGGGCCGGCCCTACCGGCTGTGCCGCGCGGAAATGCCGCGCGACCTGCAGACCGAAGGCTTCGCGCGCCTGAACCCGGTGCGCGAAACCCCGGTGCTGCTCACCTCGTCCGGACTGGCGCTCAGCGAAAGCGCGGCGATCCTGCCGCACATCGCCGCGCTCGATCCCGCGCGCGGACTGGCCCATGCGCCCGGCACGGACGCGCAGGACCGCCTGCAGCAGGTGTTCGGTTTCCTCAATACCAGTTTCTTCGCGGCCTTCAGCCCGCTCTGGACTGCCTATGAAATGCCGGAGGATCCGCCGGTGCAGTCCGTGCTCCGCGACCTGGGACGCCGCCAGGTCACCAAGGCCCACGACCAGCTCGAACAGATGCTGGCCGGCCGCGAGTGGCTGGCGGGTCCGCAGCGCACGCTGGCCGACGCCTACTTCAGCGGCCTGGCCCGCTGGGCGGACTACCACGGCGTCATCGATGCCGCGGTCTATCCGCGGATACAGCAGCTGCGCCAGCGCCTGGACGCCGATCCCGGCGTGCAGTTCGCGAAAGCGATCGAAGCCGGCGAATCGCCGCGGGGCGCGGGCGGCTTCCAGGGCCACGTGACGCTGGACGAAGCGCTGCGCCGCCTGCCGTCCAAAGCCGCGGCCTGAACCCTCAGCGCACCGGGATACTGGCGTCGGCCGGCGCATCGGCCGGCGCCGGATCGGGCGACCGCAGCGCATGCGCGCGCTCGGGCGGCCCGAACAGCTGCCCCAGCCGCGAACGCAGCGGCTGCGGTCGCGCGGCGTCGCGGAACATGTCGCGCCACTCGTGGAAGGTCAGGGTGATCGGGTTGTGGCTGCGCACCGGCTTGACGATGCCGTACTCGCAGGGCACGGCCGGGTCTTCCTCGACGAAGCTGCCGAACAGCTTGTCCCAGACGATCAGCACGCCGGCGTAGTTGCGGTCGATGTACTTGGGGTTGCGCGCGTGGTGCACGCGATGGTGCGAGGGCGTGTTTAACACCTTCTCCAGCCAGCCGAGTTTTCCCACCGCCTCGGTGTGCACGAAGAACTGGAAGCCCAGGTTGATCGCCACCACGGCGACGATGTGGGGCGGCGAGAATCCGATCCAGGCCAGCGGCAGCCAGAACAGCCACATGCCCGACACCGGGTAGGTCAGGCTCTGCCGGAAGGCCGTGGACAGGTTCAGGCGCTCGGACGAATGGTGGGTGACGTGCGAGGCCCACATCCAGCGCACGCGGTGGTGGGCGCGGTGGAAGAAGTAGTAGAAGAAGTCCTGCGCGACGAACAGCAGGGCGATCGTCCACCAGGCCGTGGGCAGCTCGAACAGGCGGTACTGGTAAACGCCCCAGTACAGGCCGATCACCAGCGCCCAGGCGATGGCGTCGGCGCCCTGGTGCATCAGCGCCAGCGCGGCGTTGCTCAGCGTGTCGCGCAGGCTGTAGGCGTCGCGGCCGCGGCGTTTCCAGTGCCAGGCCTCCCAGGCGATGAAACCCAGGAACACCGGCGCCATCGCCAGCAGGATCCACTCGCCCATGCCGTCCCCGCCCCCACCGATGCCAGGCGCCAGTCTGGACCGGTTCCGGGCCGGATTAGAAGCGCTGCGGGGAAATCAGCGCGGGCCGGCCGGCGCCGTGCCCGGGGCGTCCAGCGAACGCGCCATGTTCTTCAGGCAGCGGTGCATGGCGCGGGCCATGAACAGCTTCAGCAGCAGGGCCGCCACCGGCCATAGCCAGCGCCGGGCCAGGGTGAACTCGTAGTCCCAGCGCACGCGCGATCCGAACTCGTGGCCGGCGAAGGTCCAGTTCGATTCGCCGCGGCTCACCAGCCAGGCGAAGGGCGGCCGGAAGCCGCTGAGCGTGTAGGCATGGCGCACCGGCGGATCGTGCGCGGTGATGCGTTCGGTGAGCACGCTGCCGTCGGCGTTGTGCACGCGGCGCTGGCTGCCGACCGCGAGCGGCGCGTGCAGGCGGATGCCGCGCACGGCGGGGATCGGTCCGAAACCGGTGAAGAACCCGGGGAAGCGGTCGGGGTCGGTGGCCAGGGCGAAGGCCACTTCGGGCGTGCAGGGCAGGCTGCGTTCGGCGGAACAGGTCACGGGCATGTGCCGATTTTGGCCGCTGCGTATGGTGGCTGTCCACGCCGCGCGCACCCTACGCCGGCGTAGGCTGCCGACGCAGCGGTCGCGCCGCCGGCCTACACTCGGCGCATGAGCCTGCTCGCCATCCTGCTGACGCTGTCCCCGGCGCCTGCGCCGCCGGCCGCCACGCGCACGGTCTGGCGCTGCAGCCGCGGCGGTAGCATCAGCCTGGCGACCGCGCCCGAACCCGGCTCGCGCTGCAGGGCCATCACCTTCGACGCCAACAGCCCGAAACTTCCCGACCTGTGGGGCGTTCCGGGCGCGCAGCGCGGCGTGCTCTACCAGCGCCAGCAGGACGGCCGCACGGTCTACAGCACCCGCGAACTGCCGGGCTCGACCCGGGTGCTGGCGTTTTCGGTGCCGGCGCCGCCGGGCTCGCCCGCGCACGCCGGCCTGGCCGACCCCGGCCCGCCGCGCCGCGACGTGTTCGTGACCGAGTTCCGCGCCGCCGCGCGCCTGACCGGCGTGGACGAAGCCTGGCTGCGCGCCATCGCCCACGTCGAAAGCGGCTACGACGCCGCGGCCGTGTCGCCCAAGGGCGCGCAGGGCGTGATGCAGCTGATGCCCGACACCGCCGCCGCCTACGAAGTCACCGATCCCTTCGATCCCAACCAGTCCATCCAGGCCGGCGCCCGCTACCTGGCCGACCTGATGCGCCTGTTCCCCGGCGACCTGGCGCGGGTGGCGGCGGCCTACAACGCCGGCGTCGGCGCCGTGCAGGAACACCGCGGCATCCCGCCCTACGCCGAAACCCGCGACTACGTGGCCAAGGTGATGGCGCTGCATGCGCGCTACCGCGGCGACAAGGCCCCGGCGCGCTGAGGCGCGGGGCTCAGACGGCGGCTTCGGTGCGGCCGCGGCCGCGGGTCTTGGCCAGGTACAGCGCCTCGTCGGCGCGGTGGAGCGTCTCGGCGATGCTCTCGCCCGGCCGGTGTTCGGCCACGCCGGCGGAGAAGTTCGCCTGCAGCGGCCCGGCCACGGTGTCGAAGGGCGCGGCGACCACGCGGTCGCGGATGCGTTCGATGCAGACCCGGGCGCCGGCCAGCGGCGTGTGCGGCATCACCAGCAGGAACTCCTCGCCGCCGTAGCGGCCGAAGGTGGTGTCCACGTCCTGGCGGCCCAGCCAGTCGATCTTGCGCGCCGAGGCCAGCATGCGCTCGGTGAAGCCGCGCAGCACGTCGTCGCCGGCGCCGTGGCCGTGGCTGTCGTTGATGCGCTTGAAGTGGTCCAGGTCGATGATGCAGACCGTGAAGACGTGGCCGAAGCGGTCGGCGCGCTCCTTCTCGCGGCCCAGGATGTCCATCAGGTGCCGGCGGTTGAAGGCGCCGGTGAGCTCGTCGTGCGCGACCAGGGCGCGCAGGCGCGCCATCGCCTCGGCCAGTTCGGCATTGCGGTGTTTCAGGTCGCCGCGCAGGCGCGCCACGTAGCCGCCCAGCAGGGCCATCCAGAGCATGATCATCGCCAGCGTCAGCAGGCGCAGCAGCTCCAGCCGCCAGGCGGGATCGTCGGCGGGCACGTCATGGAACTCCCAGCTCACCAACAGGCCGTAGCCGGCCACCGCGGCCGTGCCCAGCAGCAGGAACTGACGCCGGCGCAGGCCGAACACGCCGAAGAACAGCGCCGCGAAGAACAGCATCAGCAGCACGCTGCGCGCCTCGCCGCTGTAGTGGATCAGCCCCAGCGCCAGGACCATGGCCGCGGCGATCTGCGGCAGCGTGAGGCCGGGATCGCGGAAGCGCTGGCTCCAGCCGCTGCGGATGGCGACGAAGAAGATCACGTTCAGCACGATCGCCGCCACCACGAACCCGGCCAGGCCCTGCCAGCCGAAGCGCATCCAGCCCGCATGCACCGAGTAGGCCAAGGGCAGCAGGAACATCAGGTAGGAGCCCAGCCCCATCAGCTGGCGGCGCAGCCGCCGGCGCAGGTTCGGATCGTCGCGGGGGAACAGTTCCCAGCCCATGCGTCGGTTTTCCGGTCGGCCCAGGTCGAGACTGGCGCAGCCGGGCACTCGGTTCAAGCGAAACGGTCACGGTTTGTCAGTCGCGGTTCACCGGGTGCGCCGTGCTTGCCGGTCCGTCGGCCGATCCGGGCGGCCGGTCCGCGCCGGGCGCCGGTTCGTCCCATGCCGCGGTCACATCCGCCGCTCCGGCTAGTCTTGGTCTGCAACTGCCACGGAGTCCAACACGATGACACCACTGACGTTCGCCCCCTTGCTGCTGTCCCTGGCCTTCGCCGCTGGCGCCGCTGCCGCGCCGGTCCCTGCCGAGTTCGTGCACGGCCAGGTCTGGCTGACGCCGAAGGTCGATGGCCAGGAGCTGCGCTTCTTCACCGACACCGGCGGCGGCTTCAACGCGATTTCGCGGGCCACCGCCGAGCGCCTGGGCCTGGCCATCGAAACCGTCGAGGCCGACGGCCGGCCGATGCCGCTGGTGCCTTTCCCCGACTTCGACGAAGGCCAGGGCCTGCCCGCCGCGCCCGCGCACTTCATGCAGGGCCGGCTGGCGGTGGTGGACCCGCAGCAGTTCCCGATGCCCGGCGACGGCTTCCTGGGCGGCCGCTGGTTCGCCGACGGCATCTGGTCCTTCGACTACCCGGCCGGGCGGCTCGAACGCCTGGCGCAGGCGGTGGTTCCGGCCGGGGCGGGTGAACCGGTGCCGCTGGGCTTCCAGGTGAACGCCGCCGGCCAGCGCACGATGCATTTCCCGTCGATGGACATCCGCGTCGACGGCGAAACGCTGCCCGTGCTGCTCGACACCGGCGCCACCGCGACGCTGGGCGATACCGCGGCGCCGGTGTTCAAGCTGCCCGCGGGCACCGCGGTCGGCATCTCCTTCATCGAACGCGAGGTGTTCGACCGCTGGGTGGCCAGGCATCCGGACTGGCGCGTGGTGGCCGGCGGCGACCGGCTCGGCCCGAATGCCTTCCGCCTGATCGAGGTGCCGAGCATCGAGATCGCCGGCCACGCGGTCGGGCCGGTCTGGTTCGCGGAGCGGCCGCCGGGCGCCTTCCAGAAATACATGGCCTCGATGATGGACCGCCCGACCTGGGGCGCCATCGGCGGCTCGGGCCTGAAGTATTTCCACATGGTGGTGGACTACCCGGCGGCGAAGGCCTGGTTCGCGCCGGTGAAACCCCACGCGGACTGAACGCACCGGCGCGGCGTTGGCGCGCGCTTAACGGGCCGGTGGCCAAGGTCGGCGCATGACGCGGACGCCGCCCGAACCCCCGAGCCCGCAGGCCGACGCCGACGAAGCCGGTTTGCACTACGTGCTGGACACCGAACCGGGCATCCTGCGCCGGCGCGCCGGCAAGGGCTTCCGTTATCTGCGTCCCGGCGGCGCGCCGCTGCGCGACCAGGCGACGCTGGCGCGGATCCGCCAGCTGGCCATTCCGCCGGCCTATACCGACGTGTGGATCTGCCGCAGCGCGCGCGGCCACCTGCAGGCGACCGGACGCGACGCCCGCGGCCGCAAGCAGTACCGCTACCACCCGCGCTGGCAGGCACTGCGCGGCGAAGGCAAGTTCGCGCGCCTGGTCGAGTTCGGCCGCGCGCTGCCGCGGCTGCGCCGCCGCGTGCGCGAGGACCTGAAACGGCCCGGTTTGCCGCGGGAGAAGGTGCAGGCGCTGGTGGTCTCGGTGATGGCGCGCACGCTGTTCCGGGTCGGCAATGACGAATACGCCCGCAGCAACGGCTCCTACGGCCTGACCACGCTGCTCGACCGCCATGTGGCGCCGCTGACCGGGGGCCGCGCCCAGTTCCGCTTCCGCGGCAAGGGCGGCCAGATGCACGAGGCGGTGCTGGACGATGCGCGGCTGTCGCGCGTGCTGCGCGCCTGCCAGGAGCTGCCGGGGCAGACGCTGTTCCAGTACGTCGACGACGAAGGCGTCGTGCGCCCGCTGGGATCCCAGGACGTCAACGACTACCTGGCCCAGGCTCTGGGGCCGGGGTTCACCGCCAAGGATTTCCGCACCTGGGGCGCGACCCTGCATGCGTTCTGGCGGCTGTCGGACCTGCCGCTGCCGGCGCCCGGACGCCAGGGCCGGGTATCCGAACGTGCCCTCGCGAAGGCGCTCAATGCGGTGATCGCCGACGTGGCCGAGGTGCTGGGCAATACCCCGGCCGTCTGCCGCAAGGCCTATGTCGACCCGCGCGTGCTCGCGGCCTGGCAGGACGGGCGCCTGCACCGCGCGGCGGCGGGCGCGCGCGGGCCGCGACAGTGGGAGCGGGCGCTGCTGCGGCTGCTGGGTGCGCGCCGCGGCTGATCCGCGGTCGGCCGGGTTTGCGCCCCGTTTCGCGGGCCTTCGACTTTGGTCGTAGCCGCCGGCCCCGCGGCGCCGGGGCTACACTCGGCCTTCTCCGGGACACGCGGCGGGAGGGCCGGTGATTCCAGGTTGGATCCTGCTGCTGGTGTCGGTCGGCTATGTCGGGCTGCTGTTCGGCGTGGCCTGGATCGGCGACCGCAAGCCGCTGTACCCCGGCCGCGACTGGCTGCGGCCGCTGGTGTATTCGCTGGCGCTGGCGGTGTACTGCTCGTCCTGGACCTTCTACGGCGCGGTCGGCACCGCGGCCAAGTCGGGCCTGGGCTTCCTGCCGATCTACCTCGGGCCGATCCTGCTGTTCGTGTTCGGCTGGCGCATCCTCGAGCGGCTGGTGCTGGTGGCGCGCGAACAGAGCACGGTGTCGATCGCCGACTTCCTGGCCGCGCGCTACGGCCGCGCGCAGAACATCGCCGCCCTGGTCACCCTGATCGCGGTGATCGCCGCGATTCCCTACATGGCCCTGCAGTTCAAGGCCGTGGCGATGAGCATCGACGTGCTGTCGGGCGTGCAGGCGGGCGCACCGCGCGAGTTCTGGGCCGACCCGGCGCTGTACGTGGCCCTGCTGCTGGCGCTGTTCGCCATCCTGTTCGGCACCCGCCAGATCGACGCCACCGAACACCACCACGGCATGATCCTGGCGGTCGCGCTGGAGTCGCTGGTGAAACTGGTGGCCTTCGTCGCGGTCGGCGTGTTCGCGCTGGGCCACCTGCCCGGCAGCGAGAACCTGCTGCTGCGCTTCGAAGCCGCGGCACGCGATTTCGTCGCGCCAGGCATCCCGCAGGGTTTCGTCGCACAGACCCTGCTGGCCTTCGCCGCCATCGTCTGCCTGCCGCGCCAGTTCCACGTGGCGGTGGTCGAATGCGGCGACGTCGCCGACGTGCGCCGGGCGCGCTGGCTGTTCAGCGGCTACCTGATGGTGATCTGCGTGCTGGTGCTGCCGATTACCGCGGCCGGCCAGTTCGTGCTGGCCGGCACCGGCGCCTCGCCCGACACCTTCGTGCTGGCGCTGCCGCTGGCGATGGACAACACCGCGCTGGCGCTGGCGGCCTACGTGGGCGGTTTTTCCGCCGCCACCGGCATGGTGATCGTGGCCGCGGTGGCACTGGCCACCATGGTCAGCAACGACCTGGTGATGCCGGTGCTGTGGCGCGGCAGCCTGACCGACCTGGACCAGCGCGAACACCTGGGCGCACGCGTGCTGTGGGTGCGGCGCGTGACCATCGTGGTGATCGCCCTGCTGGCCTATGCCTATTACCGCGGCGCCGGCGAAGGCGGCAGCCTGGCCGCCTTCGGCCTGCTGGCCTTCGCGGCGGTGGGCCAGTTCGCGCCGGCCCTGATCGGCGGCCTGTACTGGCGCGGCGCCAGCCGACGCGGCGTGATGGCCGGCCTGGCCGCGGGTTTCGTGCTGTGGACCTACACCCTGCTGCTGCCGACGCTGACGCGCGCCGGCTGGTTCGACGGCGCCTGGCTGGTGCACGGTCCGCTCGACATCATCTGGCTGCGCCCGGAAGGACTGTTCGGCCTGCAGGGCTGGGATGCGATCACGCACGGCACCTTCTGGTCGCTGCTGATGAACATCCTGGCCCTGCTGGTGATCTCGGCGCGCTACCGGCCCAGCCTGGAGGAACGCATCCGCGCCACGCCCTTCCTGGACCCGTACGCGCAGCGGCCGCTCACCGCGCCCGGCGGCTGGCAGGGCAGCCTGGACACCGGCGACTTGCTGGCCCTGGCCTCGCGCATCGTCGGCGACCGCCACGCGCAGCGCGCCTTCGCCGAACACGCCGCGGCCCAGGGCCGCGAGCTGGTGCGCACCGCGCCGGCCGACCGCGCCCTGATCCAGTTCACCGAACGCCTGCTGGCGGCGTCCATCGGTGCCGCTTCGGCGCGGCTCACGCTGACCACCGCGCTGCGCGGCTCGGGCATGGAGCTGGGCGAGGTGATGAGCCTGCTGGACGAGGCCAGCCACGAACTGCGCTTCAACCGCGAGATCCTGTCGGCGACGCTGGAGAACCTGTCGCAGGCGGTCAGCGTGGTCGACCGCGACCTGCGCCTGGTGGCCTGGAACCGCCGCTACCAGCAGATGTTCGAATACCCCGAGGGCATGCTCTACGTCGGCCGGCCGGTGGCCGACCTGATCCGCTACAACGCCGAGCGCGGCGAGATGGGCCCGGGCGACACCGACCTGCAGGTGGGCAAGCGCGTGGCCTACCTGCGCCAGGGTTCGCCGCATGTGTTCGAGCGCGTGCGCGCCAACGGCCAGGTGATCGAGATGCGCGGGCAGCCGCTGCCCGGCGGCGGCTACGTCACCACCTACAGCGACGTCACCGACTACAAGCAGGTGGAACAGGCGCTGCGCGAGTCGAACGAGACGCTGGAGGCCCGCGTCGAGCAGCGCACCCGCGAGGCCGAGGCCGCCAACCTGTCCAAGACCCGCTTCCTGGCCGCGATCAGCCACGACGTGCTGCAGCCGATCAATGCCGCGCGCCTGTTCACTTCGGCCCTGCGCGACACCGACGAGGGCGTGGAGCTGCACCGGCTGGCCGAACGCGTGGACGCCTCGCTACGCGACGCCGAGGAGCTGCTGGACGGCCTGCTGGACGTATCGCGCCTGGACGCGGGTTCGCTCAAGCCCGAGCTGACCGTGTTCCGGCTGGACGAACTGCTGGCCAGCGTGGCGGCCCAGTACGCGCCGCTGGCGGCGGCGCGCGGATTGCGCTTCCGCGTGCACGCCAGCCGGGTATCGGTGCGCAGCGACCGGCGCCTGCTGCGACGCGCGCTGCAGAACTTCGTCGCCAATGCGTTGCGCTATACCAAGGAAGGCCGCGTGGTGATCGGCGCGCGGCGACGCGGCGGCGCGGTCGAGATCGAAGTCTGGGACAGCGGCCCGGGCATCCCGCCGCACCACCTGGCGCAGATCTTCGAAGAGTTCCGCCGCTTCGAGCAGCCCTCGCCCTGGGGCGAACGCGGCCTGGGCCTGGGCCTGAGCATCTGCCAGCGCGTGTCGCGCATGCTCGACCACCCGATCGGCGTGCGCAGCTGGCCCGGCCGCGGCAGCGTCTTCAGCATCCGCGTGCCGATCGCCGAGACCGCGGCGCCGGCGAAACCGCCGCGCACCCCGGTGGCGCACCGCGACCTGGCCGGCCTGCGCGTGCTGTGCCTGGACAACGACCGCGAGATCCTGGACGGCATGGAGGCGCTGCTGACGCGCTGGGGCGTGGACGTGCGCGTGGCCGAAACCGTGGCCGCCGCGCTGGACGCCGCCCGCCAGGAACGCCCCGATGTGCTGGTCGCCGACTACCACCTGCACGACGAACTGGACGGCCTGGGTGCGCTGGTCGCCTTGCGCCAGGTCTGCGGCTCCGCCACGCCCGCGGTGCTGGTGACCGCCGACGGCAGCGACGCGCTCAAGCGCGCCGCCCGCGACCTCGGCATCCCGGTGCTGACCAAGCCGGTGAAGCCGGCGAGTTTGCGGGCCTTCCTGGCGGCGCAGCAGCGGCGGGTGGTGGTGGGCGGATAAGGGGCGATGCCGGCCTTGGGAAGGCTTTCGAAGCCTGGACGTGCTATCTGCCGACGTGCGGCGCTCCAACGGTGCGGTGGCCCTGGCCATCGGCCCGCTGCAGGCGGTGTCGGTACAGGTGGGCCCCGATGGCCGCCAGCAGTGCGATCCCGATCAAGGGCGGCGCCACCCACGGCCAGCCCGCGTGGCTGGCGATGGCGCCCGCCGCAACCGGCCCGATGACGATGCCCAGGTTGTTGCCCTGGGTCGCCAGTCCGACCACGGCGCCTAGCTGCGATGGCCGCGTGGCCAGCCGCGGCGCGGCATCGAAGAGCACGACCGGGATGAACGCGCCCCCGAACGAGAAGATCACGCAGAGCGCATAGGCGACTTCACCCGGCAGCGGCAACAGCAGGATGCCCGCGCTGCACAGCGCGATGATCGAGAACCCGGTCACCAGCAGATGCGCCGCATGGTGGCCCCGCCGCAGCAGGACACCGCAGGCGATGCAGCCGGCCGCGCCGGCGCCCACCGCGATCGCGCTCAGCATGCCGGCGGCTCCTTCACCCACTCCGAGACGATCCGCGAGCAGGGTGGGCAGGAAGCCGAACAGCGCGAAGAACACGGCGGTGTAGGCGCAGAACTGGCCCGCCAGGAACCAGGCGCCCCCCGATCGCAGCGTTTCCTTCAGTCCGCCGGGCAATCCCCCGGGGTGCATTTCGCGCGCGGTCTCGTCGTTCAATCGTCGCGTGCCGACCGTGAATGCCGCCGCATATCCTGCGAGCAGCGCCGCATTCCCCCACCACAGGCCGCGCCAGCCCAGCTCCCGCAGCCAGGGCGCGGCCAGCATGACGGCCGCCATGCCGACCGGCATGAACGTGGCCCATGCGGCGAATGCCTTTTCCCTGGACGCAGGCGCCGTCGAAGCGACCACCATGGCCGGGGCAGCCACCGTGACGGCAAGGAATCCCAGCCCCTCCAATGCGCGCGTGGCCAGCAACGTGGGCAGCCCGGGCGCCAGTGCACCCAGCGCCGACCCGAGCGCCTGCATGGCCAGTCCGGCGACGACCGTTTGCCGGGCGTGGATGCGGTCAGACACCGCACCGACCAGGAGGCTTGTGACAGCGCCCACCAGTGCGAATGCCGACAGTACCCAGGACACGGCGCCCAGGCCGGCACCCAGGTCGAGGCGCAAGGACTGCAGCGCGACCGGGGCCTTGCCGACCTGGAAGGCGGAGACGATGCCGGCACCGATCACCAGGACCAGCGCGATGTTGTTGTCTGCGGCCCGCGGAGGCACGACGCCCAACGCGCCGAGGGTACGGGTCATGGTGTCGAAGCCGCCTGCGGGGCGCCATGCTTCAGCGCTGCCGCGATCCGTGCGACATGCCGGCCCTGGAACCTGGCGCCGTCGAGTTCGTTCTCGGACGGCTGGCGATCAGCGCCGTCGTCTCCGTCGGCAAGGGTGGACGCGCCGTAAGGCGTGCCGCCCGTGACTTCGCGCATCAACAATTGCCCCTTGAACGAATAGGGCAAGCCCACGATCACCATGCCCAGATGCAGCAGCACGGTGTGGGTGGACTGCAGCGTGGTCTCCTGACCGCCGTGCTGGCTGCCCGTGGAGGTGAACGCACTGCCCACCTTTCCAACCAGGGCATCCCGGGACCAGAGCCCGCCGGTCTGGTCGAGGAAATTCTTCATCTGCGCGGCCATGTTGCCGTAGCGCGTGGGCGTGCCGATGATGATCGCGTCGTACTCCGGCAGTTCCGCCACCGTCGCGACCGGCGCGTCCTGGTCGGTCTTGTAGCCCGCGGTGAGGGCCACCTTCTCCGGAACCAGCTCCGGCACCCGCTTGACCACCACGTCGGCCCCGGCTTCACGTGCGCCGGCGGCGACCGCTCTCGCCATCGTTTCGACGTGGCCGTAGGCCGAGTAGTACAGCACCAGGATCTTGGGCATGAGAGGTCTCCGGTGGGTCGGGGCCGCCACCTTCGCAGCCGCTACCGATCAGCGGAAGTGCTAATCTTTTGCATCGTTTGATCGAACGAATAGATCATGCTGGATGGCCTTACCCTGGATCAGTTGCGTGTTCTGGTTGCCGTCGCCGAAACGGGCAGCTTCCGCTCGGCCGCCAAGCGCATACGCCGGGTGCAGTCCGCCGTGAGCCACGCCATCGCGACGCTGGAGGCCCAGCTGGGCGTCGTGCTGTTCGACCGGTCCGGTCGCCGCCCGGAGATGACGCCGGAAGGCCGCGCCCTGCTCGCCGACGCGAAGGCGATCCTGCTCAGGATGGACGCGATGCGCGCCCGCGCCCGCGGCATGGGGGAAGGCGTCGAGCTCGGTGTTTCCCTGGTGGTGGACACCCTCTTTCCCTTGAAGGCCGTGGCGCATGCATTGCGGATGCTGCGCGAGACCTATCCTTCCGTCGCCGTGCACCTTCGCACCGCGCCCCTGGGTGAGCCGCTCGCGGCCCTCCGCGATGGCCGCTGCACCCTGGCGATCACGGTCGGCGAGGAGTTCCGGGAGCCGCAGATCCAGCTCGAAGCGCTGTCACCGGTGCCCTTTGTCGTAGTGGTGGCCGCGCACCATCCCCTGGCCGCAGGCCAGGACAAGCCCCGGCCCGTTGACCCGGCCGAGCTGGCCGGGCATCTGCAGATCGTGCTCGAGGACACTTCGGCGCAAACCGCCGGCAAGGACTTCGGCGTGCTGTCGCCAGGAACATGGCGTGTCGCGGGCCAGGACGTGAAGCAGGCCATGATCAGCGAAGGGCTGGGCTGGGGACGGCTGCCCCTGTGGGCGGTGGAGGAAGACCTGGCGCGAGGCCGGCTCAGGCGGCTGGACGTTTCGGCCCTGGGGCGCCAGGGACGCGTCGACCTGGAGGCGTATCTCGCCCATCGTCGTGATCAGCCGCTGGGGCCCGCAGCGCGCCTGCTGCGATCGGGCCTTCTCTCCTACCTGCATGAAACGCACGCCTGACGTAAAGGCGATCCGATCAGCCTTGGCCTGGATCAGCGCGCCGCTTCCATTCGCAGCCAATCGCTGAAGGCGTCGATCGCCGGATTGCCTTCGGCACGCGGCCCACGCACGATCCAGAACGCGTAGACATTGTCGACTGCCAGCCCAAACGGCCTGACCAGCCGGCCGCTTTGCAGGTCCTCCTCAACCAGCGGCCCCACGCCCAGCGCCACGCCATGGCCGGCCACCGCGGCTTCCTGCGCCAGGTAGATGCTGGCGAACACCGGGCCGCGGCTCGCGTCCACCTGCGTGGCGCCGGCGGCTTTCAGCCAGGCGCTCCAGTCCGGTACGCCGGGGCGGCCGGTGGCGCTCTGGTCGTGCAGCAGGGTGTGGCGCGACAGGTCGTCGGGGTGGGCCAGCGATGGGTGGCCTTCGCCGATCAGTGAAGGCGCGCAGACCGGGAAGACCGGAGCGTCCATCAGGCGCTCGGCGTGGGCGTCGGTGTAGCCGCCGGGGCCGTAGCGGATCGCGACGTCGATGCCGTCGCGGGCGAAGTTGGCGTGCTGGTTGCCGGTGTGAATGTGCAGCTTCAGCTCGGGGTGTGCGCGATGCAGGCGGTGCAGGCGCGGCGCCAGCCATTTGGCGGCGAAGGATTCCATGGTGCTGATGCGCAGGGTCGCGGCGGCCGGCGCGCCCACCTGGTCCAGCGCGCGGTCCAGCTGGCCGAACAGGTCGCCGAGCGAGGCGGCCAGGGTCTTGCCTTCGCCGGTCAGCTCGACCACGCGGTGGCCGCGATGGAACAGGCTCACGCCCAGATAGGCCTCGAGGCGCTTCACCTGGTGGCTGACCGCGGCCGGGGTGACGAACAGTTCCGCGGCGGCGGCCCGGAAGCTGAGGTGGCGCGCGGCCGCTTCGAAGGCCCGCAGCGCGGTGAGCGGAACGGCGTGGCGGGGCTTCACGGGCGCCTCGGGCGGGCGGTGGGTTGGGCCGCATCGTAACAAGTTATTTTTTCTAATGCGGATGCGAAAACTTGTCGTTTGTCGCCGCGGCGGGCGCTGCAGATCATCCCGCCATTGAAACAACGGTGGCCCGGCATGAGATACGAAGCGCTGCATCCCGACGTTCTAATGTTCGTCGGCGACGACCATGAATCGGTCGCGACCGCTTTCCTCGACGGCGACGACGTGCTGCTGGTCGACGCGCTGGGCAGCCTGGACGACGCCGCCCGGATGCGCGGCGTGCTCTGCGGCCAGATGGGCAAGACCGTGCGCCTGATCGCCGCGACCCACTACATGGGCGACCACATCGCCGGCCTGTCGCTGTTCCCGGAGGCGCTGGTCATCGCGCACCGGCTGCACCGCCATGGTTTCCTGTCGCAGAACCGGCGCGACGACACGCTCTACCGCGTGCCGAACATCCAGTTCGACGGCGCCATGCGCCTGAACTGGGGCCGGCACGTCGTGATCCTGCACCACAACCCCGGCAAGACCGTCGACCACCTCTGCGTCGACGTGCCCACCGCCGACCTGGCCTGCGCCGGCGACAACATCGTCGGCAATATCGTCTACCTGTCCAAGGCCGACCCCGCGATGATCCGCGGCGCGATCGCCCGCATCCGCCAGCTGGGCCGCGGCACCATCATCGGCGGCCACATGGGCCGCTTCCCCGCGCGCGTGCTCGACAACGCTACCCACTACCTGGACCAGCTGCAGGACACGGTGATCCGGATCCGCGCCGGATCGACGCCAGCGGAAGCCGAAGCCCGCATCGCCGCGATCGCCATCGAAACCTGCCTGGCGCCGGAAGTCGAAGCCACGCCCTTCGAGCGCGAGTGGCACCAGCGCAACCTCGAGGTCATCGTCGCGCAGTCGACCTTCGAACTCGATGCCGCGATCGCGGCTCGCGGGGCCCGCGCATGAGCCGCGACGACGCGTCCTCCCACCGCGGGCTCGACCGCCGCAAGTTCCTGCTCGGCAGCGCCGGCCTTGCCGCGGCGGCGCTTCTTCCCGGCGGACCCACGCGCGCGGCGACGGCCGGGACCGGCCTGCGCATCCAGCGCCTTGCCTGGGCCGGCATCCGGCTGCAGCTGCCGGCCGCGACGCTGTTCATCGACCCGCTGATCAATCCGCAGGCCTGGGGCCCGGCGCTGAAGGACCCACTGGTCGCCGTGGACGATGCGGTGGGCGAACGTTTCATGCTGATCACGCACGCGCATCCGGACCATTTCGATCCGTCGGCGGCCGCGGCGATCCTGGGCGGCGGCGGCGTGCTGGCGCATGCCGCCGGCCTGGCGCCATCCCCGGTACCGGAACCTGCGCGCACGCGACCGAGCACGCTCTGGGAACCGCAGCTGCTGGGCGATTTCACCGCCACGCCGGTGCCCGCTTCGGACGGTTACGGCGACCCGCAGGTGTCGTGGGTGGTGTCGGCCGGCGGCCGGCGCATCTTCCACGGCGGCGACACGCTCTGGCACGGGCACTGGTGGCGCATCGGCCGGCATTTCGGGCCCTTCGATGCCGCCTTCCTGCCGGTCAACGGCGCGCGTTTCGGCTGGCGCAAACCCGTCAGCGGCCAGCCCGGCGTGCTGACGCCGGATCAGGCGGTGGCCGCGGCGACCATCCTCGGCGCCCGCCGCCTGGTGCCCATCCACTACGGCATCACCGGCCTGGCCGAATACGTCGAAACCGACGATCCGATCGGCCGGGTGCAGCGAGCCGCCCGCGATACGCCGGTCTCGGTCCAGGTCCTCGCGCCCGGCGGCTGGGTAGACTGGGCGGCGTGAGGTCCCGCCTGTGGTCGCCCCTCCAGACGGTTGGCGAACCGTCAGGCCGGTCGGGGTGATTGGGGTGAGGTCCGCTTTCGGCCAGAAGCGGACGTCGCACATCCGCGACGCATGCATGGGCCTTCGGCGGCCGTACCGCCCGGACGGCCGGCTCTAATCAGTGCTATGCGCTCGCGACGACGAGCCCGTTCTCACCGACCAGGAATGGCGCGCCATCCTCGACGGCTAAACCGTACATGGCGCACTGGTACGCGCACTCTTCAGCGATGCCTTCATCGTTGTAGCGGTCGATGAACGATGCATCGTCCGGAAAATCGGCCATGGCACCCAGCACTATCGGTGCTTCGAGCGGAGGCGTGGACCGCATGTCGATCGTCGTTCCCGCTTCCGAGTCGCGGTCAAGGTCGATCCAGCCGATGCCATTGGAACGGGTGCGCCAGATTGGATCGACGGACGATACGTGGGCACCCGGCCCGGCAGCCCGTCCGAGGATCTGGCCATAGAAAATTTGCCCCACCTTGATCCAGCCTTGCGGCGGAGGGAAATCGGGATCGGCATCGACGGCGCCGGTCACATGAAAGGGCTGGTCGCCAGCGACGATCACCAGCTGACGGAAGCTGTCCTCCCCGTCCATCTCGCGGCAGGACACTCGCATCGCCGGTCGCATGATCGGCCCCGACACGCTGGTGACAGCCTTCGGAAGCGCGATACGCTCGTCGCCGGACGGGGTGAGCACGACGTCGCCGGCAACCAGCGATTCAATAGCTCGCAGGCCCTCCGGCGTATGTACGGCAGTGCCGGCGGCGAGGCCTGGAGGGCGTGGCGTGCTCATGAAATACCTTGGAAATTTGGCGGAAGCGCCTGTCCAAGTATCTCATGACCTCCGGCGCCCGGTCGCCTCGGGGATGGCCACCGTCTGCCGAGCCACCGCCTGAAATGGGCGTGAGGGTAGATGTGCTGCTCAAGGAAATGTCTGCTTCGGGTCGAAGCCGGCCATCGCACCCCAGTACAGAACATTCGGTGTCGAACTACAGGCGGCGGGCGCGATCGTAAGTCGCCATCCATCACCCGGGGCGAACGCGGGCCATGGCTCAATGCCGGCTTCGCGTGATGAGACAGGCCATGAACGATCCCTTGCCCCCGGCGCCCTCCCGTTGGAAACCCCTGATCCCCTATGCCGGCATCGGCGCCGTCGTTGGCGGCCTGGCCCTGACCCTGGCCTGGACCGCGGGCTGGCTGACGCCGGCACGCGTCACCGCGCCGCGGCT
>CAMLKR010000032.1 GCA_946480565.1 uncultured Arenimonas sp. | reverse complement strand
ACGAGCGCTTCGGCTTCCTGCCGGTGGAAACGCCGGTGTTCGAGCTGTCCGAGGTGCTGCTGACCAAGACCGGCGGCGAGACCGAGCGGCAGGTGTATTTCGTGCAGTCGACCGGCGCCCTGAACAACTCGGCGGAGGGCGGCGGCCAGCCCGAACTGGCCCTGCGCTTCGACCTGACGGTGCCGCTGGCGCGCTACGTCGCCGAACACGAACACGACCTGGCCTTCCCGTTCCGGCGCTACCAGATCCAGCGCGTCTACCGCGGCGAACGCGCGCAGCGCGGCCGCTTCCGCGAGTTCTACCAGTGCGACATCGACGTGATCGGCAAGGACGCGCTCAGCGTGCGCCACGACGCCGAGATGCCGGCGGTCATCCACGCGGTGTTCACCGAGCTGGGCGTCGGCCCGTTCACCATCCAGCTCAACAACCGCAAGCTGCTGCGCGGTTTCTTCGAAGGGCTGGGCATCGCCGAGGGCGAGCGCCAGGCGCTGGTGCTGCGCGAGATCGACAAGATCGACAAGCGCGGCGCGGAGGCGGTCCGGGCGACCCTGGTCGGCGGCGACTTCGGCCTGTCCGACACGGTGGCCGACCGCATCATGGCCTTCGTGCAGTCGCGTTCGACCTCCCATGCCGATGCCCTGGCCAGGCTGGCCGCGCTGGGCGAGGCCAATCCGACGCTGGCCGAAGGCGCGGCGGAGCTGCGCGAGGTGCTGGAACTGCTGAAGGCCTACGGCCTGCCGGAGGCCGACTACGCGCTCAACTTCTCCATCGCCCGCGGCCTGGACTACTACACCGGCACCGTCTACGAGACCACGCTCGACGACCACCCGCAGATCGGCTCGGTCTGCTCGGGCGGCCGCTACGAGAACCTGGCCAGCAGCTACACGAAATCGAAGCTGCCGGGCGTCGGCATCTCGATCGGCGCCACCCGCCTGTTCTGGCAGCTGCGCGAGGCCGGCATCGTCTCCACGGCCGAAAGTTCGGTCGAGGCGATGGTGGGCCTGATGGACGAGGCGCGCCTGGCCGATTCGCTCGACATCGCCCGGCGCCTGCGTGCCGCCGGCATCAATGCCGAAGTGCAGCTGGAGGCGAAGAAGCTGGCCAAGCAGTTCCAGTACGCCGACCGAGCCGGCATCCGCTTCGTGCTGCTGTACGGCGATGACGAGGCCGCGCGCGGCGTGGTCAAGGTCAAGGACATGCGTTCGCAGGAGCAGTTCGAGGTCGGCCGCGACGAGCTGGCCGCCGCCCTGAAGGTGGAGCTGGAACAGCAGCGCGCGATGGGGACGCACTGACATGAAGCCGATCACGCTCGACGGCGCCAGCCTCAACCGCGCCCAGGTGGCCGAGATCGCCCATGGCGCGCCGGTGCGGCTGGACCCGGGCCGGATGGCGGCGGTGCAGCGCGCCGCCGACTTCCTGGCCGAACAGGTCCGCCGCCAGGAACCCATCTACGGCGTCTCCACCGGTTTCGGCAGCAATGCCGACAAGCTGCTGGGCGCGCACCGGCTGCGCCAGGGCCTGCCCGGTGCATCGACGTCGACCGACAGCGTGCTCGAGGAACTGCAGCACAACCTGATCGTCACCCATGCGGTCTGCGTCGGCGAGCCGTTCGCGCCGCCGGTGGTGCGGGCGATGCTGGCGATCCGCATCAACACGCTGATGAAGGGCCATTCCGGCATTCGTCCGGCGGTGCTCGAAGCGCTGGCGGCGATGCTCAACGCCGGCGTGGTGCCGGTGGTGCCGCGCAAGGGTTCGGTCGGCGCCAGCGGCGACCTGGCGCCGCTGTCGCACCTGGCCATCGTCCTGCTCGGCGGCGGCGAAGCCTTCTTCGACGGCGACCGCCTGCCCGGCGCCGAAGCGCTGCAGCGCGCCGGGCTGGCGCCGGTGAAGCTGTCGCACAAGGAAGGCCTGGCGCTGAACAACGGCACCGCGCAGATGCTCGCCACCGCCGTGCTGGCGATCGAGCGCCTGGAGGAGCTGTGCGACACCGCCGACCTGGCCGCCGCGATGACGCTGGACGCCTTCGCCGGTCGCCTGGGCGCCTTCGGCGCGCACGTGCACGCCCTGCGCCCGCACCCGGGCCAGGTACACGTGGCCGGGCGGCTGCGCGAGCTGCTCGCCGGCTCGACCCTGGCCGACATCGCCTACCACCTGGTGCCGCGCTTCCGTCAATGGCAGCCCGAAAGCTGGCGGTCGCCGGCGCAGCAGGCCCTGGGCTTCGACATCGGCTGGGACTGGGTGCCGTTCTCGCAGCGCCACGGCCGCGAAAGGTTCTACCAGCGGTTCCGGCCGTTCCGCGGCGGCAAGAAGCACCAGCCGCAGGACAGCTATTCGCTGCGCTGCATCCCGCAGGTACACGGCGCCGTGCGCGACGCGCTGGAGCAGGCCAAGCGCGTGATCGACATCGAGCTCAACGCGGTCACCGACAACCCGCTGCTGTTCCCCGACCTGGAGGGCGCGAAGGAAGTCGAGGACCAGGTGGTTTCCGCCGGCCACTTCCACGGCATGCCCCTGGCCCTGGTGCTGAGCTACCTGAAGGCCGCCATCCCGACCCTGGCCTCGATCTCCGAGCGCCGGCTCAACAAGCTGGTGGACCCGGCCACCAACGACGGCCTGCCGCCCTTCCTGATCGGCAACGAGGACGGCACCGAAAGCGGCTTCATGATCGTGCAGTACACCGCCGCCGCCCTGGTCAACGACCTGGCCAGCCGCGCGCATCCGGCCTCGGTGTACTCGATCCCGACCAGCGCCAATGCCGAGGACCACGTGTCCATGGGCGCCAACGAAGGCCGCCACGTGCTGGAGATGACCGAAGACCTCGGCCACGTGCTCGCGCTGGAGCTCTACACCGCCGCCCAGGCCTTGGACTACCGCCGCGACATGATCAATGCGGCCCGGGCGCTGGCGCGCGGGGCCGACGCCACGGCGCTGGCCGCCAAGGTCCATGGCGCGCCGCCGCCGGGCCATCCCGACCACGACGGTTTCATGGCCGAGATCGAGGCCCTGCGCCGCGAACTGGCGGAGGCCGAAGAGTTCCAGCCCGGCCGTGCGGTCGGCGCGGCCTGGTCGGCGTTGCGCGAGGCGATCCCCTTCATGGGCCGCGACCGGGCGATGGATGGCGACGTCGCCACGGCGGTTCGCCTGGTCCAGGACGGCCGGCTGCTGTCGGCGGCGCGGTCCGCGACCGCCTGAAGCTCAGGCCCGGGTGGTGTCGTCCGCGGCCTGCACGCAGTTGCGGCCGCGGTTCTTGGCCGCGTACAGCGCGTCGTCGGCCCGGTGCAGGGCTTCGTCGACGGTGATGCCCATGCCCGGACGCAGCAGGAAGGCGCCGATGCTGGCGCTCAGCGGAATGTTGTTGCCGGCGTAGCGCACCGGTTCGCCGCAGACGCGCACTCGCAGCAGTTCGGCCACCTGCATCAGGCGCTCGGCGTCGATGTCCGGCAGCACCACCACGAACTCCTCGCCGCCGAAACGCGCCAGCAGCGCGCCGTGTTCGACCAGGTTGTCGTGCAGGCAGCGGCCCAGCCAGCGCAGGCATTCGTCGCCGGCCAGGTGGCCGTGGGTGTCGTTGACGTCCTTGAAGTGGTCCAGGTCGATCAGCATCACGCCCAGCGACTGCCGGTGCTCGCTGGCGTTGTGCAGCTGGTGTTCGAACACCTCGCGGAAATGCTTGCGGTTGAACAGGCCGGTCAGGGCGTCGCGGCGGTTGGATTCGCGCAGGCGCTGGTTGGCCTCGGCCAGCTGCTCCAGCGCGGTGCTCAGTTCGGAGGTCCGGCGGGCGACGTGGCGCTCCAGCTGCTCGTTGTGCTCGCGCACCAGCCGCTCGTTCTCGCCGCGCAGCCTGGCGTAGCGGTAGGCGAGGGCGAAGGACAGCAGGATCATCTCCAGCGCCGAGCCGATCTGGATGCCGTATTCGGTGAAGAAGTTCTTCGGCAGCAGGCCGAAGGACACCGAGGCGTAAAGCGCCGTGCCCAGCAGCAGGAAGCCCCAGGCGGCCAGGAACACCCGGGCCGGCGCATAGCCCATGCGGATGGCGTTCAGCGCCAGGTACAGGATGAACAGCGCGCCCGGGAACACCGCCAGGGTCATCGGCCGCACCACGGTGCGGTATTCGACGAAGAACGAGGCGACGCCCATCAGCACGAAGAAGACGATGATGGCCTGCGACACCCGGTCGGCGCGCGGCTGGCGTTCGTCCAGTTCCAGGAAGACGCGGCAGAACTGGTGCATCGCGATCTGCGAGACCGCCATGGACAGCGGGATGGCCTGGTTGGCCCACCACGGCGAATTGGGCCACAGGTATTCGAAGGCCAGGCCGTTGAGGCAGAACATCACCAGGCCGAAGCCGGCCACGTGGCACATGTACCAGAAGTGGCTGGCGTCCTTCAGCGACAACCAGAGCACCAGGTTGTAGCTGAGCAGCGCGATCAGGATGCCGTAGAACAGGCCGATGCCGAACTGCGAATCGCGCTCGACCTCGGCGAAGGCCTTGGGCGTGTACACCGCCAGCGGCACCTGCAGCGAGCTGCGGCTGGCCACCCGCACCAGCAGCTCCACCTCGGTGCGCTGCGGCAGGTCGACCCAGAAGTTCGGGTGGCGGTAGCGGATGCTGCGCGCGCTGAAGGGCAGGGCATCGCCCGAGGCCATGTGCTCCACCCGGCCGTCCGGATAGCGCAGGTACAGGTCGACGTTGTCCAGCAGCGCGTAGTGCAGCACCAGCAGCCAGCGCTGCTCGGCGCGGTTCTGGTTGAAAAGGCGGCCATGGAACCAGGTGGCGCCCTGGGTGAAGCCGAAGGCGGTGCCGCCGTCCGGCAGGGGCTGGAACCTGCCCTGGGCGGCCTGCGCGAACATCGCCGCGGCGTCGGCCCGGCCCTCGGGGTCGGCCTTCATGCTCAGGTAGGGCGCCAGCGCCAGCGATTCGCGGCCCGGCTCGAGCACGGCCGGTCCTGCCGAGGCCTCGGCCGGGGTCACCGACAGGGCCAGCAGGAGCGCCAGCAGCAAGGCCAGACAGCGATGGATGGACAACGGCTTCCCCTTCCCGGATGCCAACTCTATTCGCGGCTACGGCCGAAGGCCATGTTCACGGCCAGGCTTGCATTTGTAATAACGCGCTATTACATTAGCGCGGTGAAACGACGCGACCCCGCCACCGCCGCCGCCAGTCCCGCCCTGGAAGGCCTGATCCAGGCCCTGCTGAGCCTGCGCTCGCCGGGCGAGGCCCGGGCCTTCCTGGAAGACCTGTGCACCCCGGCCGAGCTGGAGGCGCTGTCGGACCGCTGGCGGGTCGTTCCGCTGCTGGTGGCCGACGTGCCCTACCGCGAGATCCACGACCGCACCGGCGTCAGCGTCACCACCATCGGCCGTGTCGCCCGCTGCCTGGACCTGGGCGCGGGTGGCTACCGCATCGCCGCAGAGCGCCTGGGCGTCATCGCCCACGACGCTTCGCACTGACCCCACCTTTTTTTTGACCCGGAGAGCGTCATGAGGACGCACGACCGCTTGCGTATTGCCATCCAGAAATCCGGCCGCCTCTCGGATCCGGCCCGGGACCTGCTCGCGCGGGCCGGGCTGAGCTTCCGCGAAAGCCGCGACCGGCTGTTCTGCTATGGCGAATCCCTGCCCATCGACCTGCTGCTGGTCCGCGACGACGACATCCCCGGCCTGATCGCCGAGGGCACCTGCGACCTGGGCGTGGTCGGCCAGAACGTGCTCGAGGAGCAGGCGCTGGAGCGCCTGGACGATGGCCGCGGCGAAGCCTTCCGCGCCATCCGGGAGCTCGGCTTCGGCCGCTGCCGTCTGTCGGTGGCGGTGCCGAACGAATGGGAGTGGCCGGGGCCGCAGCGCCTGGCCGGACTGCGCATCGCGACCAGCTACCCGCAGCTGCTGGCGCGCTGGCTGCGCGGGCAGGGCGTGGCGGCGCAGCCGGTGGTGCTGTCGGGCTCGGTCGAGATCGCGCCGCGCCTGGGCAAGGCCGAAGCCATCTGCGACCTGGTTTCGACCGGCGCGACGCTGCTGGCCAACCAGCTGAAGGAAACCGCGGTGGTGTTCGAAAGCCAGGCCGTGCTGGTGGCGCCTTCGACGCCCTTCGGCGACGCCCGCGCCGACCTCGCGGCCATGCTGCTGCGCCGCCTCGATGCGGTGCTGAGCGTGCGCGCCAGCAAGCTGGTGCTGTTCCAGGCCTCGCGCCAGGCGGTGCCGGGCCTGCTGAAACTGTTGCCCGACGCCGAACCGCCGACCGTGATGGCGATCGAGGGCCAGGACGACCAGGTCGCGCTGCAGGCCCTGTGCCGCAGCGCGATGACCTGGCAGCGCCTGGAGGACATGAAACGCGCCGGGGCCTCGGGCCTGCTGGTGCTTCCGGTGGAGCAGATGCTGGCATGAAGCGCATCGTCTGGAACCAGTTGGATGACGCGGCACGCGCCGCCTGCCTGGCGCGCCCGGGCGGCGGCGACCAATCCGAGGTCGAGGCGGCGGTACGCCGCGTGTTCGACCAGGTGCGCGCCGACGGCGACACCGCGCTGCGGGCGCTGACGCGCCGTTTCGACGGCGTCGAGGTCGGCGCGTTCGCGGTGTCGCCGGAGGAATTCGCCGCGGCCGAGGCCCAGGTGTCGCCGGCCCTGCGCGAAGCCCTGGTGCAGGCCCGCGGGCGCCTGCTCACCTGGCACCGCGCCGGCATGGCCGCCGAATTCGAGGTCGAAACCGCGCCGGGCGTCGTCTGCGGCCGGCTGCTGCGGCCGATCCCGCGCGTGGGCCTGTACGTGCCCGCCGGCACCGCGCCGCTGCCGTCCACGGCCCTGATGCTGGGCGTGCCTTCGCAGCTGGCCGGCTGCGCCGAAGTGGTGCTGTGCACGCCGCCGCGCGCGGACGGCAGCGCGGACCCGGCGGTGCTGGTCGCCGCCGCGCTGTGCGGCATCCGCAAGGTGTTCAAGCTCGGCGGCGCCCAGGCGATCGCCGCGATGGCCTTCGGCACGCCGACGGTCCCGCGCTGCGACAAGCTGTTCGGACCCGGCAACCGCTACGTCACGGCGGCCAAGCAGCTGGCGGCGATGCTGGCCGGCGGCCCGGCGATCGACATGCCGGCCGGCCCCTCGGAAGTACTGGTGATCGCCGATGCCGGCGCGCCGCCCGCGCACGTGGCCTCCGACCTGCTGTCCCAGGCCGAACACGGCCCGGATTCCCAGGTGATCCTGCTCACCGATTCCGCGGCCCTGGTCGAGGCGGTCGCGCTTGAGGTCACGCGCCAGCTCGCCGTGCTGCCGCGCGAGGCCATTGCCCTGCGCGCGCTCGAACACGCGCGCCTGGTGCAGGTGGACTCGCTCGACCAGGCCTTCGACATCAGCAACGCCTACGCGCCCGAACACCTGATCCTGGCCCTGCGCGAGCCGCGTGCCTGGCTCGGCCGCGTGGCTTCGGCGGGCTCGGTCTTCCTGGGCGACTACGCGCCGGAATCGCTGGGCGACTACTGCTCGGGCACCAACCACGTGCTTCCCACGAACGGCGCCGCGCGGGCCTGGAGCGGCGTCAGCGTCGCGAGTTTCCAGACCTCGATCAGCGTGCAGGAGGTCAGCCGTTCCGGACTGGCCGCGATCGGTCCCTGCGCGGTCGAGATCGCGAGGGCCGAAGGCCTGGAAGCACACGCGCAATCGGTGCTGCGGCGCCTGGAGCCGGCGTCGTGAGCGGCCTCCTGGACCTGGTGCGCGAGGACCTGCGCAGCTTCGGTGGCTATAGTTCGGCGCGCCGTGCCGGCGTCACCGGCTCGGTCTGGTTGAACGCGAACGAAAGCGCCTGGCGCAACCCCGCCGACGCCGGCCTGGGCGCCAACCGCTACCCGGACCCGCAGCCCGCGGTCCTGCGCGAACGGCTGGCGGCGCTGTACGGCGTGCGCGCCGCCCAGGTACTGGTCGGCCGCGGCAGCGACGAGGCCATCGACCTGCTGGTGCGCGCGCTCTGCCGGCCGGGCCAGGACGCGGTGGTGGTCGCGCCGCCGGTGTTCGGCATGTACGCGGTCAGCGCGCGCCTGCAGGGCGCGCCCCTGGTCGAGGTGCCGCTGCGCGACGGCCCGGCCGGATTCGAACTCGACCTGCAGGCGGTGGCGGATGCCGCCGTGTCCTCCGGTGCGAAGCTGGTCTTCCTGTGTTCGCCCGCCAACCCGACCGGCCAGGCGATTCCCGCGGCCGACCTGCTGGCGCTGGCGCGGCGGCTGGCCGGGCGCTGCCTGCTGGTGGTGGACGAAGCCTACGGTGAGTACAGCGACCAGCCCTCGCTGGCGGCGAAGATCGACGAGCAGCCGAACCTGGCCGTGCTGCGCACCCTGTCCAAGGCGCACGCGCTGGCGGCGGCCCGCATCGGTTGCCTGCTGGCGGCGCCGGAACTGGTGGAGGTTCTGCGCAACTGCCAGGCGCCGTATCCGCTGCCGTCGCCCTGCGTGCAGCTGGCCCTGGCCGGTCTTTCAGACGCCGCCCTGGCGCAGACCCGCGGCCGGGTGCTGACGGTGCGCGCCGAGCGCGAGCGCCTGCGCCACGAGCTGGTGGCCTGCCCCGGCGTTGTCCGGGTCTATCCCTCCCAGGGCAATTACCTGCTGGTGCGCTTCGCCGATGCGGAAGCGGCGTTCTTGCGCCTCCTGGCCGCGGGCGTGGTGGTGCGCGACATGCGCGCCTCGCCGCAGCTGGGCGACGCGCTGCGCGTCAGCATCGGCAGCCCGGGCGAAAATGACGCGCTGCTGGCGGCGCTGCAGGCGGGGAGGGCGGCGGCATGAGCGGCCAGCGCATCCTGTTCGTCGACCGCGACGGCACCCTCATCGAGGAGCCGGCCGATTTCCAGATCGACAGCTACGCCAAGCTGCGTTTCGTGCGCGGCGTGATCCCGGCCATGCTGAAGCTGCGCGACGCCGGCTTCCAGTTCGTGCTGGTCACCAACCAGGACGGCCTGGGCACCGCGAGTTTCCCGCGCGAACACTTCGAGGGGCCGCACGCCCTGATGCTGCAGGTGCTCGAATCCCAGGGCATCGTCTTCCGCGACCAGCTGATCGACGAGAGCTTCGAGCACGAGGGCAAGCCGACCCGCAAACCCGGCACCGGCCTGCTGATGCCCTACCTGCGCGACCGGAGCATCGACCTGGCGAACTCGGCCGTGGTCGGCGACCGCGACACCGACCTGCAGCTGGCGGCGAACCTGGGCTGCCGCGGCTTCAAACTGGCGCCCGGCCCGGACACCTGGGAATCGATCGCGCACGAGCTGGCCGACGCGCCGCGAACCGCAACCATCGAACGCATCACCAAGGAAACCCGCGTGCGCGTCCGCATCGACCTCGACCGGGCCGCCGACCCCGAGGTCGCGACCGGCCTGGGCTTCTTCGACCACATGCTCGAGCAGCTGGGAAAACACGGCGGCTTCGCCCTGCAGCTGAGCTGCGCCGGCGACCTGCACATCGACGAGCACCACACCGTCGAGGACAGCGCGCTCGCGCTCGGCCAAGCCTTGAAGCAGGCGCTGGGCGACAAGCGCGGCATCGGCCGCTACGGCGACTCCACCGGCACCGGCGCAATCACCCTGCCGATGGACGAGACCCTGGCCGCGGCGGCGGTGGATTTTTCCGGCCGGCCCTACTTCGTGTTCGAGGGCAGCTTCCCCCGCGCCGAGGTAGGCGGGCTGGCCACCGAGCTGGTGCCGCACTTCTTCCGCTCCCTGTGCGAAACCGCCGGCCTGAACCTGCACCTGCAGGTGCGCGGCGAGAACACCCACCACATGGTCGAAGCGAGCTTCAAGGCCGTGGCGCGCGCGCTGCGCCAGGCGGTCCGCCGCCAGGGCACCGAACTGCCGACCACCAAGGGGGCGCTGTGAACCTGGTGCTGGTGGATTCGGGCGGGGCCAACATCGGCTCGGTGCGCTATGCGCTCCAGCGCCTGGGCGTGGAATCGCGGCTGAGCGCGGACCCCGCCGAGATCCGCGCCGCCGACCGCGTCATCCTGCCCGGCGTCGGCGCCGCCGGCCCGGGCATGGCCCGGCTGCGCGAACTGGGCCTGGTGGACACGCTGCGGGGCCTGCGCCAGCCGCTGCTGGGCATCTGCCTGGGCATGCAGCTGCTGTTCGAATCCTCGGAGGAGGGCGAGGTCGAATGCTTGGGCCTGCTGCCCGGCCGCATCCGCAAACTGGCCGATGCCCCGGGCCTGCGGGTGCCGCACATGGGCTGGAACCAGCTTCGATCGCTGCGTGGCAACACGCTGCTTGAGGGCATCGCCGACGAGGCCTATGCCTATTTCGTGCACAGTTATGCCGCACCCGTCACCGACGACTGCATCGCGGCCACCGACCACGGCGTCCCTTTCGCTGCGGTCGTGTCGCGCAACAACGTCTTCGGCGCCCAGTTCCACCCCGAGCGTTCCGCCGCCGTCGGCGCCCGCCTGCTGCGGAATTTCCTGGAGACCCGCGCATGAGCGGCTTCCAGCTCTATCCCGCCATCGACGTGCGCGAGGGCCGCGTGGTGCGCCTGGTCCAGGGCGACTACGCGCGCGAGACCCGCTATGCCCAGGATCCTTTCGCGGCGGCCAGCGCCTACGCCGACGCCGGTGCGACCTGGCTGCACCTGGTGGACCTGGACGCGGCGCGCGCCGGCGGCTACACGCTGGTGCCGCTGCTGGCCCGGCTCAAGTCCGGTACGCGGCTCAAGGTGCAGACCGGCGGCGGCGTGCGTTCGGAGGCCGATGTCGAGGCCCTGCTGGCCGCGGGCGCCGACCGCGTGGTGATCGGCTCGCTGGCGGTGCGCGAACCCGGCCGCGTGGCCGCCTGGGTGGCCCGCTATGGCCCGGAACGCATCACCCTGGCGCTGGACACCCGCCGCGACGCCGAAGGCCGCTGGCGCCTGCCGGTGCACGGCTGGACCGAGGAGGGCGGCAAGGAGCTGGACGTGCTGGCCGCGGCCTACGCCGAGGTCGGCCTGCGCCACCTGCTGTGCACCGACATCGCCCGCGACGGCATGCTGTCGGGCCCCAACCTCGACCTGTACCGCTACCTGTGCGCGCGTTTCCCGCGCCTGGCGGTGCAGGCCTCGGGCGGTGTGCGCGAGTTGGCCGACGTCGGCGCGGCGCGGGCCACCGGGTGCGGCGGCATCGTGCTCGGCAAGGCCCTGCTGGAAGGCCGCTTCACGATGGCCGACGCGCTCGCCGCGGAGGCCACATGCTGAGCCGCCGGCTGATCCCCTGCCTCGACGTCAAGGACGGCCAGGTCGTGAAGGGCGTGCGCTTCCGCGACCACATCGTGATGGGCGCCATCGAGGACCTGGCGCTGCGCTACCGCGACGAGGGCGCCGACGAGCTGGTGTTCTACGACATCACCGCCAGCCCGCAGGGGCGCGGCGTGGACGTGGCCTGGGTCGAACGGGTCGCGCGCCTGGTCGACATCCCGTTCTGCGTCGCCGGCGGCATTCGGTCGGTGGAGCAGGCGCGCGCGGTGCTGCACGCGGGCGCCGACAAGGTGTCGGTGAACACGCCGGCGCTGGAGCGGCCGGCCCTGGTCTCGGAGCTGGCCGCGGCCTTCGGCGTGCAGTGCGTCGTGGTCGGCGTGGACAGCCAGCGCGACGCCGACGGCGAATGGCGGGTGCGCACCCACACCGGCGATCCCGGCCGCACCCAGGCCCTGCGCAAACGTACGCTGGACTGGGTGGTGGAGGCGCAGCAGCTCGGCGCCGGCGAGATCGTGCTCAACTGCATGGGCTCGGACGGCGTGCGCGCCGGCTACGACCTGGAGCAGCTGCGGGCGGTGCGTGCGCTCTGCCGGGTGCCCCTGGTCGCCTCCGGCGGCGCCGGTGCGCCGGAACACTTCGCCGCGGCCTTCGCCGACGCCGATGTCGACGCCGCGCTGGCCGCCAGCGTCTTCCATTCCGGCGCGGTCCGGATCCCCGAACTGAAAACCTTCCTGCGCGCGCAGGGTTTCGAGGTGCGTGATGTCGCCTGAGCAGATCGCCGCCCTGGCCTGGGACAAGCAGCAGGGCCTGCTGCCCGCCATCGTGCAGGACGCCACCGATGGCCGGGTCCTGATGCTGGGCTACATGGACCGCGCGGCGCTGGACGCGACCCTGGCCACGCGCCGGGTCACCTTCTACAGCCGCAGCCGGCAGCGGCTGTGGATGAAGGGCGAAACCAGCGGCGACGTGCTCGACCTGGTGTCGATCGAGGCCGACTGCGACGCCGACACCCTGCTGGTGCAGGCGCACCCGCGCGGCCCGACCTGCCACCTGGGCCGCGACAGCTGCTTCCCCGGCGCCCCGGAAAACTTCCTGGCCCGTCTGGACCAGCTGGTCGCGCGGCGCGAGCGCGACCGCCCGCCGGGCAGCTACAGCACGAAACTGTTCGAAGCCGGCACCCGCCGCATCGCCCAGAAGGTGGGCGAGGAGGGCGTGGAGACGGCGCTGGCCGCGGTGGCCCAGGACGATGCCGCCCTGCTGGGCGAGGCCGCCGACCTGGTCTTCCACCTGACCGTGCTGTTGCGGGCGCGCGGCCTGGGCCTGGACGATGTGGTGAGCGTGCTGCGCGACCGCCACGCGGCGGCCGCGCGCTGAACCGGCGCTTGGGCATAATCCGGGCTGGTTCCCGGAGATGCCCATGCGTCCGATGCTCACGGTTCCCTTGCTGGGCCTGGCCCTGCTGTCCGGCCCGGCCGCGGCCGCGCTGCCGCCCTGCAACAGCGGCTATGTCTACCACGATGTCGACGGCGACTCGCGCTTCGGCGCGGGCGACCAGCCCGTGGCCGGCGTCGCCGTTTCCGACGGCGAACAGGTGGTGCGCACCGATGCCACCGGCGCCTATTCGCTGCCGGTGCGCGACGGCCGGACCGTGTTCGTGGTCAAGCCGCCCGGCTACCGGTTTCCGGAACGCGCCGACGGCCTGCCGGATTTCTGGCGCCATGTGCAGCGTGCCCCCGGCCCGGCCCTGAAGTACGGCGGCATCGCCGCGGAGTTTCCGCATTGCCGCAACTTCGCCCTGCGCCAGGACCTGCGCGAAGGCGGAAAGCTCGACGTCGTGCTGTTCGCCGACCCGCAGCCGCAGACGGCGGAACACGTCGGGTTCTACGACCGCGGCATCGTCGAGGCGGTACGCGCCGCGCATTCCTCGCACTCGGCGGCGGCGCAGGTGCCGCCGGTCTATTTCGAGGGCGCGGCCGGCGATCTCGGGCTGACCCTGGGCGACGTGGTGCACGACGACCTGTCGTTGTACCCGGCGATGAACCGCGCGACCACGCGGCTGGGCCTGCCCTGGCTGCACGCCGCCGGCAACCACGACCTCGACTTCGACGCCCGCGGCGACGAGGATTCCCTGCGCAGCTTCCGAGCCGTCTACGGGCCCGACACCCTGGCCTGGGAAGAGCACGAGGCCAGCGTGGTCCTGCTCGACAACGTGATCTACCGGCCGGGCGAATCGCCGGACTACACCGGCGGGCTGCGCGCCGACCAGTTCGCCTTCCTGGAAGCCTACCTGCCGTCGCTGCCGCGCGACCGCCTGCTGGTGGTCGCCGCGCACATCCCGTTTTTCGACCCGGTGCCGGGCCGCGAGACTTTCCGGCGCGCCGACCGCGAGCGGCTGTTCGCGCTGCTGAAGGCCTTCCCGAAGCTGCTGCTGCTCAGCGCCCACGGCCACGTGCAGCGGCACCACTGGCACGATGCCGACGACGGCTGGCAGGGCGCCTCGCCGCTGCACGAATACAACCTGGGCGCGGCCTGCGGTTCGTTCTGGAGCGGCGTGGCCGACGACCAGGGTATTCCGGTCGCGACCATGGCCGACGGCACGCCCAGGGGCTGGGCGGAACTGTCGGTGCTGCGCGACGGCCGCTACTGGCTCTACTGGCACACGCCGGATCGACGCTACGCCAAGGGCCTGGCCCTGCATGCGCCGAACGTGCTGCGTCGCGGCGCCTATCCGGCGTTCGGCGTCTACGCCAATGTCTTCATGGGCGACGCCGACACCCGGGTCGAATTCCGGGTGGGCGAGGGCGAATGGCAGCCGATGCGCCGGGTCGAGCGTCCGGATCCGCGGCTGCTCGCCGAGAACGTCCGCGACGACGAATCGCTGAGCCTGCGGAGTTTCGACCGGTCGCCGGAAGCGACCGTCTCCAGCCATCTCTGGCGCGGCACCTTGCCCACCGACCTTCCGGCGGGCGAACACCGCATCGAGGTGCGTGCATTCGATCGTTGGCGTGGACAGGTCATCGATAGCGATACTTACCGAATCGTGGACGGAGGGTGATGTCTTTCGGAAGCGGCGTATAGAGTCCGGTGGCGCGGGTTTTCCGCCCGCGCGTCGACCCCACTCGGACCCAGAGGTGCAAATGTACATCCGCTCCGGAACCATCCGTCATGCCTCCCGACGGAACCGTCTCATCGCGACCCTGCTGGCCGTAACGGCCTGCCCCCTCGTCAACGCCCAGGTCTGCGAGCCGCAGTTCGCGCCGCTGCGGACCGGCGCCGTCACCACGAGCTACTGCGACGGCGAACCCGGCTTTCCCGGTGGCGGCGGCGGCACGCCTCCGCCGCCGCCCTCGGCGGTCACCTCGGTGTTCGCGCGCACGGCCAGCGACCTTCAGGTGAACACCACCGGCCACGTCGACGTCATCACCCGGACCGTAAACATCACCCAGCCCAATACGCGGGTGCTGGTCGTGGCGGATGGACGCTACTTCCCGATCGATGCGCCGGCCGGATCGGTGCGCATCGCGATCAACGGAAGCGAGGCCCACAGCAGCTATGCGATCAACGACTGGGGTTCCGCGGAAAAGGACGCGTCGGCCCAGCATTCGTTCAACGCCATCGCCCACGCCGTCCTGCAGCCGGGCGTGCACACCTTCACGCTGCGCGCCGGCGCCCACCCCAGCCGTCCCGGTCGATTCGTGGTGGGATCGCACAGCGGCCTGTCGGTCATCCTGAACCCGGGCGAGAACACCGTCGTCAGCGCGATGGCCGGAGAATCCGCGGTGATCGACGTCACCACCTACGCCCCGCCGGCGGTCAACGTCATCGAGGGCAGCACCAACCGCCCTAGCGTCGAGGTCCTGCGCAACGTGGTCGCCAACACCGCCCCCACGGCGCGACTGGTCGCTTCGCTGGCGAGCGCGCGGGCGTTCAACGCCTGCCCCGGCTACGGCGACTCCCTGGCGGCCATCTACCAGGACGGCATGTGCCCGCACACCGACACGGCCTCGTGGAGCGTCAACGACATCGACCCGGGCGCGGAACTCCAGGCTCCGATGTTCTCGCACGCGCTGCATGCCGTGGGTCCCAATGCATCGACCAACATCAGTTTCCGCGCCAGCGAGCTTTCCTTCGGTTCCGACCAGGCGTCGGTGCAGGGGTCGGCCTGGGAGAACGAGGTCTGCTACAAGATGGGCAGCGCGCGACTGGTGTCCGTCGTCGGCGGGCAGGTGATCGGGTCGGCGGGCGGCAACGGCGCCTACTGCAGCACCTACACCTGGCGCTGCGTGGCCTCGACCGTCGGCACATCCGGATGTCCGGCCGCCGGAACCGATTCGGTGATCGCCTCCCGCTACATCGACATCCCGGCGAACCACGACGGCATCGTGTTCTTTTCCGCCAAGACCCGGATCCAGGGCGACCAGGCCGACGGTTACATGACGGCCGGACTGGGCATCAAGATCAACGGCGTCAAGCGCGGCACGCTCGGCGTGCAGCAGATCCGGCCCGGTTACGGGGTGGCGAGCCGGACCCTGAGCGCGTCCTACCTTTCCGCCCCGGGTGCGGACAGCGCCGTGCTGCCGCCCGGACGGCACCTGGTGGAGGTGTACATGAACGTCACTGGCTCGCCGATCAAGCACGTGGCCGTTCCCAGCGACGTGGCCCTGGTCTACTTCGACTGAGGGCGGGGCGGGGTGGTGGTCAGGCCCTGGCCACCACCACGTTCCGGGCGTGGCCGAAATAACCGGTCGGCGGCCGCCACAGCGTGGCCGTCGTGAAGCCCGCCTCCAGCAGCCGGTCGCAGATGTCCGGCGCGTAGTCTCGGAACACCAGCACCTGGCCGGCACCGCGCAGACGGTCGCCGTGGTAGGCCGGCTCCAGCAGGTGCTGCACGCCGGCGGCCGTCATCCGCGCGCGCTCCACCGTGCGGCCTTCCGAGGCCATCGGCACCGTGAAGATCGCCAGCCCGCCGGGTTTGAGCGTGCGCCGCAGCTCCCGGAAACCGGCCAGGTCGTCAGGCACGTGTTCGAACACCTCGGTCGAGGTCGTCAGGTCGAAGCTGGCGTCCGCGTACGTCAAGGCCTGCACGTCCTCGCAGCGGATGCCCGCGCGCTCCGTGCCAGGTTCGACGCCATCCAGGAATTCGCTCAGGGCCATTCGGCCGCAGTGCCGGCGCAGGAAGGCCGTCAGGGCGCCGCGGGTGGACAGTTCGCAGACGGAAAGTGCGCCCAGGGGCGGCGCGAACGTCCTGATGGCCTCGATGACGGAAAGATGCACCGGCGTGCCGCGGCAGCGCAGGCAGCGCACCTGGGTCTCGTCCGGGCCGATCCTGACGAGCAGGGACGGGCCACAGGCCGGGCAGCGGAACGGCCTCATGGACGGGAGCATCAGGGCGCTTCCACCCGAGGGGTCAGGACCATGCGCTCAGATTTCCTCGGGACGGATGGCCGAAAAATCCTCGGCGCGCGGATGCCCGTGGGTGTCGTCGCCGCGGCGCGGCTGCGGATAGTCCGCCAGGCGGTCGATCAGCACGGTGCGCAGGCCGGCCTCGCGGGCCGCGTCGAGCTCCTCGACCACGTCCGACAGGAATAGCACCGACGGCGCCGGCACCCCGAGGGCCGCGACGATGCGGCCGTAGCTGGCAGCCTCGCGCTTGCCGCCCATTTCGGTGTCGAACCAGTGCGACACCAGCGGACTGAGGTCGCCCGCCGCGCTGTAGCCGAAGAACAGCTTCTGCGCCGCGACCGAACCCGACGAATACACATTGATGGCGTGCCCCTGCCCATGCCACCGGCGCAGCGCCTCGGCCGCGTCGGGATACATGTGCGCCGCGTAGTCGCCGCGCACGTAGCCCTCCTTCCAGACCATGCCCTGCAGCGCCTTCAGCGCGGTGTGCTTGCGGTCCTGGTCGATCCAGCCCTGCAGGGTCTCGACGATCATGGCGTCCTGGCACAGGCCGCCGTTCTCGGCGGCCACGGCATCCAGCCAGCGCCGCACGTCGGGTTCGTCGCCGTGCGCGGCGACGAAGCCGGGCAGGGCGCGGCGGGCATACGGGAACAGCACGTCCTTGACGAAGGAAATGCTGCTGGTCGTGCCTTCGATGTCGGTGAGGATCGTCTTCAAGCTCAACCCGCCTGGCCCTTTTCGTAGCGCGGGAAACGCTGCGCGATGTCGGTGCCGGTGAAGTGGCCGACCCAGCCATCGGGCTCGGTGAAGAAACGGATGGCGACGAAACTGGGTTCCGGGCCCATGTCGAACCAGTGCGTGGTCGAATCCGGCACGCCGATCAGGTCGCCCTGCTCGCAGCGGATCTCGTACACGGTGTCGCCCACGTGCAGGGTGAACAGGCCCGAGCCGGCGACGAAGAAACGCACCTCGTCTTCCTTGTGGAAATGTTCGTCCAGGAACTTGGCGCGCATCGCGTCCTTGTTCGGGTTGTCGGGCGCGATGGAAACGACGTCCACCGTCCTGAAGCCGTTTTCGGCGACCAGCCTGTCGATGTCGGCGCGGTAGGCGGCCATCACCTCTTCGGGCGTGGCGCCGGGCTGCACCGGCTGCGCGGCCTGCCACTGTTCGAAGCGCACGCCGATGGGTTTCAGGCGATCGGCGATCGTCGCCAGGTCCTCGGTGGAGGACAGCGGGGTGGAGGGGTCGGAGTCCTTGAAGATCCGAAGGCGGCTCATGACTGCAGTCTCCTCAGGTCGAGCTCACAGGCGAACAGGAATTCGAAGGCCTCGAGGTGGCGGCGCGCCTCGGCCATGTCCTTGCCCCAGGCGTAGAGGCCGTGGCCGTCGATCAGATAGCCCCAGAGCGGGCCGGCGTCGAGCAGGCCCTCGACCTGCGCCGCCAGGGCCGGCATGTCCTGGGTGTTGGGCAGCACGGGCACGTCGATGGCCATCTCGTGGGTCTGGTTGCCGGCGAAGGCCTTCAGCAGTTCGTAGCCTTCCAGGCGGACATGGCCCTGGCCGGCGAACAGGCGCGAGCTGACGGTCTGGGTGCGCGAATGGGTGTGCAGCACGCAGCCGATATCCGGAAAGCGGGCGTAGAGCTGGGTGTGCAGCAGGGTTTCGGCGGACGGGCGGTGCGTGGTCGCCACCG
>CAMLKR010000031.1 GCA_946480565.1 uncultured Arenimonas sp. | reverse complement strand
CCTTGAGCGCGGTGACGCGGCCTTCGTTGCGGGTGCGCCGGGCCTTGATGCCCTGCCGGATCCAGACCTCTTCCTGGGCCAGCTTCTTGTCGAACAGCGCGTTGGCCTGGGCCTCGGCGTGCATCCGCTCTTCGCGCCGGCGCAGGAAGTTGTCGTAGTCGCCGGGCCAGCTGGTGACCTGCCCGCGGTCGATCTCCACGATCCGGGTGGCGAGGTTGCGCAGGAATTCGCGGTCGTGGGTGACGAAGACGACGCTGCCGCCGAAGTTCTTCAGGAACTCCTCCAGCCAGGCGATCGATTCGATGTCCAGGTGGTTGGTGGGCTCGTCGAGCAGCAGCAGGTCGGGCGCGGCCACCAGGGCCTGGGCCAGCAGCACGCGGCGCTTCATGCCGCCCGACAGCGCCGAGAACTCGGCGTCCTCGGGCAGGTCGAGCTTGCTGATCACCTGCTCCACCCGCTGCTCGATCTGCCAGCCGTTGCCGGCCTCGATGCGGGCCTGCACCGCGCCCAGTTCGTCCATGTCGATGTCGGCGCCGTCGTGCAGCATGTGGTGGTAACGCGCCAGGTCGGCGCCCAGCGCGCCCAGGCCCATCGACACCACGTCGAAGACGCTGCCGGCCAGGTCCTTGGGAACCTCCTGGGCCAGGCCGGCGATGCGCCCCTCGCGCTTGATGGCGCCGTCGTCCGGGGTGATCGCGCCGGCCAGCAGGCGCAGCAGGGTGGATTTGCCGGCGCCGTTGCGGCCGACGATGCAGACGCGCTCGTTGCGCTCGATCGTCAGGTTCACGGATTCGAGCAGCAGCGGGCCGCCGACGCCGTAGTCGACGCCTTGGAGAGTGATCAGGGACATGGCGCGCAGTTTACAGGGCGCGGCGCCGCGAAGCCCGCGCTAAGATCGGCCGGCCACCCCGGAGTGCCCCATGGCCCGCGAGTCCCGTTTCCGCGCCTGCCCCCTGTGCGAGGCCATCTGCGGCCTGGAGCTGCAGTACGAAGGCGATGACCTGGTCGCCATCCGGGGTGATGCCGCCGACCCCTTCAGCCGCGGCCACGTCTGCCCCAAGGGCAATGCCCTGCTCGACCTCGAGACCGACCCCGACCGCCTGCGCCGGCCGCTGCGCCGCCGCGGCGCCGACTGGGAGGAGATCGGCTGGGACGAGGCCCTGGCCGAGGCCGGCGAGCGCCTGGCCGCCACCCAGCGCGGGCATGGCGCCGATGCCGTCGCGGCCTACCTGGGCAACCCGAACGTGCACCACTTCGGCCACATCGCCTATCTGCCGCCCCTGCTGAGGGCGCTGCGTTCGAAGAACGTGTTCAGCGCCTCTTCGGTGGACCAGTGGCCGCACCAGCTGGTGGACTGGCTGATGTACGGCCACCAGTTCCTGCTGCCGATCCCGGACATCGACCGCACGCAGTTCATGCTGGTGCTGGGCGCGAACCCGGTCGCATCGAACGGCAGCCTGATGACGGCGCCGGGCGTCGAGAAGCGGCTCAAGGCCCTGGCCGGACGCGGACGGCTGGTGGTGGTCGACCCGCGCCGCACCGAAACCGCGGCGATCGCCAGCGAGCACCATTTCATCCGGCCGGGCGCCGACGCCTGGTTCCTGCTGGCGCTGCTGCAGCAGGTGCTGGCCCTCGGCCCGCCACGCACCGGGGCCTACGCCGGAAAACTGGCTGGCCTGGACGAGGCGCTGGCGGCGATCCACGCCGTCGACACCGCCGAGGTGTCCGGACGCACCGGCATCGCGCGCGACGACATCGCCCGCCTGGCCCGGGAATTCCGCGATGCCCCCCGCGCCGTGGCCTACGGCCGCATGGGCGTGTCGGTGCAGGCCTTCGGCTCGCTCTGCCAATGGCTGATCCAGCTGCTGAACCTGGTCACCGGCAACCTGGACCGGGAGGGCGGCGCGCTGCCCAACGAACCCGCCTTCCCGGTCACCGGCCCGGGCACCTCGCCCGGAAACCGGGGACGCTGGCACAGCCGCGTGCGCGGCCTGCCGGAGTTCGCCGGCGAGCTGCCGGTGGCGGTGCTGGCCGAGGAGATCCGCACGCCCGGCCCGGGCCAGGTGCGGGCCCTGCTGACCTGCGCCGGCAATCCGGTGCTGTCCACGCCCGACGGCCGCGCGCTCGATGCCGCGCTGGCGTCGCTGGATTTCATGGTCTCGATCGACGTCTACGTCAACGAGACCACCCGCCATGCGCACCTGATCCTGCCGCCGGCCTCGCCGCTCACCCAGCCGCACTACGACCTGCACTTCAACGCCTTCGCGGTGCGGCGCGTGGCCAGGCTGAGTCCGCCGCTGCGTCAACGGCGCGACGATGAACGCGCCGACTGGGAGATCCTGGACCGGCTCGGCGCCACCTACGCCGCGGCCGCCGGCAAACCCTGGCGGGACCTGCCGCCACCCCGGGAGCTGATCGCCGCCGGCCTGGCCCGCGGCGGCAGCGGGCTGGAACTGGCGCAGCTCGACGCCGCCCCGCATGGCCTCGACCTGGGCCCGCTGCGCCCGTCCCTGCTCTCGCGCCTGGAAACCGCCAGCGGCTGCATCGAATGCGCACCGCCGCTGCTGATGGCGGAGCTGTCCCGCCTGGCCGCGACCCCTGCCGATCCGCCCGGCGGCCTGCGCCTGGTCGGCCGCCGCCACGTGCGCAGCAACAACTCCTGGATGCACAACGCGCCGCGGTTGGTGAAGGGCAAACCCCGGCACCAGCTGTTGATGCATACCGCCGACCTCGCGGCGCGCGGGATCGCCGACGGCGCGCGCGTGCGCGTGAGCTCGAAGGCCGGCAGCGTCGAAACCGAGGTGGTCGCCAGCGACGAGCTGATGCCGGGCGTGGCCTGCCTGCCGCACGGCTTCGGGCACCAGCGGGCCGGCACGCGCCTCGCGCGCGCCGTCCAGGTGCAAGGAGTGAGTTACAACGACCTGACCGACGCGCAGTCGCTGGATGGTCCCAGCGGCAACGCGGCCCTCAACGGGCTGGCGGTCGAGGTCTCGGCCGTCTGACCGGGCTCAGTGGCTGCCGTGGCGCAGCCAGCGCTCGGCCACCGCGACGCTGCCGAACACGCGGCCATTGGCGCCGCGCTCCAGGGCCAGGATCTCGCCGTGTTCCATGTGCGGCAGCAGTTCGACCCGGCCGACCACGAAGGCGATCTGGATGCGGTCCAGGCCCATCGCGATCAGGGCGTCGATGATGGCGGGAAGGTCGCGCTGGTCTTCGTGGTCGCCGAGGTTCTCGACCACCATCAGCTTGGTGGCGTGGCGCTTGCGCACCTGGTCGGCGATCCGGGACCAGTAGGCCAGGGAGATCTGGTGGCTGTCGCGGGGGCCCGTCACGTGGGCGTAGAGGTAACCGGAGCGGTCTTCGAAGACCAGGCGGATGTCGTCGGGAAGGGGAATCACGTGTCTGCGGCAGTCGGGGGGAGCGGCATTCTAACGCGGGCTTCACGCCCGCGCCCGGCCGCCGTATCTTGCGCGTATCCAGAACGATGCCGCCATGACCCCGACCAAACGCTCCTGGACCGCCCACCTGTCCGCCCTGCTGGGAGTGCTAAGCCTCGCCGGCGTGCTGTGTTTCCATTTCCCGGACCTGCTGACCAGCCGCGACTTCCGGCGCGTCTACACCGAGGACTTCGCCCGCCAGCTGCTGCTGGTGGGCCTGGTGCTGGCCTTCTTGCTGGGCACCCTGGCCATCCTGCGCGGCCGCAACCGCCGCGTCGCCCTGCTGGGCGTCGGCACGGCCACGCTGGCGGTGCTGGCGGGCGGCACCGACGTGCAGTTCGAGACGATCGGCGACACGCCGTACTCGCTGGGCCTGGACTGGTTCGTGGTGTCGCTGTTCTTCTCGGCCCTGGTGTTCATCCCGCTGGAAAAGGCCCTGGGCCGGATCGAGCAGTCGCCGCTGCGGCCGGAATGGCGCACCGACGTCGCCTACTTCTTCATGAGCCACGTGCTGGTGCAGTTCATCCTGATCCTGGTCACCGCCTGGACGGCGCAGGTCGCCGCGCTGGCGGCGTTCCCGGCGCTGAAGGCGACGATCCAGTCGCTGCCGGTCTGGGCCCAGTTCCTGCTGGCGGTGTTCTGCGCCGACCTGGCGCAGGCGAGCCTGCACCGCGCCTACCACAACATCCCGTGGCTCTGGCGCTTCCACGCCGTGCACCACAGCAGCCGGCACATGGACTGGCTGGCGGGGTCGCGCATCCATTTCGTCGAGATCGTGCTGACCCGCGGCTTCGTGCTGCTGCCGCTGGTGGTCCTGGGCTTCGCGCCGGCCGCGATCAACGCCTACGTGATCCTGGTCGGCCTGCAGGCCGTGCTGGCCCACGCCAACCTGGGCCTGCGCTTCGGCTGGCTGGAATACCTGCTGGTGCTGCCGCGTTACCACCACTGGCACCACGCCCGGCAGCCGGACTACGTGGACGTGAACTACGCCATCCACCTGCCGCTGGTGGACATGCTGATGGGCACCTTCAAGCTGCCGCGCGACGGCAGCTGGCCCCAGGAATACGGCGTGCTGAAACCGGAAACGGTGCCGGCGGGCATCTGGCGCCAGCACCTGATGCCCTTCCGACCCGGAAAGGCGAAAACCGGGCGCTGAGCCTCAGCCGGCGGCCAGACGCCGATGGTCGACCATCAGGCAGCGGTCCTGGACCACATCGATGCCGGCCGCCAGCAGCGCCTCGGCGAAGGCGTCGTCGCGGATGCCTTCCTGCAGCCAGACGGCGCCCGGGCGCTTGGCCAGGATGTCGTCCAGGTGCGGCGCCAGGTCCTTCGGGCGGCGGAACACGTTGACCAGATCCACCTCGCCCGGAATGTCCACCAGGCGGCGGAACACCGGGCGGCGCAGGATCTGTTCGACCTCGGGGTAGTACACCGGCACCGGGATCACGTCGAAGCCGGCGCGCTCGAGGTACCGCGGCACTTCGATGGCCGGCTGGCCGCGCTGGGTTTCGGTCTTGATGCCGAGCACGGCGATGCGCCGCACCCGCGACAGCAGCGCCCGCAGGTCGGCGTCGGATTGAATCAGTCGGCCGCGGGCGCCCATCGCGTTCAGTGGTGGTGGCCGCCGGCGCCGTGCACGTGGCCGTGCACGACTTCCTCGACGCTGGCCTCGCGCACGTCGACCACTTCGATGGCGAAGTTCAGGTTCTGGCCGGCCAGCGGGTGGTTGCCGTCGACGGTGACCATGCCGTCCTCGACCTTGGTGATGACAACCGAGATCGCGCCCTGCGGGGTCTGGGCCTGGAACTGCATGCCGACCTGGACGTCGTCCACGCCCTGGAAGGCTTCGCGCGGCACCACCTGGACCAGCATCTCGTTCGGGGTGCCGTAGCCTTCCTCCGGCGACACCACCACGTCGAACTTGTCGCCGGCGCGGCGGCCTTCCATCGCCTTCTCCAGGCCGGGGACGATGTTGCCGACGCCGTGCAGGTAGGTCAGCGGGTCGGCGCCCGCGGAGGAGTCGATCACCGTGCCGGCGTCGTTGGTCAGGGTGTAGTGGAAGGACGCGACGGTGCGCTCGGCGATCTGCATGGGAATCCTTGGGGAGGGCCGGTCCGGAGAACCCGGGGGCGGGAAAAGGGCGCATAGGCTAGGCCATGCGTCCCGCCCGCGCAAATTCCGGGGGCGGCGGCCAGCCAAGAAAAAGCCCCGGCCGTTGCCGGCCGGGGCTTGTTCGCAAGGCTCGGTGCGCGCTTTACAGCGGCTGCACTTCGTCCGCCTGCATGCCCTTCTGGCCCTTCACGACCTTGAAGGAGACCTTCTGGCCTTCCTGCAGCGACTTGAAGCCGGTGCCCATGATGGAACGGAAGTGGACGAACACGTCCTCGCCGCTCTCGGGGGTGATGAAGCCAAAGCCCTTGGCGTCGTTGAACCACTTCACGGTACCAGTCTGACGATCCGACATATCTCTAATCCTTGTAACAGTTGATTGGGTAACCACGATTTACCGTGTTCCCGGCAACCGCAGTGCACCGACCATACCCGCTTATGGTCGGGAAAGCGAATGGATTAGAATGCACGGTTTCCCGGACCCGCCCGCCCGACGCCAGGCGGTTCCCCCTAGCGAGCCCCTGCCCCTATGTCCGCCTTCGCCACCGAACGCGTGCTCAGCGTCCGGCACTGGAACCACGACTACTTCAGCTTCACCACCACCCGCGACGACGGCCTGCGCTTCGACAACGGCCAGTTCGTGATGATCGGGCTGCCGGTGGACGGCCGCCCCCTGATGCGGGCCTACTCCATCGCCAGCGCCAACTGGGAAGAGGAGCTGGAGTTCTTCAGCATCAAGGTCCAGGACGGGCCGCTGACCTCGCGCCTGCAGCACCTGCAGCCCGGCGACGACCTGCTGGTCAGCCGCAAGCCCACCGGCACCCTGCTGATCAGCGATCTTCACCCTGGCAGGAATCTTTACCTGCTGGCCACCGGCACCGGCCTGGCGCCCTTCCTGAGCGTGATCAAGGACCCGGAGACCTACGAGCGCTTCGAGCGGGTGATCCTGACCCACGGCGTGCGCGGCGTCGCAGACCTGTGTTACCACGACTACATCCTCAACGAACTGCCGCGGCACGAGCACCTGGGCGAACTGATCTCGAAGCAGCTGCTCTATTACCCGGCGGTCAGCCGCGAGCCCTTCCGCCATTCCGGCCGCCTGACCACCCTGGTGGACAGCGGCCGGATGATGGCCGACCTGGGCCTGGAGCCACTGGACCCGGCCCGCGACCGCGCGATGATCTGCGGCAGCCCGCAGATGCTGGCCGATTTCCGCGCCATCCTCGACGGCCGCGGCTTCAGCGCCGCGCCACGCATCGGCACGCCCGGCGAATACGTGTTCGAACGCGCCTTCGTGGAGAAATGACGCGGCCTGCACGCCCGGGGACGCAGATTCGACCCGCGCCGTCCGGCGCCTGACCTCCGGGGACCGTCGATGCGCCACCTCATCCGAGGAACCCTGCTGTGCGCCTGCCTGTGCCTTGGCGCCTGCATGGGCTTGGGCCGGACCGAGACGACCATCCCCACCGCCCTGGTCGCCGCCCCACAGGCCTCGGCGCAGCGCGTGCTGGTGGTGGTGCTGCCCGGACGCGGCGACGACCTGGAGGGACTGCGCCGCAGCGGCATCGCCGGGGCGATCCAGCGCGCCTGGCCGGAGGCCGACGTCGCGCTGGTGGCGATGACGATGCCCTACTACTTCGAGGGCCGCATGCCGCAGCGGCTGCATGCCGAGGTGATCGAGCCCGCCCGGCGCCGCGGTTATGCCGGCATCTGGCTGGCCGGCGCTTCGATGGGCGGCATGGGCACCCTGCTCTACGAGCGCCAGTACCCGGGCCAGCTCGATGGTCTGGTGCTGATGGCGCCCTACCTCGGCGACCGCGGACTGATCCGGGAGATCGCCGCGACCGGGCTGGAGAACTGGTCGCCCGGACCACGGCCCGCGGCCATCGACGCCGGCAACTACCAGCGCGAAGTCTGGCGCGATCTGCAGGCCTGGCCCGGCAGCGGCCGCTCGGAACGCGCCTGGCTGGCCTATGGCGAGGCGGACCGGCTGGCCCGCGCGATGCCCGCCCTGGGCCCGGCCCTGGTCGCCGACCACGTGCTGGTGCGTCCCGGCGGCCACGCCTGGGCGGTGTGGTCGCCGGCGGCCGGCGAGATCTTCGCGCGGATCCGCGCGGCGCGCTGATCCGGGCTCAGCCCAGGACGGCGGCCACGTCCTTCTCGATCTTTTCCGGTGTGTCGGTCGGCGCGTAGCGCTTGAGCACCTTGCCGTCCTTGCCGACCAGGAACTTGGTGAAGTTCCACTTGATGCCTTCCATGCCCAGCAGACCGGCCTTTTCCGATTTCAGCCACTTGTAGAGCGGATGCGCCCCGGCGCCATTGACCTCGATCTTGGCGAACATCGGAAAGCTGACGTCGTAGGTGAGCGAGCAGAAATTCTTGATCTCGGCCTCGTCGCCCGGCTCCTGGTGCCCGAACTGGTCGCAGGGGAAACCCAGCACCACCAGGCCCTGGCCCTGGTACTTGCGCCAGAGTTTCTCCAGCCCGGTGTACTGCGGGGTGAAGCCGCACTTGGAGGCGGTGTTGACCACCAGCATGGCCTTGCCGCGGTAGGCGTCCAGCGACAGGTCGGCGCCATCGAGGGTCCTGGCGGAAAAATCGTAGGCGGTGGTCATGGCGTGCTCCGGTTTGCAGGGCTTAGCCTAAGCCTACGCTGCCCACCCGGACCCCGCCATGCCCGTCGCCGCCACCCACCTCACCGACCTGCTGCGCCAGCGCCTGCCCGATGGCCTGCAGCTGCCGCCGCCCTGCCTGACCGCGATGCAGGCCGAACCGCTGGAATACGAGGAAGGCCAGTGGCTGAGCATGCGGTTCCCGGTGCTGCCGGGTTACCAGAACCCGCTGGGCTTCATGCAGGGAGGTTTCGTCGTCGCTGCGCTCGACAACACCCTGGGCCCGTTCTCCTACCTGATCGCCCAGCCCAGCGTCACCGCCCACCTGGCCATCGACTACCTGCGGCCGGTGGCGCCGGGCACCGCCCACATCGACTGCATCGCGCGCCTGCTGCAGCGGACTTCACGCAGCCTTTACCTCTCAGGTGAGGTGCGCGGCCCGGACGGCAAGGTGATGGCGCTGTGCCGGTCCACCTGCCAGATCCTCTCCGGCTGACCCCTGCCTTTCGTCATACGTGGCGCGGCGACGGCATGGGGTAGGCTTCGGGGGTTTTCCACGATCCCCGCAAGGAACATCCATGACCCGTCGCAAGCTGTCCCTCGCCCTCGCCGCCGCGCTCAGCGTCGCCGCGCCCTCCCTGGTTTCCGCCGCCGAACCGGCCGCCAGCGCCGAAGCGCCCGCGGCGCAGAACCCCTTCTTCGCCGCCAGCACCCTGCCGTACCAGCTGCCGCACTTCGACCGGATCAAGGACGAACACTACGCCCCGGCGCTGACCGAAGGCATGAAGCAGCAGCGCGCCGAGATCGACGCGATCGCCGCCAACCCGGAGGCTCCGACCTTCGAGAACACCATCGTCGCGCTGGAGAAGACCGGCGCCCTGCTCAATCGCACCGCCGCGGTGTTCGGCAACCTGGCCGGCGCCCACACCAACCCGCAGATCCAGAAGGTCCAGGCCGAGATGGCGCCGAAGTTCGCCGCCCACCAGGACGCGATCCTGCTCGACGGCAAGCTCTTCGCCCGCATCAAGGCCCTGCACGACAAGCGCGGCACCCTGGGCCTGGACGCCGAGAGCCTGCGCCTGCTCGAGCGCTACCACATCGACTTCGTCCGCGCCGGCGCCAACCTCTCCGACGCCGACAAGGAAAAGCTCAAGGCGATGAACTCGGAGCTGGCCACGCTGGCGACCACCTTCAGCCAGAACGTGCTCAAGGAAGTGAACGCCTCCGGCGTGCTGGTGGACGACGTCAAGCGCCTGGACGGCCTGTCGGCGGACGCCATCACCGCCGCCGCGGAAGCCGCCAAGGCCGCAGGCCACGAGGGCAAGTACCTGATCGCCCTGATGAACACCAGCGGCCAGCCGCCGCTGACCTCGCTGACCGACCGCGCGCTGCGCAAGCAGATCATGGAAGCCTCCCTGACCCGCGGCAGCCGCGGCGGCGAATTCGACAACCGCGCGATCGTCGCCCGCGTCGCGAAGCTGCGCGCCGAACGCGCCGCCCTGCTGGGCTATGACAACCACGCCGCCTACATCCTCGAGGACGAGACCGCCGGAAGCGTCGCCGCCGTCAACAAGCTGATGGGCGACATGGCCCCCGCCGCGGTCGCCAACGCCCGCCGGGAAGCGGCCGAGATGCAGGCGATCATCGACGCCGAGAAGGGCGGCTTCCAGCTCGAGGCCGCCGACTGGGCCTTCTATGCCGAGAAGGTGCGCCAGCAGAAGTACGACTTCGACGAATCGCAGCTGCGCCCCTACTTCGAGATCAACAACGTGCTGGAGAAGGGCGTGTTCTACGCCGCCAACCAGCTCTACGGCCTGAGCTTCAAGGAGCGCAAGGACCTGCCGGTCTACCATCCCGACGTGCGCGTCTGGGAGGTGTTCGAGGCCGACGGCAAGCCGCTGGGCCTGTTCTACGGCGACTTCTACGCCCGCTCCAGCAAGCGCGGCGGCGCCTGGATGAACGCCTACGTGCCGCAGAACGGCCTCACCGGCACCCAGCCGGTGGTCGCCAACCACCAGAACATCCCGAAGCCGGCCGCCGGCCAGCCGACCCTGATGACCTTCGACGAGGTCACCACCATGTTCCATGAGTTCGGCCACGCGCTGCACGGCTTGTTCTCGAACGTGAAGTACCCGCAGTTCGCCGGCACCTCGGTGCCGCGCGACTTCGTCGAGTACCCGTCGCAGGTGAACGAGATGTGGGCCACCTGGCCGTCTATCCTTGCCAACTACGCCAAGCACCACGAGACCGGCGAGCCGATCCCGCAGGCGCTGCTGGACAAGGTGCTGGCCGCCGAACAGTACGGCCAGGGCCACGCCACCACCGAATACCTGGCGGCGGCGATGCTCGACCAGAAGTGGCACCAGCTGAAGGCCAACGAAGTGCCGACCGACACGCTGGCCTTCGAAGCGGCGTCGCTGAAGGCGATCGGCCTGGACTACCCGCCGGTGCCGCCGCGTTACCGCAGCACCTACTTCTCGCACATCATGGGCGGCTATTCGGCGGGCTATTACGCCTACCTGTGGTCCGAGGTGCTGGACGCCGAATCGGTGGAGTGGTTCAAGGAGAACGGCGGCCTGAAGCGCGAGAACGGCGACCACTTCCGCCGCACCCTGCTGTCGCGCGGCGGCAGCGTCGACGCCATGCAGCTGTTCCGCGATTTCCGCGGCCGCGACCCGCAGGTCGGCCCGCTGCTCAAGCGCCGCGGCCTGGAGGCTCCGGCCACCCCCGCCTCGAACGACTGATCACCGGCCAATAAAAAACCGCCCGGGGCGACCCGGGCGGTTTTTTTGAGCGCCGCTTCCGCGGGGACGAGGATCCCTTGGAACCGGCGCCTTGACGGCGTCAGGCCGAGCGCTGGCAGGCGCGCAGCTCCTTGTTCAGGACTTCGGCCTTGCTGACGTACTGCTTTGCCAGCACCCGGACCACGAAGCTGTGGTCGCGGTCGAGCACGACCTTCTGGAAGGTCAGCTGCAGCTGGCCCTCGACCTCGGCCATGCGGCTGTAACGCTCGGCGGCGGCATCGGGCCACTGCTTGCGCAGGCCGGCGTAGGCCTTGCTCAGTTCGCCCAGGGTGCTTTCGGCCTTCTTGCCGGCCTTCTTCTTGCCGGTGGCGGGCTTGACCTCGCCGGACAGCTCCGCCGCCAGCTCCGACTTGGCCTTGGCCAAGCGGGTGAACAGCGTGCTCAGTTTTTTGTCTTTCACCTTCTGCGCCGCTTCTTCGTAGAACGCGATCCCGTCTTCGCTGATCTCGATCAGGTCGGACAGGCTGTTCGTGGTGTCGGTCATGCGGCGCTCCTTGGCGTGAGGTGAGGACAGCGCGTTCGTCCCGCTGCCCAGGCCGGGCGGCGGCAGGCCCCGAAGTCCGGGGCGAGACGATCGCGAAGGAAAGCGAACTGACGATCTGCCCGCGAAAGGGCGTTTCGGCCCACGGAGGATACGTTCCACGGCGTGAAAATTCGGTTATCCGGGCTTTCCGTTTCTTGATTGAAACGGGTAATTGAATCGCTTATCGGCGCATTTGGCGACTTTTAGCAGATTTTCAGCGCGAATACGCCCAGGATTGCATCCGCCCTTCGCGATAGGGCATCACCCCGTGGAACGGTCGCGGGTCGCCATCGAAGACCAGGGGCAGGAAGTGCCGGTCCCCTTCCCACAGCGGCAACTCGCCCAGGCGGGCGATCTCCACCCACTCCAGGTCGCCCTCCTCGTTGCGCGGCGGCGGTTCGCCGCAGTGGCGGTCGATGAGGAACAGGAAACCCAGCCAATCCTCCCCGTGCTTGCCGAAACCCGGCCAGCTGACGGTGCCGCGCAGCTGCATGGATTCGCAGACCAGGCCGGACTCCTCGTGGATCTCGCGGCGCATGCCGCTCATCACGTCCTCGTGCGGATCGAGCTTGCCGCCCAGGCCGTTGTACTTACCCAGATGCTGGTCGCCGGGTCGGGCATTGCGGTGGACCATCAGGCAGCGGCGGCGATCCGGCGACAGCACGTAGCCGAGGGTGGCGAGGATGGGCGTATAGGGCATGGCGGGATTGTAACGATGCCGTCCGCCGGTCGCTGCCGGGGCCTTAGAATCGCGCCATGCAAACCACTTCCCTGCCTGGCCTCGCCGTCGTCGGCGGCGGCCCCGCCGGCCTGATGGCCGCCGAAACCGCGCGTGCCGCCGGCCACGCCGTCGATCTGTTCGAGGCCAAGGGCTCGGTCGGGCGCAAGTTCCTGATCGCCGGCAAGGGCGGCCTGAACCTGACCCACAGCGACCCCTTCGAGGCGTTCGTGGGGCGTTATGGCGCGCGCCGCGGCGCAGTCGCCGACTGGCTGCGCGATTTCGACGCCGACGCGCTGCGGCGCTGGGCCGCCGGACTGGGCGTGGAAACCTTCGTCGGCAGTTCGGGGCGGGTGTTCCCGGCCGACCTGAAGGCGGCCCCGCTGCTGCGCGGCTGGGTCCGGCGCCTGCGCGAACAGGGCGTGCGCTTCCACGTGCTGCACCGCTGGACCGGCTTCGCCGCCGATGGCGCGCTGCGTTTCGAAACACCCGACGGCGAGGCCTGTTTCCAGGCCCGCGCGACCGTGCTGGCGATGGGCGGCGGCAGCTGGCCGGAGCTGGGCTCGGATGGAGCCTGGGTGGCGCCGCTGGCGCAGGCCGGCGTCGACATCGCGCCGCTGGAGCCGGCCAACTGCGGCTTCGATGTCGGCTGGAGCGAGTATTTCGCCCAGCGTTTCGCCGGCGCGCCGGTCAAGCCGGTGCGGCTGGCCATCGACGGCGCCGCCCCCCTCGCCTGGCGCCAGGGCGAATGCGTGGCGACCGCGACCGGCCTGGAAGGCAGCCTGGTCTACGCCCTGTCGGCGGCGCTGCGCGAGCGCTTGAACGCCGAGGGGTCGGTGGTGCTGCGCATGGACCTGGCGCCCGGCCGCGACGAGGCCCGGCTGCTCGCAGAGCTTTCCCGGCCGCGCAAGGGCCGCAGCCTGGCCGAACACCTGCGCCGCAGCGCCGGCATCGAGGGCGTCAAGGCCGCGCTGCTGCGTGAAGTACTGGACAAGGCGAGACTGGAGGATCCGGCCCGACTGGCGGCCGCGATCAAGTCGCTGCCGCTGCGGCTGCAGCGGCCGCGGCCGATCGCCGAGGCGATCAGCAGCGCCGGCGGCGTGCGGCTGGAGAACCTGGATGGGCGGCTGATGGTCGCGGACCGCCCGGGCCTGTTCTGCGCCGGCGAGATGCTCGACTGGGAAGCCCCGACCGGCGGCTACCTGCTCACCGCCTGCTTCGCCAGCGGCCTGCGCGCCGGACGCGCGGCCGCGGACTGGCTCGCGCGCGATCGGTAACGGCGGCCGCGCCGCCCGGGTTCAGGGCGGGTCGTTGCTGAAGTCGTACAGGGTGATGTCGAACACCAGCATGCCCTTGGGCGAGCTGCTGCCGGGCTGGGTGTCATAGGCCAGGTGGCCGGGAATCCAGAACCGGTAGCTGTCGCCGCGGGCCATCAGCGGCAGGCCTTCCTGCCACCCCGGGATCAGGTGCTGCAGCGGCAGGCTGGCGCGCTCGCCGCGGGTGATCGAACTGTCGAACAGCCGGCCCTGGCTGTCCCAGCCGCTGTAGTCGATGACCACGGTGCTTTGGCGGTTGGGCCGCTCGCCGCCCGGCCCCTGCTTGAGGATCCTGTAGGCCAGGCCGCTGGAGGTGCGCAGGGCATCGGCCGGAGGCGTCAGCTCGGCGGGCGTCTGCACCGGGCTCTTTTCGCCCAGCACGGTCAGGTCGATCACATGCGGCAGCGCGGGCATGCCGGGATAACCGGGCGCGAGCCGCTCGGGCACGATCCACCAGCGCCGCGTCTCGCCCACCGGCGTGCTCAGGATGGCGCGGGCCAGGCCGGGCTGTTCGGCACCGAGACGGCGGATCGAGCCGATCACCGGTCCCGACTCCCGCGAATTGAAGCGGGTGACGCCGTCGGCGCTCCAGACGTCGGCGCGGTATTCGATGAACTCGCCGCGCACGGTGCGCCGGGCGTCGGGCCCGGCCTTGAGCACGACATAGCTCATGCCGCTGGCGGTTTCGGTGGCGTTCGCAGGCGGCGCCTGCAGTGGCTTCGGCGCCGGCAGCGGCGCGACCGCAGCGGCGGCAGCGGACAGCAGGCCGGCAAGGATCAGGACCGCAAGGCCCAGGGCCGGGTGCGTTTTCATGCGGGGACTCCGGGAACGGTTGGCGTCGTGGGCGGGGATTCTAGCCGATCACTCCGGCCGGGCCGCGGGCCGCCGGGCTCACCACTCGCGCTGTTCCGGCAGCAGGCCGCGCAGCTCGGCCTCGGTGAGGTTGCGCCAGCGGCCGGGTTTGAGTTCGGCCAGCCTGACGTTGGCGATGCGGATGCGGCGCAGCTGGGTGACGCGGTAGCCGAAGGCCGCCGACATGAGGCGGATCTGCCGGTTCAGGCCCTGGGTGAGCACGATCGAGAACCCGAACTTGGCGATGCGGCGCGTGCGGCAGGGCAGCGTCATCTCGCCGTGGATGCGCACGCCCTTGGCCATGCCGCGCAGGAAATCGTCGGTCACCGGCTGGTTCACGCCGACCAGGTATTCCTTCTCCTTGTGGTTCTCGGCGCGCAGGATCTGGTTGACGATGTCGCCGTTGCTGGTGAGCAGGATCAGGCCTTCGGAATCCTTGTCCAGGCGGCCGATCGGGAAGATGCGCTGCTCGTGGCCGACGAAGTCGACGATGTTGCCCTTGACCGCCGTGTCGGTGGTGCAGGTGATGCCGACCGGCTTGTTGAGCGCGATGTAGACGTGCCTGCGGGCGCCGGGTTTGGCGGCGCGCTGCTTCAGGGGCTGGCCGTCGATGCGGACTTCGTCGCCCTCGGCCACCTGGGTGCCGATGCCGGCCGGCAGGCCGTTCACGGTGACGCGGCGTTCGGCGACCAGGCGGTCGGCTTCGCGCCGGGAACAGAAGCCGGAGTCGCTGATGTGCTTGTTGAGTCGCATGGAAACGGGTCGCGCCTGCCGTGCTGCGTCAGAAGTGGCGCGCATGCTGGCATGGCCTGCCGGCCAAGTCACCCGCGCCGGCGGCGCCCGTCTGGTGCCCGGACCGGTTCCCGGACCGAAGATCTTGTGCCATGGTGACTCCAGGCTGTGACCGGCTTCCCGGAATCCGGCCGTTGGACCCTTCACCACCCCGTACCCCCCAGGGGTGGCATGGAATATGCAGCGCTGTTCCCGAGAGCCGCATCCACGCCACCTCACACACGGGAGCAGAGAACATGGGCATCGTCATCCCCTTCCCCACCAAGCAGGTCATGGACGACGAGCTGGCCACCCAGCTCTGGGAACTGGTCATGGCCGGAGAAATCGGCAGCGCCGAATACCGCCGCCTGGACGCCGAGATCAACCGCCGCCGGGCGATGTCGGCCCCGCGCCGCGAACCGGCCCGCGCCGGCGGCCCCTGGCGCTGAGGCCATGGTCCCCACCCGCGCCAGCCGCTGGGCGCGCCGTGGCAGGTGCGTCGCGCGCTCCCGGCGTCAACCCAGCTTCCGGACCCGGAAGCTGCGGCCCTTGATCTTCCCGGCCCGCAGCCTGTCCAGGGCCCTGCTGGCCTGGCTGCGCTCGATCGCGACATAGGTCCGGGTCGCGAAGCCGTCGATCTTGCCGATCGCGTTCGCGGGCAGGCCCGCTTCGCCGGTCAGCGCGCCCACCACGTCGCCCGGCCGCAGCTTGTCCTGGCGGCCGGCATCGATCACCAGGGTCACCATGGCCGCGGGCGCCGGTTTGCCGGGCTTACGGGACAGGTCGATGCGCTCCCAGCGCACGGCCTTGCCCAGCTTCTCCTCGATGCCAGCCACGCGGCCGCGTTCGGCCGACGCCACCAGCGCCAGCGCCAGGCCGTCTCCGCCCGCGCGGCCGGTGCGGCCGATGCGGTGGGTATGGGTGTCGGCGTCGCTGGCCAGGCCATGGCTGATCACCAGCGGCAGGTCCTTGATGTCCAGGCCGCGCGCGGCGACGTCGGTCGCCACCAGCACGGCGCAGCTGCGGTTGGCGAAACACACCAGCACTTCGTCGCGTTCGCGCTGCTCGAGGTCGCCATGCAGGGCCTGCACCGCGAAGCCGCGCTGGGCCAGGTCGTCCGCGACCTGGGCCACGTCGCGGCGGGTATTGCAGAACACCAGGGCCGATTCCGGTGCCAGGTCGGCCAGCAGCAGGGCCAGGGCATCGGACTTGCGCGGCGCCTCGACCTCGTAGAAGCGCTGCTCGATCGCCCCGCCCTCGCCGTCGGCGACGGTGTGCTCCTCCGGGTCGCGCTGGAAGCGGCGGCCCAGGGCGCGGATCTCCTCCGGGAACGTGGCCGAGAACAACAGGGTCTGCCTTTCTTTCGGCGCCTGCGACAGGATGCCGGCGATGGCCGCCTCGAACCCCATGTCCAGCATCCGGTCGGCTTCGTCCAGCACCACCGTGCGCAGCTGCGCCAGCGGCAGCGCGCCTTCGTCGATCAGCTCCTGGATGCGGCCCGGCGTGCCTACGACCACGTGCGGAAGATGCGTCAGCGACGCCAGGTGCGGCCGCAGCGGCACGCCGCCGCAGAACACCGAGACCTTCAGGTTGGGCAGGAAGCGCGCGAGCCGGCGGATTTCCTTGCCCACCTGGTCGGCCAGCTCGCGGGTCGGGCACAGCACCAGTGACTGCACGGCGGTCTGTGCCAGGTCGATGTTCGACAGCAGGCCGAGGCCGAAGGCCGCGGTCTTGCCGCTGCCGGTGCGGGCCTGGGCGATCACGTCGCGGCCGGCCAGGATCGGCGGCAGGCTGGCGGCCTGCACCGGGGTCATCTGGCTGTAGTCGAGCACGCCCAGGGCCTGGTGCAGCTCGGGCAGCAGCGGAAGTTTCGAGAATTCGGTCATGCGGCATTCTCGCATGGCCGGGTGGAGCCGCCGCTCGGGTCGCGCCCGGCCGTCCGGCTCAGCCGCCGACGTTGCCCAGCTCGGCCAGGAAATGCCCGATCACCCGGGGCTCCATCAGCACCGTGAACAGCAGGCCGTAGGCCGCGCCGGAAAGGTGGGCGTTGTGGTTGATGCGGTCGCCGCCGCGGTGGTTCATGTAGACCGAATAACCGGTGTAGGCCACCGCGAACAGGATCGCCGGCACCGGCACGAAGTACAGGTAGATCGTTTCCCAGGGCTGAAGCAGGATGAAGGCGAACAGCACCGCCGACACCGCGCCCGAGGCGCCCAGGGTCGCGTACTTCGGGTCGTGCCGGTGCTTGAGGTAGCTCGGCAGCGCCGAGACCACCAGGGCCGAGGCATAGAACAGGACGAAGCCCAGCGGGCCCAGGTAGTCGGCGTAGAAGCCTTCCATCGCGCTGCCGAAGAAATACAGCGTCACCATGTTCATCAGCAGGTGCATGAAATCCGCGTGCACCAGGCCGTAGCCGATGAACCGGTGGTACTGGTGGCCGCGGGTCACGGCCGGCGGCCAGAGCACCAGCGCCTGCATCAGGGCCGGTCGGCTGAACGCCAGCCAGGACACCAGGGCGGTGAGTCCGACGATGAGGAGCGTATGGCTCAGGGGCATGGGCGTCCTTTCCTCGGGGTGCCGGCGCTCAGCCGGATTGCATCGGCATGCGCTTGCCGTCCTGGGTGACGATCTCGCACTCGCGGCTCCAGCCGGGCTGCGACCCGGTGCCGCCGCTCATGCGGCCTTCCGACAGGTCGCGGAATTCGGCGGCCAGCCCGGCGCGGCCTTCGACCGAAAGCTTGCACTCCATGCGCATCTGGCCCGGCATGGTCTGGCTGTAGGCGCAGTGCCCGTCGGTTTCGCCGGTGATGGCGTGGTCGATCACGAAGCCCTTCACGAACGGGTGCGGACCCTGGTGGGTCGCGGCCCGGCAGCCGACGAGGGCCTCGGCGAAGGCTCGGTCGCCCGCTCCCGGCGCGGACCCGGCGGGGGCGGCGGCCGGCTCGGGCGGCGGTTCGGGCGCGGACGCGCCGGCGAGGCCGGCAAGCAGGCCCAGGGCAAGGCAGGTGGCAAGTTTCATTGCGGCTCCTCCGTAAGGGGTGGGGCTCACTTCATCAGCGTGTAGGGCCCGCCCTTCTCCAACGCGCGCTGGTAGGCCGGGCGGCCGTGGATGCGCTCGAGGAAGGCCATCAGCCGCGGCCGGCTGGCGTCCAGGC
>CAMLKR010000030.1 GCA_946480565.1 uncultured Arenimonas sp. | reverse complement strand
TAGAGCTGGGTGTGCAGCAGGGTTTCGGCGGACGGGCGGTGCGTGGTCGCCACCGGCTGCCCGGCGAAGTCCACGACCATGATGTCGGCCTCGGTCAGCCGGCCCTTGTCGCGGCCGGAAACCGTGATGGCGGCATGGCGGTCGTCCAGCCGCATCGAAAAATTGCTGCTGGTGGCCGGGGTCCAGCCCAGGGCGGACAGCTCGCGGGTGCTGGCGACGATCTCGGCGGCGCGCCGGGCCAGCCGGGCCGGGTCAAAGGGCAGGTTTTCCATGGCGCGAAGTCTAGCCCAAGCCGGCGTCGGCGGCCGCTTGACCGGCGTCAACGATTTGTTCACCGCAGGGGACTACACTGCGCGCAGCCATCGGAATCCCTCCGTAGCCAACAGGTAAACCATGAACGCTCCCTCCGCTTCCCGCCGCCGTTTCCTGGTCCAGGCCGTGATTGCCGCCGTGGCCGCCCCCTTCGTCGCGCCCGCCGTCATCGGCACCGCCTCGGCCCAGGCCCTGAAGCCGCTGCCGGCCGACAACGCCACCGCCATCGCGCTGGCCTACGTCGCCGACGCCAAGACCAGCAAGCACCCGAACTTCAAGCCGGGCAGCAATTGCGGCAATTGCCAGTTCTTCACTGCCGCCACCGGCGCCTGCACGCTGTTCCCGGGCTTCAGCGTGCCGGCCGCGGCCTGGTGCAGCGCCTGGGCCAAGAAGGCCTGAACACGGGTACCGGCCGTCTCGGCCGGTGAGACCGCCGGGCGGCTAGAATCCCCGCATCTGTGATGCCGGGGATCGCCTTGACCGCTGCCGAAACCGTTTACCTGCTGCTGGGCCTGCTGGCTGGACTGGTTGGTGCCGGCGCCGCATCGCTCTGGATCGCCCGCCGCCGCCTGCAGCAGGCGCGAGACGCCGGTCGCGCCGAGCGCGAGCCCGAGCTGGCCGCGCTTGCGCGTGACGCCAAGGCGCTGGCCGACCAGCGCGACGACCTCAGGGCGCGCCTTTCCGCGGTCGAAGCCGAGCTGCGTGCGGCCAGCGAGGCGCGTGCCGGTGCCGAAGCCCGTGCCGCGAGTCTGGAGGCCCGGCTGGAAGAGCAGAAGGGCGCCGCCGAAAAGCGCTACCAGGACCTCGAATCGGCGCGCGAACAGCTCAAGCGCGATTTCCAGGCGCTGGCCACGGAAATCCTGGAAGACAAGTCCAAACGCTTCGGCGAACAGAACGCGACCCAGATCGGCCAGCTGCTCAATCCGCTCAAGGACCAGATCGACGGCTTCCGCAGATCCGTCAACGAGGCCTACGAGAAGGAGAACAATGCCCGCGTCGCGCTGCAGACCCGCATCGACGACCTCGTGCGCCTGAACCAGACCCTGGGCCAGGAAGCGCAGAGCCTCAGTCGCGCGCTCAGCAGCGACAACCGCAGCCAGGGCTACTGGGGCGAGCTCAAACTCGAGCGCCTGCTGGAAACAGCCGCCCTGGAGAAGGGCCGCGACTACTTCACCCAGGAGAGCTTCAGGGACGGCGATGGCGACCGCTACCGTCCCGATGCCGTGCTGCGCCTGCCGGAAGACAAGTCCATCATCATCGACGCCAAGATGGCCCTGCTCGACTACCAGCGCGCCTGCGAGGCCGTGGACGAGGCCGAACGCGAGGCCCACTTCGGCCGCCACGTGGTGGCGCTGCGCAACCACGTGAAGCAGCTGGGCGACAAGGACTACAGCCGGCTCGAAGGCCTGAGCAGTCCGGAGCTGGTGCTGATGTTCGTGCCGGTCGAGGCCGCCTTCCTGGAGGCGCTGCGCCGCGACCCGCAGCTCTATGCCTACGCCTTCGAGCGCAAGATCATCCTGGTCGGCCCCAGCAACCTGCTGGCGTCGCTGAAGCTGGTGGCGCAGATCTGGCGCACCGAGCACCAGAACGCCAACGCCAAGGCCATCTCCGACCGCGCGTCCAAGCTTTACGACAAGTTCGTGCTGTTCGCCGAGGACATGGGCCGGGTGGGCGAGGCCCTGGACCGGGCGCAGAAGGCGCAGCAGGACGCCGTGTCGAAACTCTCCACCGGGCACGGCAACCTGGTGCGCCAGGCCGAGATGCTGCGCAAGCTGGGCGTCGCGCCGTCGAAGAAACTGCCGGCCGCGCTGCAGGACCTCACCGAGTCCGGAAACGACGACGGCGCGGACTGACCGCGCCGCCCAGCGAAAGCCGCGCCCGGATCAGGGCGTGCGGCCGCCGAACACCCGGAACAGCACCCAGACGCCGACCGCCACCGCGAACGCGCCCAGGATCATCGACCAGGGCGAGGTGAAGATCAGCACGCCGCAGGCCAGCAGCGCGACCGCGCCCAGCACCCGGTCGGAGCGGCCCGAAGGCCGCGCGGGCGTGCCCACCATCAGCGCCAGGCCGGCCGCCAGGTAGGCCAGCACGATCAGCAGCGTCACCATGCCGATGATGGTGCCGAACTGGCCCGCCACCGTCGGCGCCAGGGTGGCGAAGGCGATGACGGTCATCGCCACCGCGACGAACAGCAGGCCCCAGCCGGCGGCGCCGTTGGGCAGCATCCGGCCGAAGGCGCGGGGCAGGTAGCCACGTTCGGCGGCGCGGGCGCCGGCTTCGCCGGCCACCAGCATCCAGCCACCGAGCGTGCCGGTGGCCTTCAGTCCGGCGGCGGCGGCGATCACCAATGCGGCCCAGGGCCCGAAGATCACCGCGGCGACCAGGGCGAAGGGCGCGCCCGAGGCGGCCAGCTCCTGGTGCGGCACGATGCCCATCACCAGCACCGACGAGACCAGGTAGACCACGCCGGCGATCACCACGCCGGCGATGGTGGCGCGCGGCACGTTGCGGTCGGGGTCGTCGACGATGCCGGCGACCATCGCGCCCGTCTCCAGGCCGACGAAGGCCCAGAACACCGGCGCCAGGTTGGCGAACACCACGGCCGCGTCGCTGCGTTCGGTGACGTTCCAGGCGGCGGAGTACAGGTCGGCGTCGAAATGGCCCCAGCCGCCGACCAGCACCGCGGCCACCGGCAGCAGGCCGAACACCACGCAGACCGACTGGAACTTGGCCACCGGCCGCGGACCGAGCAGGTTGACGCCGAACATCGCCCAGATCAGGGCGAGCTGGCCGATCAGGCGCACGCCGGTGTCGTCACCGGCGATCGGCAGCAGGGTCACGATGTAGCCGAAGGCCGCCACGGCGATGGCGTTGTTGCCCATCCAGGCCGCGGCCCAGTAGAGCGAGGTGGCCAGGAAACCCATGTCGCGGCCCAGGGCCGGGCGCACGTAGTCGTCGGGGCAGTTGAGGTTGGGATAGTCGCGGGCCAGGCGGGCGAAGGCGCCGCCCAGGATCATCGCGATCACCGTGCCGACCAGCCAGCTGATCGCAGTGACGCCGCCCTGGCTGGCCAGGGAGGCGGGAAGCAGGAAGAACCCGGACCCGATCATGTTGTTGGCCACCACGAAGGTGGCCAACAACACGCCGATCTTCTTCGGCGCGACGGTGCTCATGCGCCGGATTCCCCGTCAGTTCGGGGATTCGGTGCCGTTCGCCAGGTGGCTGCGGCGGTATCCGTAGGCGTAGTAGAAGATGATGCCGATCACCGACCAGCCCAGGAACATCGACAGGGTATAGGTCGAGAGGTTGAAGAACAGCAGCAGGGTGCCGGCGATCGCCAGCGGGCAGACCAGCCAGACCATCGGCGTGCGGAAGGGACGCGGGCGGTTGGGCTGGGTCTTGCGCAGGATCATCACGCCGACGGCCACCATCAGGAACGCGAACAGCGTGCCGGAGTTGGAGATGTCGGCCAGCACGCCCACCGGGAACATCGCCGCGAACAGCGACACCGCGATGCCGGTGATCAGGGTGATGATGTGCGGGGTGTGGAACTTCGGATGGATCTTCGACAGCACGTCCGGCAGCAGGCCGTCGCGCGACATCGTGAAGAAGATGCGGGTCTGGCCGAACAGCATCATCAGGATGACCGAGGGCAGGGCCAGCGCGGCGGCGATGCCGATGGCATTGCCCCACCACTCGAAGCCCAGCAGGCGCAGCACGTGGGCCAGCGGCTCCTTGCTGCAGACCAGCTCTTCCGAGCCTTTGCAGGCGGCGGCCAGTTCAGCGCTGCCGGGCAGCATGGCCACGCCGTTGGCGTCGAGCATCGGCTGCGAACCGACCGAACCCACCGCGGCGTAGCCGACCAGCAGGTAGAAAATGGTGCAGATGCCGAGCGAGCCGATCAGGCCGATCGGGATGTTGCGGTTCGGGTTGCGGGTTTCCTCGGCGGCGGTGGACACCGCGTCGAAGCCGACGTAGGCGAAGAAGATCGAAGCCGCGGCGCCCAGCACGCCGATGCCGCCCATCGGGCTGCCCCAGCCGGTCGGCATGAAGGGCTCGAAGTTCGGGTCCTTGACCGCCGGGAAGGCGATGATGATGAAGGCGGTGAGCGCGATCACCTTGATGGCGACCAGGATCGAGTTCACCTTGGCGCTCTTGGACGTGCCGATCACGAGCAGCAGGGTGACGGCCAGCGCGATCAGGAAGGCGAGCAGGTTGAAGGTGCCGCCGTCCCAGGGCCCGGTCCGCAGGAATTCTGGCAAGGGGATGCCGGCGCTGATCAGCAGGCCGTTCATGTAGCCGGACCAGCCGACCGAGACCGCGCCCGCGGCGACCGCGTATTCGAGCACCAGGGCCCAGCCGACGATCCAGGCCAGGCCTTCGCCGAGCACGCCGTAGGTGTAGGTGTAGGCGGAGCCGGAGACCGGCACCATCGACGCCAGTTCGGCATAGGCCAGGGCGGCCAGCGCGCAGACGATGGCGGCGATGACGAAGGCGATCATCATCGCCGGACCGGCCTTCTGGCCGGCTTCGGCGGTGAGCACGAAGATGCCGGTGCCGATGATGGCGCCGACGCCCAGCAGGGTGAGCTGGACCGGTCCGAGCTGACGCTTCAGGCTCTTCTTTTCGGCGGTGGCAAGGATCTGGTCTAGCGACTTGACGCGCTGGAAAAGCATCTGGGAACTCCCCTGGATCGCATTGTTCTGGGCCCGCCGACGGAGCGGAGGGCCTGTATTGGCCACGACCGGAGGGTCGCGGGCGGCGGGTAACCTTAGCCCAGCCCGCCGGGGGCCACAAGCCAGCCGGAGTCATGGTCGCGGCCTTAAACTACGGCCCCTTCGCTGCCCCTGCCGACATGCCTGCCGACGCCTTCAGCCTGAGCCACGCCCTGGACCGCTACCTGGCCGAGCACCCCGAGCAGGCCGCGGATGCCGCGCTCTTCACGCGCTTCCTCGCGTCTTCACCCGATGTGTTCGAACGCCGGCATCCGCCCGGCCATTTCACCGGCTCGGCCTGGCTGGTCAGCGCCGACGGCCAGCGCGTGCTGCTGACCCACCACCGCAAGCTGGGCCGCTGGCTGCAGCTGGGCGGCCATGCCGACGGCGACGCCGACCTGGCCCGGGTGGCGCTGCGGGAGGCGGAGGAGGAGTCGGGGCTGAACGACCTGGTGGTCGAGGGCGGCATCTTCGACCTCGACCGGCACGCGATCCCGGCCCGCGGCGCGGACCCGGAGCACTGGCATTACGACGTGCGCTTCGTGGTGCGCGCCACGGGCCGCGAGGACTTCGCGGTGAGCGAGGAGTCGCTGGAGCTGGCGTGGAAGCCGGTGGCGGAGATCGCCGCGGACCCGGCGGCGGATGCGTCGATGCGGCGGATGGCGGAGAGATGGTTGCGGGCAGCCTGGGGCTGAGTCAGGCGCAGGGGCCATGCGAGCGCGGGCGGCTAGGCAAGCGCAGGGGCTGGGCAAGCAGCCATCCCTGGCGCGCTGCCGTTCGCCATCCGTGGCTCACCCGAGCCTGAGCCACGACAGTCCACTGGACTGTCGTAAGCGGCTCAGGCTCGACCATTGAACTCGCCGGTCGTCGTGGAGACGTGGATCTTCTCGCCGTTGACGATGTACTCCGGCACCATGATCTCCAGGCCGGTGTTGAGCTTGGCCGGCTTCGGGCGCTTGGTGGCGGTGCCGCCCTTGAGCTCCGGCGGGGTGTCGACCACTTCCAGCACCACGGTCGGCGGCAGCTGCACGGCCACCGGCGCGTCCTCGATCAGCTGCACGTAGCAGCCGGCCAGGCCGTCGGTGATGTAGCCGGCGGCGTCGCCCACCACGTCGGCATCGAGCTGGTAGGGCGTGTAGTCCTCGTCGTCCATGAACACGAAGGCCTCGCCGTCCTTGTAGCTGAAGGTGCTGGCGCGGCGGCTCAGCTCCACTTCGCGCAGTTCGTCGTCGGCGCCGCAGCTGAGGTCGAACTTCACGCCGCCCGGTACGCTGTACAGGGTGAAGCGGAACTTGACGTTGCCGCCGCGGCCCTGGGGCGAGCTGCGCTCGATGTCGCGCACCTGGTAGACGGTGCCGTTGTGCTCGATGACGTTGCCTTTCTTGATGTCGCCAGCTTTCATGGAAGGATCTCGTTGAAAATCACTTGGGGGCGAGGCGCACGGCGCCGTCGAGGCGGATGGTTTCGCCGTTGAGGTAGCGGTTGCCCAGGATGTAGGCGACCAGGTCGGCGAACTCCTCGGGCCGGCCCAGGCGCGAGGGGAAGGGGATGGACGCGCTGAGCGATTGCTGCACGGCTTCGGGCATGCCGTCCACCATCGGCGTCCAGAAGATGCCCGGCGCCACCGTGTTCACGCGGATGCCGAAACGCGCCAGCTCGCGCGCCATCGGCAGGGTCATCGCGACCACGCCGCCCTTGGAGGCCGAGTACGCGGCCTGGCCGATCTGGCCTTCGTAGGCGGCGACGGACGCGGTGTTGACGATCACGCCGCGCTCGCCGTCTTCGCCGGCGGCGTTGTGCTGCATCACGTCGGCCGCGGCCTTGGCGACGTTGAAGCTGCCGACCAGGTTCACCATGACCGTGGTGCTGAAGTTCTTCAGCGGCATCGGCGCGTCCTTGCCCAGCACGCGGCCGGCGCCCAGGATGCCGGCGCAGTTGATCGCCGCGTTCAGGCCACCAAGGAAGTCGCGCGCGGCGGCGATGTTGGCCACCACGGCGGCCTCGTCGCTGACGTCCACGCGCAGGTACCGGGCGTTGCCGGCGCCCAGCTCGGCGACCGCCGCCGCGCCCTTGTCGTCGTTGAGGTCGAACAGCGCCACCTTGCCGCCGTCGGCGACGATGCGCCGGGCCACGGCCAGGCCGAGGCCGGAAACGCCGCCGGTGACGACGGCGCGGATGTCCTGGATCTGCATGGGGATTCCCGCTTCTGGAAAGGCGGCAATTCTAATGCATCGTCACAGGTCGAGCAGGTAGAACCGGTTGCAGCCGAAATGCCCGGTTGCGCCCATCGGTCCGTCCAGGCGGCGGAAGCCGGTGCGCTCGTAGAGCGTCTGGGCCGCGTCCATGCCGCGCAGGGTCTCCAGGTAGACCTGGCGGTGGCCCAGCCGGCGGGCCGCATCCAGGCACCGGGCCATCAGGGCCGCGCCGGCGCCGCGGCCGCGCAGCTCGGGCAGGAAATACATCTTGCGCAGCTCGCAGACCCCGTCCGGGCCCCCGTCCAGCGGCGCCACGCCGCCGCCGCCGCGCACCACGCCGGCGTCCTCGATGACGAAATACGCCGCGCCCGGGCGGTCGTAGGCCGCGCACATGGCCGAGACCTCGGGGTCGTGGATCGCGAAGCCGGGGCCGCTGGCGCCGAACTCGGGCATCACGCTGCGGATGATGGCGGCGACGGTGGCGTCGTCGGCGGGGGTGATGGGGCGGATGAGGACGTTCATGGGCGGGGCGGGGTATGCAGGCCGGTCTGGCGCAGGAAGGCGGCGAAATTCTCCGGCTCCAGGGCCGGGCTGAACAGGAATCCCTGGCCGGTGCGGATGCCCAGCCCCAGCAGGAAGTCGCGCTGGGCCGGGCTTTCCACGCCCTCGGCCACCACGTCCAGGCCCAGGCTGCGGGCGATGCCGGCCACCGCCTGGCAGATCGCGACGTCCGATTCGTTGCCGGGCACGCCCTGCAGGAAACTCTGGGCCAGCTTCAGGCCGTGGATCGGCAGCCGGCGCAGGTAGTTGAGCGCGCTGTAGCCTTCGCCGAAATCGTCGATGGTCAGCACCACGCCCAGGGCGCGCAGGGCCTCGAAGGTGTGCAGGGTGTCGGGGGCGTCCTCGATCAGCACGCGTTCGGTGAACTCCAGCTCCAGGGCAGACCCCGGCAGGCCGTGTTCGGCCAGGGCGTCGGCGATGATCTGGGGCAGGTCCTCGGTCAGGAACTGGCGGTAGGAGATGTTCACCGCGATGCGCTCCAGCGCGAAGCCCTCGGCGCGCCAGGCCGCCATCTGCCGGCAGGCCGCCTCGATCACCCAAGCGCCGATGCGGACGATGTCGCCGGTGGTCTCGGCGTGGCTGATGAAGTGGTCGGGGCGCATCTCGCCCAGGGCCGGGCTGCGCCAGCGGATCAGCGCCTCGGCGGTGCGCACCTTGCCGTCGCTCAGCGCCACCAGCGGCTGGTAGACCAGTCGGAACTCCTGGTTGTCGAGCGCACGCCGCAGCTGGGCTTCGATCTGCACCCGGTCGTGCTGCTGCCGGGCCAGGTCCGGGTTGAACAGCTGCCAGGTGTTGCGGCCGCGGCGCTTGGCGTCGTACATCGCGGCGTCGGCGTTGTTCACCAGCTGCTGCACGGTCTTGCCGTGTTCCGGATGCCGGGCCAGGCCCACGCTGGTGGTGATGGTGAATTCCTCGCCGGCGTAGCGGAAGCTGTCGCCGAAGGCGCGGGTGATGCGTTCGGCCAGGGCTTCGGCTTCGTCCGGGTCGTGTTCGGTGTCGGCCAGCACCAGGAATTCGTCGCCGCCGAAACGGGCCAGCACGCCGGCGTCGCCGACGCAGCGTTCGAGCCGGCGCGCGGCGTTCACCAGCAGGTGGTCGCCGGCGGCGTGGCCCAGCAGGTCGTTGACCAGCTTGAATCGGTCCAGGTCGATGTAGACCACGGTGGTGCCGGGTTTCTCGCCGCCGATACGGCGCTCGAGTTCGGTCAGGATGCCGTCGCGGTTGAACAGGCCGGTGAGCGGGTCGGTGCGCGCCTGGCTGCGCAGCGCCTCTTCGATCTGGCGGCGCTGGGTGATGTCCTGCAGGGTGCCGGTGAGCCGCGCATTCATCGGCGCCCGGCCCTCGGCCTGGCCGATCAGCCGGGCCCAGTGGCTCTGGCCGTCCGGGCGCACGACCTGCACCTCCAGGTCGAAGCCGCCGCCGTCGCGGATCACGCTCTCGATCGCGTCCTCCACCTGCGGCCGGTCGGCGGCGGCGATGTGGGTCAGCACGCTGGCCAGGGTGCGCGGTGGGTCGTCGCGGCGGCCGATGATGCGCAGGGCCTCGTCGGTCAGGTACAGGCGGTTGCGGCCGCCGTCCCATTCCCAGCCGCCGATGCGCGCCAGCGCCTGCGCGCGCAGGAACAGCGCGCTGTCGCGCTTGAGCTCGGTGACGTCCGAGAACAGCGTGATCACCTGGTGCGGCCGGTCGGCGCCGGGCCGGAACTGCGGCACCGAGGTCGCCGACACCCAGGTCAGCTGCTTGCGGCGGTGGTGGTAGAGGCCGAGCAGGGTGCTTTCGACGATCTGGCCCGAGCCCAGCGCCCGCAGCGGCGGCATCTCGCGGAAACCCAGCGGATAACCGCGATGGTCGATGACCAGCCAGTCCTCCCAGCGCAGCGCGCTGACGATGTCCTGGCCCTCGTCCAGCCCCAGGATACGGAAGGCGGCGGCGTTGGCCGACAGCACGCGGCCGTCCTCGGCCTGGAACAGCACGCCCTTGTCGATCGCGACCAGCAGGGCGTGGTAGTTGAGTTCGGCCTCGCGGCGCCGGGTCAGGTCGCGCGCCACCGCGATCACGTGCTTGTGCGGGCCGTCCTGGAAGGTCGCCGAATGCACCTCCACCGGGAAGCGGGTGCCGTCGCCGCGCATGTTGTTGACCTCGACCACGTAGGTCTCGTCGCGGGCCAGGGCGTCGAGCACCGGGCCCATGTGGTCGCGCGGCAGGTCGGGGTTTAGCACGTGCACCAGCTTGCCGACGATCTCCTCGCGCGGCCGCCGGTAGGCGTTCTCGCCCGCGCGGTTGAGGTCGAGGATGCGGCCGTCGGGGTCGATGATGCTGACCGGGTCGGGCACGGCGTCAAACAGCGCGCTGTAGCGCCGGCGCAGGCTTTCGGTTTCGCGCTGCAGCCCGCGCACGCAGGCCAGCAGTTCCGACAGCAGCGCCGGGTCGGCGGCGGCCGGGTCCTCCAGCGCCTGCTCGAGACGGGCGACCAGAGCGTCTTCGCGCGCGCGCCGCGCGGTGCTGGCGTCGGCCTCGGCGGGGTCGGTGCGCGGGCGTTCGGGGTCCATGGGTCACGCGGAGGCGGGGGCGGCCCGAGCATACACCGGGGCCATGCCGGCCGACGGTCAGCGGCTGGCCAGGTTGACCTTGCTGCCGCTGCTGCGGCCGAGCAGGGCCGCCAGCCAGCGGCCGGTGGCCACCAGCGCCGGCAGGTCGACGCCGGTGCGGATGCCCATGCCTTCGAGCATGTAGACCACGTCCTCGCTGGCGACGTTGCCGCTGGCCCCCGGGGCATAGGGGCAGCCGCCGGTGCCCGACACTGCCGCGTCCACCACGGCCACGCCTTCTTCCAGGCAGGCCAGGATGTTGGCCAGGGCCTGGCCGCGGGTGTCGTGGAAATGGATGGCCAGGGCCGGCATGGGCACTTCGGCCGCCACCGCCCTGAGCATCGCCCGCGCCTTGGCGGGGGTGCCGATGCCGATGGTGTCGCCCAGCGAGACTTCGTAGCAGCCCAGCGTGTGCAGGGTCCTGGCCACGCGCACCACGTCGGCCAGCGGCACCTCGCCCTGGAAGGGGCAGCCGAGCACGGTGGAGACGTAGCCGCGCACCCGCACGCCGTCGGCGGCGGCGCGTTCCAGCACCGGCCGGAACCGTTCGATGCTCTCGTCGATCGAGGCGTTGATGTTGTTGCGGTTGAAGGCTTCCGAGGCCGCGGTGAACACCGCGACTTCGTCGGCCCCCACGGCGCGGGCGCGCTCGTAGCCCTGCAGGTTCGGCACCAGCACCGGGTAGGCGACGCCCGGGCGGCGCGTAATGCCGGTGTAGACCTCGGCGGCGTCGGCCAGCTGCGGCACCCACTTCGGGCTGACGAAGCTGGTGGCCTCGACGGTGCGCAGGCCGGTGGCGGACAGCCGGTCGATCAGCTCGATCTTGGCCGCGGTCGGGATGAGGGTCTTTTCGTTCTGCAGGCCGTCGCGCGGGCCGACCTCGACGATGCGGACCTGGGCGGGCGCGCTCATTCGGGGTCCAGGTCCAGGCGCCGGAAGCTCACCGCCTCGGCGTCGAACAGGCCGCGGTGCTCCAGCACGGCGGCGTCCTGGCCGCCGGTGAGGCGGTTGAACAGCTCGTTGTCGCGGGCCAGCACCTCGCCCTCGAGCCGGTCGTCGATGATGGCGTGGGCCACCGCCTTGTCGTCGGTGGCCCACAGGTCCAGGCGGTCGCCGCGCTGGCGGTAGCGCACCAGGAAGACGTCGCCGTCCGGGAATCGGTGGTCCTCGTCGAAGCGGCGCATCATCCAGCCGGCGTCGACCCAGGCGTAGTGGTGGCGGCCATGGCGGCCCAGGTGCAGGCGGGTGGCTTCGCCGGTGCGCGGCTTGCCGTCGGACTTGTGTTCGACCACGGCCAGCTGGCAGGCCGCGTCGATCTGCAGCACGACCTCGCCGTCGTCGTCCTCGCCGTCGCCCTCCGAGGCCCAGTGGCCGGCCAGGGCCGGGTCGCAGGGCAGGGCGGCGACCGGCGCCTGTTCGAAGGTGGTGGCCTCGCAGGCGGCCAGCAGCACGCACGCGATCAGGATCAGCAGCTTCTTCACAGGGCCTCCAGTCGCAGCAATACCGCGTCGGCGTCGACGAAGTCGCCGGCGGCGGCCTGGATCGCCGCGACCTTGCCGGCGCGCGGGGCGCGCAGGCTCAACTCCATCTTCATGGCTTCCATCACCAGCAGTTCTTCGCCCTCGGCCACGTCCTGGCCGGGCTGGGCGCGCACCAGCACGATCCGCCCGGGCATCGGCGCGGTCAAGCGGTCGCCGCGGCCGGCGCTGGCGTTGTCCTCGAAACGGAAGGCGGGCACGCGCTCGAGCCGGATCCGGCGTCCGCCGTCGTGCACCGAGGCGCTGCGGGCGTCTGCCCGGGCGCGCATGCGGTGCTGGCGGCCGTCCACTTCGGCGACCAGCCGGCCGCCGACGACGCGGGCGCCGCGCACCTGGGTTTCGCCCCCGGCGCCCAGCAGGCGGTAGTCGCCGCCGGCGCCGCGGGCGTGCAGTTCGAGACGCTGGCCTTCATGCAGGAAACACAGCAGGCGTTCGCCGGCGTGGCCCAGGCGCCAGCCGTCGGCGATGGCCCAGGGCGAAAACGGGTCGCCGCTGGCGGCCGCGGCGCCGCGGGTGGCGGCTTCGTCGTGCAGCAGGGCGGCGGTGGCGGCCAGCGCGAGGTGTGCCGGCGGCAGTGCTTCCTCGCGGGGCAGCACTTCGTCCAGGTGGCGGTCGAGGTAGGCGGTATGGATGGTGCCGTCGACGATGCGCGGATGCCGGACCAGCTTCTCCAGGAAGGCGATGTTCGACTTCGGGCCGACGATCTCGCAGTCGGCCAGGGCCTCGCGCAGGCGGGCCAGGGCGCGGGGGCGGTCGGCGTCCCAGACGATCAGCTTGGCGATCATCGGGTCGTAGTGGATGGTGACGGTGTCACCCTCGACGACGCCGGCGTCTATGCGCACGTGCGCGGAAGGTTCCGGCAGGCGCAACGTCTCGAGCTTGCCGGAGCCGGGCAGGAAACCCTGGGACGGGTCTTCGGCGTACAGCCGCACTTCGATGGCGTGTCCGCTGGAGGTGATGTCCTGCTGGTGTTTCGGCAGGCGTTCGCCGGCGGCGACGCGCAGCTGCCATTCGACCAGGTCCAGGCCCGTGACCAGTTCGGTGACCGGGTGTTCGACCTGGAGCCGGGTGTTGATCTCCATGAAGTAGAAATCGCCCTGCGGTCCGACGATGAACTCGACGGTGCCGGCGTTGACGTAGTCGATCGCCCGCGCGGCCTCCACCGCGGCTTCGCCCATGCGCTGGCGCAGTTCCGGCGTCAGGAAGGGCGAGGGCGATTCCTCGACCACCTTCTGGTATCGGCGCTGGGCCGAGCACTCGCGCTCGTTGAGGTGGATGGTCTGGCCGTGGCGGTCGGCGAAGACCTGGATCTCGATGTGGCGCGGTTCGCCGATGTAGCGCTCGATCAGCACGCGGTCGCGGCCGAAGGCGCCGGCGGCTTCGCGCTGGCAGCTCTCCAGCGCCGCGGCGAACTCGCCGGCGGCGCGCACGATGCGCATGCCCTTGCCGCCGCCGCCGTGCGCGGCCTTGATCATCAGCGGGTAACCGACGCGGTCGGCCTCGGCCTGCAGGTGGGCGGGATCCTGGTTCTCGCCGGTGTAGCCAGGCACCACCGGCACGCCGCGGGCGTGCATCAGTTCCTTGGCGCCGGCCTTGCTGCCCATCTTGCGCATGGACGCCGCCTTCGGGCCGATGAAGACCAGGCCCGCGGCTTCCACCGCGTCGGCGAAATCGGCGTTCTCGCTGAGGAAGCCGTAGCCCGGGTGGATGGCCTGGGCGCCGGACTTCTTCGCCAAGTCGATGATGACGTCGCCGCGCAGGTAGCTGTCCTGCGGGCGCGGCCCGCCGATCGGCCATGCCTCGTCGGCCAGCCTTGCGTGCTGGGCGTCGGCGTCGGCTTCCGAGTACACGGCGACGGTGCGGATGCCGAGCCGGCGGCAGGTGCGGATGACCCGGCAGGCGATCTCGCCGCGGTTGGCGATCAGGATCTTGGTGAACATCAGGACGGAATCCAGTTCGGCGGGCGCTTGTCGAGGAAGGCGGTGAGGCCTTCCTGGCCTTCGGGGGAAACACGCAGGCGGGCGATCAGGGCGGCGTTCTGTGTGTCGGTGCGTTCGGCCGACTCGCGGGTGAAGCCGGCCATGCGCAGCGCCAGCTGCTTGGCTTCGCGCTGCGCGACCGGGCCGCCCTTGGCCCAGAAGTGCAGGGCGCGGTCGACGACCGCATCGAGCTCGCCGGCCGGTGCGACCGTGTGCAGCAGGCCGATGGCCTGCGCTTCGGGCGCTTCGATCACCTCGGCGCCGGTGAACAGCCGGCGCGCATGGCGCGGGCCGATCGCGGCGGTGACGTAGGGCGAGATCACCGCCGGCACCAGCCCCAGCTTCACTTCCGACAGCGAGAACTTCGCGCCCTCGGCGCCGATGGCGTAGTCGCAGCAGGCGATCAGGCCGACACCGCCGCCATAGGCCGAGCCGTTCACGCGCGCGATGGTCGGCTTGGACAGGAAATTGAGCGTGCGCATCAGCCTGGCCAGCTTCAGCGAATCCTCGCGGTTCTCGGCCTCGCTGGCCTGCGCCATGCGCCGCATCCAGCCCAGGTCGGCGCCGGCCGAGAAGGTGCTGCCTTCGCCGGTGAGCACGACGGCGCGTACGCCGTCGTCGGCGTCGAGCTGCTCGAGCGCATCGGTGAGCTCCGCGATCAGCGCATCGTCGAAGGCGTTGTGCACCCCGGGCCGCGCCAGGGCCAGCCGCGCAACGCTGCCCGCGATCTCCACCCGAATCGCTTTATCCGTGTTCATCCGTTTCCATCCGCGTTCATCCGTGGCAAACCCGCTTACATCCGGAACACGCCGAAGCGGTCCTTCTCGATCGGTGCGTTCAGGCTGGCGGAGAGCGCCAGGCCGAGCACGCGCCGGGTGTCGGCGGGGTCGATGATGCCGTCGTCCCACAGGCGCGCGGTGGCGTAGTAGGGGTGGCCCTGGCGTTCGTACTGGTCGCGGATCGGGGCCTTGAAGGCCTCTTCCTCGTCCTTGCTCCAGGTCTTGCCGCCGGCCTCGATGCCGTCGCGTTTCACCGTGGCCAGCACGCTGGCGGCCTGTTCGCCGCCCATCACGCTGATGCGCGCGTTCGGCCACATCCACAGGAAGCGCGCGCCGTAGGCACGGCCGCACATGGCGTAGTTGCCGGCGCCGAAGCTGCCGCCGATCACCACGGTGAACTTGGGCACGTGCGAGCAGGCCACGGCGGTCACCATCTTGGCGCCGTCCTTGGCGATGCCGGCGTTTTCGTACTTCTTGCCGACCATGAAGCCGGTGATGTTCTGCAGGAAGACCAGCGGGATGTCGCGCTGGTTGCACAGTTCGATGAAGTGCGCGCCCTTCAGCGCGCTTTCGGCGAACAGGATGCCGTTGTTGGCGACGATGCCCACCGGGTAGCCGTGGATGTGGGCGAAGCCGCAGACCAGGGTCTTGCCGTAGCGCGCCTTGAACTCCTGGAACTCGCTGCCGTCGACCACGCGGGCGATGACCTCGCGGATGTCGAAGGGCCGGCGCGTGTCCTTCGGTATTACGCCATACAGCTCCTCGGGCGCGTACAGCGGCTCACGCGGCGGCTGCACGGCGACCGCGAGCTGCTTCTTGCGGTTGAGGTGCTTGACCACGTCGCGGGCGATCTCGAGCGCGTGGCGGTCGTTTTCGGCGAAATGGTCGGCGACGCCGGACACCGACGTATGCACGTCGGCGCCGCCCAGCGATTCGGCGTCCACTACTTCGCCGGTCGCGGCCTTCACCAGCGGCGGGCCGCCCAGGAAGATCGTGCCCTGTTCCTTGACGATGATGCTTTCGTCGCACATCGCCGGCACGTAGGCGCCGCCGGCGGTGCAGCTGCCCATCACCACGGCGACCTGCGGGATGTTCTTCGCGCTCAGCCGGGCCTGGTTGTAGAAGATGCGGCCGAAGTGCTCCTTGTCCGGGAACACCTCGTCCTGCAGCGGCAGGAAGGCGCCGCCGGAATCGACCAGATAGACGCAGGGCAGGTGGTTCTCCAGCGCCACTTCCTGGGCCCGCAGGTGTTTTTTCACCGTCATCGGGAAATAGGTGCCGCCCTTGACCGTGGCGTCGTTGGCGACCACCACCACCTCGATGCCGTGGATGCGGCCGATGCCGGTGATGACGCCCGCGGCGGGCGCGGCATCGTCGTACATGCCGCCGGCGGCCAGGGCCGAGAGCTCAAGGAAGGGCGAGCCGGGGTCGAGCAGGGCGCTGATGCGTTCGCGCGGCAGCAGCTTGCCCCGTTCGGTGTGCTTGGCGCGGGCCTTGTCGCCGCCGCCCAGGGCGACCTTCGCCAGTTGGGCCTCGAAGTCGGCGACGGCGGCGCGCAGCTGCGCGGCGTTGTCCTGGAATTCGGGGGAGCGCGGATCGATCTGGCTGGTGAGGATGGGCATGCGCGGCCGCTCGCTGGAAAACCCGTCGAGTTTACGGGGCGGGGCGGGCGCAGCCTAGGGTCCCGGCGCGGGCGCCGCGCGGCGGGCAAAAGAAAACGGGCGCGACTTGCGTCGCGCCCGTTCGCTTGAAGCTTGCAGCGAAGGTTTAGTTGCCGCCTTCGTCGGCAGCGTCGGCAGCCTCTTCGGCGGCGTCGGCGGCGTCTTCGGCCACGTCGGCAGCAGCGTCGGCCACTTCGGCAGCGGCGTCGGCCGCGACTTCGGTGGTGGCGGCAGCGGCGTCGGCAGCGGCGTCGGTCGCGACTTCGGCGGCGTCGGCGGCGACTTCGGCGGAAGCGTCGGCGGCGTCGGCAGCGACTTCGGTCGCGGCGTCGGTGGCGGTGGCGGCGGCGTCAGCAGCCTCGGTGGCGGCAGCGTCGGCAGCAGCAGCGGCATCGGTAGCCGCGTCAGCCGCCTGCTCAGCCTGGTTCGAGCAGGCCGCCAGGGCCAGGCCCAGGGCCATGGCGAGCAGGGTCTTGTTCAGGGACATGGGTTGTTTCCTCGTCTAGACGTTTTTAGTAAGCAAGACGTGCGCCTGCGGCGCACGTGGTCAAAATCATGTCAGGAACGGGCCGGGAGTCAAGGGGAATCCCGGCTTTTACGGAAAATAAACTTCCCGCGGCGGGCCGCGGGGCATTCGCCCCGGCCCGGGATCAGGCCAGTTCGATCGCCACCGCGGTCGCTTCGCCGCCTCCGATGCACAGCGCCGCGACGCCGCGCTTGCCGCCCCGGCGGCGCAGGGCGTGGATCAGGGTGACCACCAGGCGGGCGCCCGAGGCGCCGATCGGATGGCCCAGGGCGCAGGCGCCGCCATTGACGTTGAGCTTGTCGTGCGGCACGCCCAGCTCCTTGATCGGGGCCATGGCCACCGCCGCGAAGGCTTCGTTGACCTCGAACAGGTCCACGTCGGCCACGGTCCAGCCGGCCTTGGCCAGCACCTTCTGGATGGCGCCGACCGGTGCGGTGGTGAACCATTCCGGGGCCTGGGCATGGCTGGCGTGGGCGACCACCGTGGCCAGCGGCACCAGGCCCTGGGCCTTGGCGGCGGCCTCCGAGGCGAGCACCACGGCGGCGGCGCCGTCGTTGATGCTGGACGAGCTGGCGGCGGTGATGGTGCCGTCCTTCTTGAAGGCCGGGCGCAGGGTCGGGATCTTGGCGACGTCGCAGCGGCCCGGCTGTTCGTCGGTGTCCACCACCACGTCGCCCTTGCGGCCCGCCACGGTGACCGGGGCGATCTCGTCCTTGAAGGCGCCGTCGGCCTGGGCGGCCAGGGCCCGGCGCACGGATTCGGCCGCGAAGGCATCCTGTTCGGCGCGGCTGAAGGCGTACTTGTCGGCGCACAGTTCGCCGAACACGCCCATGGCCTGCTTGTCGTAGGGGTTGGTCAGGCCGTCCCAGGCCATGTGGTCGAGCATCTCGACCGGGCCGTACTTGGTGCCGGTGCGCGAGCCCATCAGCAGGTGCGGGGCGTTGGTCATCGACTCCATGCCGCCGGCGACCACGACCTCGGCGGTGCCGGCCTTGATCAGGTCGGTGCCCAGCATGATCGCCTTCATGCCCGAACCGCAGACCTTGTTGACCGTGGTGCAGCCGGCGGCGGTCGGCAGGCCGGCGCCCAGCGCGGCCTGGCGCGCAGGGGCCTGGCCCAGGCCGGCGGGCAGCACGCAGCCCATGATCACTTCGTCGACCTTGTCGCCGGCCACGCCGGCCTGGGCCATCGCCGCCTTGATCGCGGTCGAACCGAGCTGGGTGGCGGGCACGCCGGTGAACTGGCCGAGCAGGGCGCCGAGAGCGGTGCGCTTGGCACCGGCGATGATGACCTTGGACATGGGAACTCCGAGTGGAAGCGGGGAAACGGCAATTATGCCCGAGCCGGCCAGGCGGCCGTATCGGCGTTCAGGCGACATATTGTCCGCGCCGCGCAACGCCGGCGCCATGGCAGGAACGGCCGGAAACTGTCTGAAATCGCCTTGGCCAGGCGCGGCGCGCTCTGGGACGCTGGCCTCCCCCCCAAACCTGTATCCAGAGACGACCATGATCCACTCCGATGCCCAAGGCCTCCCCCTGAGCGGCGCCAGCCTCCAGGCCGCCGCCCTCTACGACCAGGCCCTGCACCAGCTGCAGTGTTATTCCGGCGACCCGGTCGCCAC
>CAMLKR010000029.1 GCA_946480565.1 uncultured Arenimonas sp. | reverse complement strand
AACCCGCCCCGGTGAAGGGCCGCGAAGAATACCGACAGGCCGGGCGTTTGGGAAGGGGGTGTCGCAATGCCGCGGCACGTACGCGGCAGGCGTTCAGCCGTGGGCGCGCGGTGCGCTGGTCTTGCGCTCGACCCAGCCCAGCAGGAACAACACCGCCAGCGTGAGCAAGGTCGCGCCGACTGCCAGGACGTGGCTGTGCACCCCGGCCGCAATGCCGATCACCGCCACCATCAGCAGCGACGCCGCCGTCGTGATGCCGGAGATCATGTTCTCTTCGCGGTTGCGGAAGATCGTTCCCGCGCCGAGGAAACCCACCGCCGCCACCATCGCCTCGATCAGGCGGATGGGATCGATGCGCACCAGTTCGCGGTATGCCTCGGCCGAATACCGGTGCGCGAGCAGATCCACCAGCCCCACCAGCAGGGCGGCGGCGCCGGCCACCAGCATATGGGTGCGGAAGCCGGCGGGGCGGTTCTTCAGTTCGCGCTCGAAGCCGATCGCCCCGCCCAGCAGCATCGCATAGGCCGTGGTACCCAACACCTGCAGCTGCATTTGCCAGTTGTCGAGCACGCCCTCCATGCCACGCTCCCGTCGGTCAATGCCTCAGGCGGGGATCAGCCGCACCCGGGCGAAGTTGCGCTTGCCAACCTGCAGCACCGCCTCGAAACCGGGCATGAACACGCGCTGCGCGTCCTCGAACACCTCGGCGTCGATCTTGACCGCGCGCTCCTTGAGTTTGCGCGACGCCTCGGAGTTGCTGGCCGCCAGCCCGGCCGCCGCGAGCAGTGGCGCGATGCGCAGGCCCTCCGCCGGCACGCCGATCTCCACCAGCGGCAGCAGCGATGTATCGCCCTCGCCGCGCACCACCGCATGCCACCCGGCGATGGCGGTCTCCGCGGCGGCGGCGCCGTGGAAGCGCCCCGCCAGTTCGCGCGCCAGCCTCAGCTTGGCATCGCGCGGATTGAGCGACCCCGCAGCCACGTCGGCCTTCATGCGTGCCAGTTCCGCCAGCGACACCTCGAAGCTGAGCAACTCGAACCAGCGCCACATCAGCTCGTCGCCGATCTTCAGGGTCTTGGTGACGATGTCGATCGCCGGCTCGTTGATGCCGATGTAGTTGCCGAGCGACTTGGACATCTTGTTGACGCCGTCCAGGCCCTCGAGCAGCGGCATGGTCAGCACGATCTGCGGCGGCTGGCCGTGGTGCTCCTGCAGGCCGCGCCCCATCAGCAGGTTGAACTTCTGGTCGGTTCCGCCCAGTTCGACGTCGGCCTTAAGCGCCACGGAGTCGTAGCCCTGCACCAGCGGATACAGGAACTCGTGGATCGCGATCGACTGCTGCGCCGCGTAACGCTTGGCGAAATCGTCGCGCTCGAGCATGCGCGCCACCGTGTGCTGTGCCGCCAGCCTGATCATGTCGGCCGCCGACATCGGGCCGAACCATTCCGAGTTGAAGCGGACTTCCGTCCGCTCCTTGTCCAGCACCTTGAACACCTGGTCGGCATAGGTCTGGGCGTTGGCCAGCACGTCCTCGCGCGTGAGCGGCTTGCGCGTCGCGTTCTTCCCGGTCGGGTCGCCGATCATCCCGGTGAAGTCGCCGATCAGGAAGATCACCTGGTGGCCCAGGTCCTGGAACTGCCGCATCTTGTTGAGCAGCACCGTATGCCCGAGGTGCAGGTCGGGTGCGGTCGGGTCGAAGCCGGCCTTCACGCGCAGCGGCCGCCCCAGCGCCAGGCGGGCGGCCAGCTCCTCGGGCTTCAGGATCTCCTCGGCGCCGCGGCCGATGGTTTCGAGGGCGTCTTTGAGGTCGGACATGAACGTATCGGGGCTCGTATTCAGGGCGGGGGCGGCGGAAGCGGCCCGGGCGTTAAAGGCAGGTTAATAGAAAGTTAAAGTGCGGAAGCCAAAAAATCCAGATGCGACAAGGGTTTGACGCAACTATTTCGCTCTGGTTATCGTACCGCGACTTTCGGCCCACGCGGGGAAGATCCCTTTGCAGCACCACGAATCCTCCCCCCTCGGCCGCTGGTCGCGTGAGCACTGGGTGCTGGCCAGCCTCTTCGCCTTCCTCGCCCTGTTGGTCGTCACCATCATCCCCGGCTTCGCCAGCGCCATGCGCAGCGCAAGTGCGAACGACCGCGCCACCCTCAGCCTGCCGCTGCCGCCGATGCCGGGCAAGCCGGCCGAAGCCACCGCCGGCAGCGCCTGGCAGGTGGTCCGCGTGCAGAACGGCCAAACCCTCGGCGCCGTGTTCGAGCAGATGGGCGTGCCGGCCTCGGTGATGCACCGCGTGCTGGAACAGCCGAGCGCACGCACGTTGTCGCGCCTGCGCGCCGGCGCCGAGATCGCCTTCGACCTCGGCCACGACGGCCAGCTGCGCGGCCTGCGCTTCGAGCGCGACGAAGCCGCCCGGGTCGAGCTCAGCCTCGCCGACGGCAAGATCGCCGAGAAGGTGATCGAGCGTCCGCTGGAGCGCCGGGTGATGGTCGCCAGCGGCGAGATCACGAGCTCGCTTTATGCCGCCGGCGCCAAGGCCGGCCTGAGCAACGCCGCCATCAACCAGATGGCCAATGCCTTCTCCTACGACATCGACTTCACCCAGGACCTGCGCGACGGCGACCGCTTCCAGGTCGTTTACGAGGAGATCTGGCGCGACGGCGAACGCCTGCGCAGCGGCGGCGTGGTCGCCGCCAGCTTCATCAACCGCGGCAAGGAGTTCACGGCCCTGCGCTACCAGCGCAATGGCAAGGACGAGTATTTCGACCTCAGCGGCCGCCCGCTGAAGAAGAGCTTCATGCGCATGCCGATCGAGTTCGCCCGCATCAGCTCGCGCTTCAACCCCCGGCGCAAGCACCCGGTGCTGGGCACCGTGCGCGCGCACAAGGGCGTGGACTACGCCGCCGGCACCGGCACGCCGATCATGGCCGCCGGCGACGCGCGCGTCAGTTTCGTGGGCTGGCAGAACGGCTACGGCCGCACGGTCGTGCTCGACCACGGCAACGGCACCACCACGCTTTACGGGCACATGTCGCGCTTCGGCAAGTACAAGACCGGCAGCCGGGTGTCGCAGGGCGCGATCATCGGCTACGTCGGCATGACCGGCCTGGCCAGCGGCCCGCACCTGCACTACGAATTCCGGGTCAAGGGCGTGCACCGCGATCCGCTCACCGTGACCATGCCCAAGCCCGATCCGCTGGCCGGCGCCGAACTGGCCCGCTTCCGTGCCGCCACCGCGCCGGCCGTGGCCCAGCTCAAGCGCGTGGAGGGCGTGCGCCTCGCCGCACGTTGACCGCATGGCGGTCGATCCGCAGACTCCGTATTCAACGCCCGCCGGCTCCGGCGGGCTTTTTCTTGGCCTGATCTCGGGCACCAGCGTGGACGGCATCGACGCCGCCCTGGTCGCCTTCGATCCCGCGCCGCGCCTGGTCTTCGGCCGCACCTATCCGATCGAAGCCGAGCTGGCGGACGAGATCCTTCGGCTTTCCCAGGCCGACGCGCTGATCAGCCTCGACGCCGTGGGCCGGCTCGACACCCGCATCGGCCAGGCCTTCGCCGCCGCGGCGCTGCAGGCTATGCGCGACAGCGGCACGCCGCCTTCGGCGGTGGCCGCGATCGGCTCGCATGGCCAGACCCTGCGCCACGATCCCCGCGGCCCCGCTCCCTTCACCCAGCAGCTGGGCGACGCCAGCGTCATCGCCGAAGCCACCGGCCTCACCACGGTCGCCGACTTCCGGCGCCGGGACGTCGCCGCCGGCGGACAAGGCGCACCGCTGATGCCGGCCTTCCATGCCGCGGTGCTGCGCTCGCCCGTCGAGGACCGCGCCATCCTCAACCTGGGCGGCATCGCCAACCTGACCCTGCTGCCGCGCGAGGGCGCCGTACGCGGCTTCGACACCGGTCCCGCGAACGGCCTGATGGATGCCTGGTGCGCGCTGCACACCCGCCAGCCCTACGACCGCGACGCGGCCTTCGCCCGCTCCGGGACGGTGGACGATGCCCTGCTGGAGCGGCTGATGGCCGACCCGTGGTTCACGCTGCCGCCGCCCAAAAGCACGGGCCGCGATCAGTTCCAGCTGCAGTGGCTGCAGGCGAGGATGGACGGTGCGACGCCGGCGCCGGCGGACGTGCAGGCGACGCTTTGCGAACTCAGCGCCGCCACCGTCGCCCGCGCCCTGCTGGAAGCCCAGCCACGGAGCGACCGCCTGCTGGTTTGTGGCGGCGGCGCGCACAATCCGCTGCTGATGGCGCGGCTCGCCGCGCGGCTGCCCGACGTCGCGGTCGCGAGCACGGCGAGCGTGGGCCTGGACCCGGACTTCATCGAGGCCGCCGGCTTCGCCTGGCTGGCGCGGGAGACGCTGGCCGGACGACCCGGCAACCTGCCCACCGTCACCGGCGCCCGCGGCCCGCGAGTGCTGGGCGCGGTCCATGCCCCCTGAAACCATCCGGGCGGGTCACTGCCCGGGAATCTTGTTGCCCTTCTCGTCGAGCAGATAGGCCGGCGCGTCATCGGGCAGGCTGGTCAGCGCCGCCATCGCTTCCTGGAAGGCCCGGCTCTCGTCGTCATTCCAGGCGCCGGTCAGGCGCGCGATGTCGCCGGGGACCGGCGGCGGCTCGGGTTCGGCCAGGCCGAGCGCCTGCTTCACCAGCAGCAGGATCACGTCGTTCAGCGGCCAACCCTTCTGGCGCGCGATCTCCTTGATGCGCTCGGCCACACGCTCGTCAATGTCGCGCAACAGGAAATCGGCCATGGCCTTGAACCTCGGGGGGGTTCCAGCATACGGGCCGGGGCGCCGACTGCAAGCCTTTGTCGCGGATCGCGATCATCCGGCCGACGACGGCCGCCCCGCGTCGCCGAGCGATCGTTCGATCAGACCCGCGCGCAACATGAACAGGTACAGCAGCACGCCGGGCAGGGCCACGATCGTGGTCAGCAGGTAGAACTGGACGTAACCGAGCGATTCGATCAACGCGCCAGCGGTGGTGCCGGTGACCAGGCGGCCGACGATGCTCGCCGCCGCCGACAGCAGGGCGAACTGCGTCGCGGTGAAGGCGAGGTTGCACAGCGCCGACAGATAGGCCACCACGACCACGCCGCCGATGCCGCTGGCGATGTTCTCGAAGCCGATGGTGAAGGCCAGCAATGCGTTCGAATGGCCAGCCGCGGCCAGCCAGGCGAAGCTCAGGTTCGACAGCGCCATCAGCACCAGGGCCACCAGCACCGAACGTTTCATGCCCAGCTGGGCATACAGGAAACCACCGATGAAGATGCCGACCAGGTAGGCGAAGAAGCCGACGCCGACGTCCCAGGTCGCGATCTCCTCGTTGCTGAAACCCAGGTCGTTCACCAGCAGGCGCAGCGTGAGATTGGCCAGCGTGTCGCCGATCTTGTGCAGCAGCACGAACAGCAGCACCAGCAGCGCGCCGCGGCGCTGCATGAACTCCAGCAGCGGGCCCGACACCGCCGTCCAGGCCTGGCGCAGGCCACGCTGGGTTGAAATAGCGACATGCCGCGCAGGCTCGCCCAGCACCAGCCCGGTGAGCATCGCCGGCAGCGCGAAGGCCGCGCACAGCAGATAGGCGCTGGTCCAGTCGCCCTGGGTCGCCACGTACAGCGCCAGCGAGCCCGCCGCCACCGAGCCGATGCGCCAGCCATATTGCGACATGCCCGAACCCACGCCCAGCTGCTCCGGCCGCAGCGTCTCGATTCGGTAGGCGTCGATGACGATGTCGTAGGTGGCGCCGGCGGCGCCGACCAGCACCGCGGCGATCGCGAACCGCGCCAGGTCGTCGCTGGGATCGAGCATGCCCAGCCAGGCCACCGCCGCCATCACCGCCACGCCAGCGAACAGCAGCCAGGACACGCGCTGGCCCAGGCGGCCGATCAGCGGCAGCCGCAGCCCGTCCACCAGCGGGGCCCACAGGAACTTGACGTTGTAGACCAGGAAGGCCAGCGAGAAAGCGGTGACCGATTTCTTGTCGATGCCGTCCTGCGCCAGCCGCGTGGTGAGCGTCGCGCCGATCATCGCGTACGGGAAGCCCGACGAGATGCCCAGCATGAAGGCGGCCAGCGGCTCCTTCTCGACGTAGGGCCGGATGCCCGCGGGCAACTGGTCGCGCCAGGACGCGGCGGTCGTCATGCGTAGTCGACCACGTAGGGCGCGTGGTCGGAGAAGCGCGGCGTCGGGTGGATCGCGCATGCCTTGAGCCGGTCGCGCAGCGAAGGCGTGACCACCTGGTAGTCGATGCGCCAGCCGACGTCCTTGGCGCGGGCCGCGCCGCGCTGGCTCCACCAGGTGTAGTCCTCTCCCTCGGGCTTGAGGTGCCGGTAGCTGTCGACCCAGCCGCGCTCGAGGAAAAGCGTGTCGAGCCAGGCGCGCTCCTCCGGGAGGCAGCCGGAGTTCTTCTGGTTCGAGGTCCAGTTCCGGATGTCCTTGCGGGTGTGCACGATGTTCCAGTCGCCGCAGATGACGTAGTCGCGGCCGCTCCCGAGCCACTGGTCGAAGATCGGCGTGATCCAGTCGATGCAGCGGAACTTGAACTGCTGGCGCACGTCGCCGGACGAACCGGACGGGAAATAGAGCGAGACCACGCTGAGGTTCCCGAAGCGGGCCTCGAGATAGCGTCCCTCTTCGTCGAACTCGTCCCAACCCAGCGCGGTGCGGATCTCGTCCGGCTCGCGGCGCGTGTAGATGCCGACGCCGCTGTAGCCCTTCTTGGTAGTGGCGTCGCGGAAATAGGCCGTGTACCCGGGCGGAAGCAGTTCCGGCACCCGCAGCTGGTGCTCCTGGGCCTTGGTTTCCTGCACGCAGACCAGGTCGGCGTCCTGGCCCGGCAGCCAGTCGAAGAAACCCTTGGTGGCGGCTGAGCGCAGCCCGTTGGCGTTGAAGCTGATGATTCTCACGGCGCAGGCCCGATGGTTTGGATGACGAAGGTTAGCCGAATCCGGCCTGCCGGCGTGGCCGCGGCTGTAGCACAATTACCTTTTCCGCCGCCGGGACCGAACGTGAAACCCCACCAGAGCCGCTTCCTCGACCTGGCGCTGGCGCGCCGCGTGCTGCGCTTCGGCGAATTCAGCCTCAAGTCCGGCCGCACCAGCCCCTACTTCTTCAACGCCGGCCTGTTCGACTCGGGCGCCGCGCTGGCGACGCTGGGCGAGTGTTACGCCGATGCGCTGGAAGACGCCGGGCTGGGCTTCGACATGCTGTTCGGCCCGGCCTACAAGGGCATCCCGCTGGCGACCACCCTGGCCGTGGCCCTGGCCCGGCGCGGCCGCGACCTGCCGGTCGCCTTCAACCGCAAGGAGGCCAAGACCCACGGCGAGGGCGGCCTGCTGATCGGCGCGCCGGTGGCCGGCCGGGTGCTGATCGTGGACGACGTGATCACCGCCGGCACCGCCATCCGCGAATCCATCCAGACCATCCGCGCCGCCGGCGGCGAACCCTGCGGCGTGCTGATCGCCTTGGACCGCCAGGAGCGCGGCCAGGCCGGCCGGCGCTCCGCGGCCCAGGAAGTTACTGCCGAGTTCGGCTTGCCGGTGCACGCCATCGCGGGACTGGACGAGCTGCTGGCACATGCCGACGAACGGCCGGAGATCGCCGCGCACAAGGCCGCGCTGCTGGCGTATCGTTCGCAATATGGCAGCCAGGCCGACTGACCGGAGTCACCCGTGGTCCGCAAACTTCTCAGCTTCGCCGTGATCTCCGCCGTACTGGCCGCCGGCCTGGCCGGCGCCCAGGAAAAACCCAAGAAGCTCTACCGCTGGGTGGACAAGGACGGCAAGGTCCAGTTCAGCGACACCCTGCCGGCCGAGGCCGTGGACCAGGCGCGCACCGAGATCAACGCGCAGAGCGGCATGGCTACCGCCCAGGTGGACCGCGCGCTCACCAGCGAGGAGCGGATCGCCAAGGAAAAGGCCGACGCCGAGCGGGCGCGCGCCGAAAAGGACGCCGAACAGGCGCGCATGACCGAAGAGGCGATGATCGCCTCGTTCCAGACCGAGGAGGACCTGAAGCGATCGTTCCAGGTCCGCCTCGAGCTGATGCAGCAGACGCTCGATGCGATCGAAGCCGGCATCGGCAGCCAGCGCGCCAGCCTCACCGGCCTGCTGTCGCAGGCGTCGGAGGCCGAGCTGGCCGGCCAGCCGGTCAACGCAAATCAGGTGGCCACCATCCGCGAGCTGCACAGCGAGATGATCAAGCAGCAGCAGATGCTCGTGCTCAAGCAGGGAGAGCTGCTCGATTTGGACAAGGAGCTGGTCCGGCTGATCGAGCGGTTCCGCGAACTCAAGGCGCCCAAACCGGCGGCACCGGCAATTACCACGCCAGCGCCGGCCACCGAAGCCGGGGCCGAAGCCCCGGCCACCTGACTCAGAACGGCAGCGACAAGCCCGGGTCCACCGCCAGCAGCTGCCGGCGGAACGCTTCCTTGATGCGCTCCAGCGCCTCGGTGTCCTTGGCGTCGAAGCGCAGCACCAGCACCGGCGTCGTATTGGACGCCCGCACCAGGCCCCAGCCGTCCGGCCAGTCGGCGCGCAGGCCGTCGATGGTGGCGATGCGCGCGCCCTCGAACTTGGCCTGGGCCAGGAACTTCTCGATGAAGGCGTACTGCTGGCCTTCCTCGACCTCGATCTTGAGCTCCGGGGTGGACACGCCCTTGGGCAGCGTGTCGAACACTTCCTGCGGGGTCTCGCCGCGGCTGGACAGGATCTCGAGCAGGCGCGCCGCCGCGTAGATGCCGTCGTCGAAGCCGTACCAGCGCTCGCGGAAGAAGAAGTGGCCGCTCATCTCGCCGGCCAGCTCGGCCTCGGTCTCGCGCATCTTGGCCTTGATCAGCGAATGCCCGGTCTTCCACATCAGCGGGCTGCCGCCGTGGCGCAGGATGTGCATGGCCAGGTGGCCGGTGCACTTGACGTCGTAGATGACGCAGGCGCCGGGGTTGCGTTCCAGCACGTCGGCCGCGAACAGCATCAGCAGGCGGTCGGGGTAGATCATCTCGCCGGACTTGGTGACCACGCCCAGCCGGTCGCCGTCGCCGTCGAAGGCCAGGCCCAGGTCGGCGTCCACGCGCTTCACCACGTTCACCAGGTCCTGCAGGTTGTGCGGGTCGCTGGGGTCCGGATGGTGGTGCGGGAAGGTGCCGTCGACCTCGCAGAACAGCGGCTCGACGTCGGCGCCGATGGCTTCCAGCAGACGCGGCGCGATGGCGCCGGCGATGCCGCTGCCGCAGTCCACCACCACACGCAGCTTGCGCTCGATCTGGATGTCGCCGGCGATGCGCTGGATGTAGTCGTCGGAGATGTCGCGGCGGCTCACCAGGCCCTGGCTGTCGGCCGTGTGCAGGCGGTTCTCCGCGATGCGCTCGTACAGCTTCTGGATGGCATCGCCGGCCAGGGTTTCGCCCTCGATGACGATCTTGAAGCCGTTGTAGTCCGGCGGGTTGTGGCTGCCGGTGACCGACACGCAGGAGCCGGCGCGCAGGTGGTAGGCGCCGAAGTACACGACCGGGGTCGGGGCTTCGCCGATGTCGATGACCTCGCGGCCGGCCCTGCGCAGGCCGTCGATCAGCGCCTCGGCCATCTGCGGCGAGGACAGCCGGCCGTCGCGGCCGACCACGATCGTGCGGGCGTCCTGCTGCTGCATGACGCTGCCGATGGCCTGGCCGATCAGGCGCGCGGTTTCGACGTCGAGCGTCTTTCCGACCACGCCGCGGATGTCGTAGGCGCGGAAGATGCTGCGGTCGAGCACCGCGCGCGGCGCGGCGGCGGCCGGCACCGAGGCCTTGGTGACCGGCGCCGCGGCCGCGGCGGCAGGCTCCAGCGCGCCGGCTTCCTTGAGCTGGGCCAGCGTGGGCTGCTCGGCTTCCTCGGTTTCGGCGGACTTGCGGCGGATGCTGAGGCCGCTCAGGCGCGGCAGCAGGACCAGGACGACGCCGACCAGGGCCGCCAGCACCGCCAGCAGATAGCTCACCCCCGTGCCGAGGCCGCTGTCGCCGGCCGGGGCCGCCGCGACCACCCGCAGCTGGCTGCCGGGAATCGCGACCGCGCCGACTTCCGCCATCTTCGCCAGTTCGGTGTCGCCCTGTTCGAGCACCGTGTGCTGGCCTTGGCGCAGGGCCAGGTAGCCGCCGTCCAGGGCGGCGGACTGCAGAGGCTCGACCAGGGCCGACAGCGGCAGGCGCACGTAGACCAGGGCAAGCACCTTGCCGTCCTCGACCACCGGGGCGGCCAGGCCCAGGCGCGGACCGCCGGCGTCCTTCACCACGGCGGCCTGGGTCGAATTCTGCTGCAGGGCCAGCTCGAGGATGCCCAGCTTGCCGAAGCCGAAGGCGGTCGGGTCCTCGTAGGCGGCGTCGAGGCCGGGAGCGTGCCATTCGACCGCCTCCACGCCCTCCCAGCGGTCGGTGACCAGGTCGTTCGCCGTCTGCGTGTCGCCCCGGCCCAGGGCCGTGGCCAGCGCGATCCTCGAGCGGGTGGCGTCGAGCCGGGCCGTGGCGTCCTTCAGGCGCTCGCCCAGTTCAAGGGCGACTTCGGCCCGAACCTGGCCGGCCCGCTCGCCCAGGGATTCGACCTTCGAGGCCTGGACGCCCTGCCACCCGAACCAGGCCGCCGCGCCCAGCGCCAGCAGGGCCAGGAGCACGTTCGGTTTGACGGATTTGAGCGAGCCTAGTGCCGGTGATTTCATGCTACCCCCTGGTTCCGGAGCGGCCTGCGCCGTTCCGTCAGCGCACGCCGGTGTGGCCGAAGCCACCTTCGCCGCGCGCACTGCGTTCGAATTGATCAACCTGCCGGAACGTCGCCCGCACCACCGGCAGGAACACCAGCTGGGCGACACGATCCCCAGGCGCGATGGTGACCGGTAAGCGTCCGCGATTCCAGAGGCTCACCATCAGCGGGCCCTGGTAGTCGGCGTCGATCAGGCCGACCAGGTTGCCCATCACCAGGCCCTGCTTGTGGCCCAGGCCGGAGCGCGGAAGGATCACCGCGCACACGCCCGGGTCGCCGATGTGGATGGCCATGCCGGTCGGCACCAGCTGGGCCTCGCCCGGCGCCAGTTCGATCGGCTGGTCGATCATCGCCCGCAGGTCCATCCCGGCCGAGTGCGCGGTGGCGTAGTCGGGCAGCGGGAAGTCGCGGCCCAGGCGCTCGTCCAGGCAACGGAACTCGACCTCCCGGCTCATCGCGCCGCCTCCAGCCGTTCGGCCACCAGGGCCAGCAGGTCGCGCGCGACCCGCGACTTCGGGCCGTGGGCGATGTCGTGGCGGCCTTCGCGCCAGAAGACCGACAGCGCGTTGTCGTCGCACTCGAAGCCCTGGCCGGCGCGGCCGACGTCGTTGGCGGCGATCAGGTCCAGGCCCTTGCGGAGCAGCTTGTCGCGGGCATAGGCCTCCATGTCCTGGGTTTCGGCCGCGAAGCCCACCACCAGCCGCGGCCGCTGCGGGTGCGCGGCGACCTCGGCCAGGATGTCGGCGGTGCGCACCAGCTGGATGGTCAGGGTTTCGCCCGACTTCTTGATCTTCTGCGGCAGCGTCTCCGCCGGCGTGTAGTCGGCGACCGCGGCGGCGCCCAGGTAGACATCGTGGCCGGGAAGTTCGGCCAGCACCGCCTCGCGCATCTGCGCGGCGCGGCGCACGTCGATGCGGCGCACGCCGGCCGGGGTCGGCAGCGACACCGGGCCGGCGACCAGGGTCACCTGCGCACCCATCGCACGCGCCGCAGCGGCCACCGCGAAGCCCATTTTGCCGGAGCTGCGGTTGCCGATGAACCGCACCGGGTCGATGTCCTCGAAGGTGGGGCCCGCGCTCACCAGCAGGCGGCGGCCGGCCAGACGCGGCGGCGGCGCGCCGGCGACCACGGCGGCGACGATCTGCGCCGGCTCCAGCAGGCGGCCGGCGCCGACTTCCCCACAGGCCTGGTCGCCGGTGGCCGGCCCCAGCACCTCGACCCCGCGGCTGACCAGGGTCGCCACATTGGCCTGGGTGGCCGGATGCGCCCACATCACCCGGTTCATCGCCGGCGCCACCATCAGCGGCGCTTCGGTGGCCAGGCACAGGGTGCTCAGCAGGTCGTTGGCGCGGCCTTGGGCCAGGCGCGCGAGCGTGTTGGCGCTGGCCGGGGCGACCAGCACCCGCGTGGCCCAGCGCGCCAGTTCGATGTGGCCCATCGCAGCCTCGGCGGCCTCGTCCCAGAGCGAGCTGCGCACCGGGTGGCCGGATAGCGCCTGGAAGGTGGTGGAGCCGACGAAATGCAGGGCCGACGCCGTCATCACCACGCGCACCTCGGCACCGGCGTCCTGCAGCCGGCGCACCAGCTCGGCCGCCTTGTAGGCCGCGATGCCGCCGCTGACGCCCAGCAGGATGCGTTGTCCCTGGAGTTCGGCCACCTGTTGTTTCCCTACGTGATCGCGCGTCGCTAGCTTACCCGAAGCCCCCTGCAGCCCGGATGCCGCCGGTCCGTCCGGCAGGCCAGTCTGGCGCCATGCAGATACGCGACTGGCCGGAAGGCGAACGACCCCGGGAGAAACTGCTGGCCCTTGGCCCGCCGCGCCTTTCCGACGCCGAACTGCTGGCCCTGTTCCTGGGCTCCGGGCCCCGCGGCGAAACGGCCGTGGACCTGGGGCGCCGGCTGCTAGAGCAATGCGGCGGGCTGCGCGGCCTGCTCGACCGCCCCGCGGCGGAGCTGGCGCGCCTGCCGGGGCTGGGCCCGGCCCGCGCCAGCGCCCTGGCCGGGGCGCTGGAGCTCGGCACCCGGCACCTGGCCCAGCACCTGGCGCGCGGCGAGGCGCTGACCGAACCCGGCCTGGCCGGCGACTACCTCGCCCGACGGCTCCGGGCGCTGCCTTACGAAGTTTTCGCCTGCCTGTTCCTGGACACCCGGCACCGGGTGATCGCGTTCGAGGAACTGTTCCGCGGCACCCTCGACGGCGCCGAGGTGCACCCGCGGGAGGTCGTGCAGCGCTGCCTGGCCCACCACGCGGCCGCGGTGATCATCGGCCACAACCACCCCAGCGGCAGCGCCGAACCCAGCGCCGCCGACCGGGCGGTGACGGCGCGGCTGAAACAGGCCCTGGCCCTGGTCGAAGTCCGGCTGCTGGACCACTTCATCATCGGCGACGGCCCGCCCTGCTCGATGGCGCGGCTGGGGGCCCTCTAGCCCGGTGGCTGGTCCCTGCCCGCCGCTGCGTATACTCCCCCAGCGGCAGGCCGCCGTTGCCGGGAGCGGGCGTGATCCTCGGGTATTCCAGCCTCTATGCCGCCGACGCCAGCGAGCGGGCGCTGCCGGATCCGTCTTCGGCGCGCCGGCTGCTGCTTGAGCAGCGTCCCGACATCCCGGCCCGCATCGAGGCCATGGTCGAACGCGCCACCGCCGGCGCCGGCTCGCCCCAGCACGCCGATGCCGCCCTGCTGGCGCTCTGCCGGCTGGGCCTGCGCCATGGCGGGTTCGGCCAGGATCCGCACGACTACCACAACGAAGACCACGTGCTCGAACTCGGCGAACGCCGGCTCGGCCTGGTGATGGACAGCCTGGGGGACGGCGGGCTGCCGGCGGCCGACTGGCTGGCCCTGCTGCTGTTCTCCGCCTGCCACGACCTGCGCCAGCGCGAGACCTTCGACGTGCCCGGGCCGGTCGGCGGCAACGAGGCCGCGAGCATCGCCGAGACCTTCCGCATCCTGTCCGCCTGCGGCTTCGATCCGGTGCGCGACCGCGAGCTTCACGTCGCCCTGGAGCTGATGATCGCCGGCAGCACCTTCGATGCCCGGCCCCTGCCCCATGCCGACAACGGTGACCTGGCCACGGCGGCGGGGGGCTCGCTGGCCCGCAGCCTGGGCCTGTGGCTCGACGGCGAACGCCCGGAATGGCGCGCCGATCCCGCCGCCCGCCGCGGCGAACGCCTGGCCCGGCTGGCCGCCGACCTGGATACCGCCAATGTCGGCGAGGACTTCCTGCTGCTGGCCCAGAGCGCCCTGCGCCTGTGCCGTGAGCGGGAGCGCCGCGCCGGCCGGGCCCTGGACCGCGCCGCCAGCGCGCCGACCTGCCTGGGTTTCCTGAGCCGGGGCCAGACCCATTACTTCTTCGAACTGCACCAGTTCTGTTCGCGCGAGGGCGAGCGGGTGTTCGGACCGGCGAAAGCCGGGAACGGCCCCAGGGTCCGCCGGGTCAGCCAGGGGCTGCTGCAGCGTTTCGAGGACCAGCCGCCGGCCAGCGGACAGGCCGTGCTGGACGCCTTCCTGGCCCTATGCCGGGCCGAATCGGTGGCGATGGCCTGAACCCGGGCAAAAAAAGACCGGCCCGAAGGCCGGTCCTTGCCCCGGATCCCGATGCGAACACCGGGCCGACAATTGGGAGGGAGCGGTGTCTAGTCCGCGACCGGCATTGTCCGCGGCCCGGGTGACAGCCCCATGACAGCGGCCCCGTCGGCCCGCGCTAGAATAGGCAGTTCCCCTATGCGGAATTCGAACCCGTGAAAGAGCATCTTCGCGAACTGGTGGCGCAGTCCCTGCTGGACCTGCGGCGGCATGGCCGCCTGGCCCAGGACCTGGCGACGCCGGACTTCGTGATCGAACGCACCAAGTCGCGCGAGCACGGCGACTATGCGACCAACATCGCCCTGCTGCTGGCCAAGCCGGCCGGCATGAAGCCGCGCGAGCTGGCCGACCTGCTGGTCGCCACCCTGCCCAGCTCCCAGCACGTGGAGAAGGTCAGCATCGCCGGTCCCGGTTTCATCAACTTCACCCTGGCCCGCGGCTGCCGCCTGGGCACCGTGCGCCGGGTCTTCGAGCTGGGCAAGGACTACGGCCGCCAGCCCACCGGCACCCGCGAATCGGTGACCGTGGAGTTCGTCTCGGCCAACCCGAACGGCCCGCTGCACGTCGGCCACGGCCGCGGCGCCGCCTACGGCGCCAGCGTCGCGGCGCTGCTGGACGCGGCCGGCCACAAGGTGCAGCGCGAGTACTACGTCAACGACGCCGGCCGCCAGATGGACATCCTGGCCGTGTCGGTTTGGCTGCGCTACGAGGAGCTGGGCGGCGTCAACGTGCGCTTCCCGGACAACGGCTACAAGGGCGAGTACGTCGTCGACATCGCCCGCGCCCTGCGCGCGAAGGCCGGCGACTCCCTGCGCCGCAGCGCCATCGAGATCACCGACGGCCTGCCGGCCGACGAAGGCCAGGGCGGCGACAAGGAAAGCCACGTCGACGCCCTGATCGCCCGCGCCAAGCAGCTGCTCGGCGAAGCCGGCTACCGCAGCGTGTTCGAGGCCGGCCTGACCTGGTGCCTGGGCGACATCCGCGACGACCTCGCGGGTTTCGGCGTGCACCACGACAACTTCTTCTCCGAACGCTCGCTGATGACCGATGGCTACGTGGATCGCGCCATCGCGACCCTGCAGGCCAACGGCCACCTGTACGAACAGGACGGCGCGCTGTGGTTCCGCGCCACCGACTTCGGCGACGACAAGGACCGCGTGGTGCGCCGCGAGAACGGCGTCACCACTTATTTCGCCTCGGACCTCGGCTACCTGCTGAGCAAGTTCGAACGCGGCTTCGAGCGCGCGATCTACATCTTCGGCGCCGACCACCACGGCTACATCGCGCGGCTGAAGGCCGCCGCCAAGGGCCTGGGCCTGGACCCGTCGAAGATCGACGTCGAGCTGGTGCAGTTCGCCATCCTCTTCCGCGGCGGCGAGCGCGTGCAGATGTCCACCCGCGCCGGCAGCTTCGTCACCCTGCGCGAACTGCGCGAGGAAGTCGGGACCGACGCCGCGCGCTTCTTCTACGTCATGCGCGGCAACGACCAGCACCTGGACTTCGACCTCGACCTGGCCAAGAGCCGCTCGAACGAAAACCCCGTGTATTACATCCAGTACGCCCATGCGCGCATCGCCAGCCTATTCCGCCAGCTGGCCGAGAAGCAGATGAGCTACCACCGCAGCGCCGCCGAAGCCGCGCGCCACCGCCTGGCCCAGCCGCAGGAAGAAGAGCTGCTGGACGAGCTGATGCGTTATCCGGAAGTGGTCGAAACCGCCGCCGAGAACCGTGCGCCCCAGGTGCTGGCCAACTACCTTCGTGAACTCGCCGCGGCCTTCCACGGCTTCTACAACGCCCAGCCCATCCTCGTGCCCGACGAAGAGCTGCGCAATGCGCGCCTGGGCCTGAGCAAGGCGACCCAGCAGGTGCTGGCCAACGGCCTGGCCCTGCTCGGCGTGTCCGCCCCGGAGACCATGTGATGGCAAGACGTTCCAGCAAGAACCAGGCGCGCCGCAATGGCGGCCAGGGCACGCCGGGCTGGGTGTGGCTGCTGGTCGGCCTGCTGGTCGGCGCCGTGATCACGGTCGGCCTGGTGCTGCGCGGCCAGTGGCGCGACGTGGACAGCCTCTTGCCCAAGCCCGATCCGGAAGCGCGGGCGCCGGCCGCGTCCGAGGAGCCGGTGGCCCAGGACGCGCCCGAGCCGAAGAAGCCCAAGTACGACTTCTACGACGTGCTGCGCGACAAGGAAGTCATCATTCCCGACGCCGAACTCAGCGCCCAGGCCCAGGCCGAAGCGGAGTCGCCGGCAGAGGCCCAAACGCCGGAAACCGCCGACGGCCCGCGCTACCTGATCCAGGCCGGCGCCTTCCGCTCGTCCTCGGACGCCGAGGCGCTGAAGGCGCGCATCGCCCTGACCGGCGAAGTGGCGCGGGTGGAAGCAGCCGAGATCCAGGGCGGCACGATCTACCGCGTGCGCCTGGGACCGTATCCGAACGCCAGCACGCTGGCGTCGGCCAAGCAGGCGCTGGGCAGCCACGGCATCGAAGCCGTGGCCATCCGCGCGCAATAGCACCGGAGCCGGAGGCGTCCACGCAGGCCATGGGCTGGACCGTCGACCACCTCGAAGACCACGGCGTGATCCGGGTGACCGCCGAGGGCCCGGCCGACCGCCAGCAGCTGCGCCAGCTGACCCGCGACGCGGTGATGGCCGGCCACGCCAAGGGCTGCGCCCGGTTCCTGGTGGACCACCGCCGCACCCGGCTGGTGCTGGGCGCTGCGGAGATCTTCGACATGCCCAAACGCGGCGAGGACGCCGGTTTCGGCGCCGACCTGCGCATCGCCATCCTGATCGGCGAGGACTCGCCCTCGCGCGCCGACTTCGAGTTCTACGCCATCCAGTGCGGCAACCTGGGCATCCATTTCCTGCGGCTGTTCTTCGACGAAGCCAGCGCGCTCGACTGGGTCAGCCGCCAGCCATCCGCTTGAGCTGGATCAGCGCCGAGGTGTCGGCGTCGGCCTCGCCCCGCTGCACCAGTTCGGCATAGTCCGCCAGCGCCTGTCCGATCACCGGCGCGCGGATACCGGCCTCGCGCGCCATGCCCTGGACGATGTGCAGGTCCTTGAGCAGGTGCCCGCACTTGAAGCCCGGCGTGAACTGGCCGCGCAGCATCGTGGCGCCGCGTTTTTCCAGGAACCAGTTGCCCGCCGCGCCGGCCATCAGGGTCGGCAGCAGCTTTTCCGGGTCCAGGCCGAGTTTTTCGCCCAGGGCCAGGCCCTCGCAGACCGCTTCGTTGATGCCGGCCACCAGCACCTGGTTCACGGCCTTGGTCGCCTGGCCGGCGCCCGTCGCGCCCATGTGGGTGATGCGCGCGGCGTAGGCCTCCAGCACCGGGCGCGCGATTTCGAGATCGGCGGCGTCGCCGCCCACCATCACGCTGAGCTTGCCGTTGCGCGCGCCTTCGACGCCGCCCGACACCGGCGCGTCGAGGAAGCCGATGCCCTTGCCGGCCAGCAGCGCCTGGGCGGCGCGGGCGGTGTTCACCGACACCGTGCTGTGGTCGACAACGACGCTGCCGGGCTTGAGCACCGCGGCCAGCGCGGTCACCTGCTGCATCACGTCGGCGTCCATCGGCACGCAAAGCGCGACCACGCGGCAATCGGCGAAATCGCCGTGCGTCGCCGCGGCACGCACGCCCAGCTGCGCGGCCAGCGCGCCGGCCTTGTCGCGGCTGCGGTTGTCGACCACCGACAGCAGGCCGCGCGCGGCCAGGTGGCCCGCCATCGGCGCGCCCATCGCGCCCAGGCCGATGAACCCGGCGCTCATGCGCGGTCTCCGGAGGCCGGCTCTCGGCCAGCATGCTCTTCGTGCAGGTAGGTGTAGCCGGTGAGCCCGGTCTCCAGGTCCACCAGCATCATCGCGGCCTCGGCCGGCGGCAGGTTCGCGGCCTCCACCTTGGCCTTGTAGGCGGCGCGCAGCTCGGCCAGGTCGTAGCCGACATAGTCCAGCATCACGTCGGTGGTGTCGCCGCGGCGCTGGCGGGTCACCGAATAGCCGCCGCTGGCGTCCAGCTGCACGTTGGCGGTATCGGTGTCGCCGAACAGGTTGTGGATGTCGCCCAGCGTCTCCTGGTAGGCGCCGACCATGAAGATGCCCAGGCGGTAGCTTTCGCCGGCGCGCGGCGAGTGCAGCGGCAGCGAGGAATCGAGCGCCTCGGACTCGACATAGGTGTCGATGCGGCCGTCGGAGTCGCAGGTCAGGTCGGCGATGACGCCGCGGCGGTCGGGCGCCTCGTCCAGGCGCGCTATCGGCACGATCGGGAACACCTGGTCGATCGCCCACACGTCCGGGATCGACTCGA
>CAMLKR010000028.1 GCA_946480565.1 uncultured Arenimonas sp. | reverse complement strand
CGCTGGGCTACCGCAGCGTGTTCTGCGGCCAGAAGACCTACAACGGCGTGGCCATACTGGCGCGCGAACCCATCCACGAGGCCAGCTGCGTGATGGCCATCCCGGGTTTCGCCGACGAACAGAAACGCGTGCTGGCCGCCACCGTCGGCGGCCTGCGCATCGTCAACCTGTACGTGGTCAACGGCCAGGACGTGGGCACCGAAAAATACGACTACAAGCTGCGCTGGCTCGATGCCGTGCACGGCTGGCTGGCGGAAGAGATCAGGGCGCACCCCAACCTGGTGGTGCTGGGCGATTTCAACATCGCGCCCGACGACCGCGACGTGCACGATCCTGCGATCTGGAACGACAGCTCCATCCTCACGTCCACGGCGGAACGCGCCGCGCTGAAACGCCTGTTCGACCTGGGCCTGCACGACAGCTACCGCCTCCACCATCAGGAGGGCGGCGTGTTCAGCTGGTGGGACTACCGCGCCGCCGGCTTCCGCCGCAACCTCGGCCTGCGCATCGACCTGTGCCTGGTCAGCGACGCGCTGAAGCCCCGCTGCGTCGGCGCCAGCATCGACCGCGAACCGCGCGAATGGGAACGGCCGAGCGACCATGCGCCGGCGCTGGTGCAGATCGCGCGGTGAACACCGCGCAAGCCTCGGGCGAATGTGTCTTCTGCGAGATCCTGCGCGGTGAGCTGCCCGCCAGCCTGATTTGCGAGGACGAGCACGCCGCCGCCTTCGTCGACCTGCGGCAGGCCAATCCCGGCCACGTGCTGGTGGTGCCGCGCCGGCACCTCGCCGACGTCCGTGAGCTCGACGGACCCACGGGCGCCGCGCTGATGGCCATGATCGTGCGGGTCACCCGCGCGGTCGGCGAGGCGTTTCCGAACGAAGGCCTCAGCCTCTGGCATTCGATCGGCGAAGCGGGGTTCCAGGAAGTGCCGCACCTGCATGTGCACGTGCACCCGCGGCGGATCGGCGACGACCTGTTCCGCCTGTATCCGACGCCGCCGCTTACCCCGGACCGCGCGACGCTGGAGCGGATCGCCGAAGCCGTCCGCGCCCGCCTCAGTCCTTCAGGCAGCGGGCGAAAAACGCCTCGCTGAGCCGGTAGCGGTGCAGCAGGTCGGCGCCCTGCAGGCCGTGTTTGGCGCCGGGGTAGGTCATCAGCTCGAAGGGCGTGCCGCGCTTCTGCAGGTCCGACATCAGCTTGGTCGAATTCGAGAACAGCACGTTGTCGTCGGCCATGCCGTGCACCAGCAGCAGCTTCGAGCGCAGGCCGTCGAGGTGGCTGAACACCGAGGCGGTGCGGTAGCCGTCCACGTTGCGCGCCGGATGGTCCATGTAGCGCTCGGTGTAGTGGGTGTCGTACAGCGCCCAGTCGGTGACCGGCGCGCCGGCGATGCCGCAGGCGTAGTGGTCGCTGGCCTGGGCCAGCAGCATCAGGCTCATGTAGCCGCCGTTGCTCCAGCCGTGCACGCCGATGCGTTCGCCGTCCACCCAGGGCTGGGTGCGCAGGAAGGCCACGCCCGCCTTCTGGTCCTCGACCTCCACCGTGCCCTGCTTTCCGTAGAGTGCGCCGCCGAACTTCGCCCCGCGCCGCGGCGTGCCGCGGTTGTCGAGCGAGAACACCACGTAGCCGTTCTGGGCCAGGTACTGGTTGAAGAGCGCGTCGGTGCGGCCGGGCCAGGCGCGCAGCACGGTCTGGGCGGCAGGGCCGCCGTAGACGTAGACCACCACCGGGTATTTCTTCGACGGGTCGAAACCCTCGGGCTTGATCAGGCTGTAGTGCAGGGTCTCGCCGCTGGCGGCGCTCAGTTCGCCGAACTCGACCGGCCGGTGCGCGGCGCGGAAGGCCGCGTAAGGGTGGGCGGGATCGGCGAGGTCGTTCGCGACCAGGGTCGCCAGGCGCGTGCCGTCGGCCTGGAACAGCTCGGTCTGCGGCGGCGTGGCGGGATTCGACCACAGGTCGACGAACACCTTCGCGTTCGCGCTGAACACTGCTTCATGCATGCCGGGTGTCGCGGTAAGCCGCTTCGGTTCGCCGCCGGCCAGCGGCACCGCGTAGACGTGTTTTTCCAGCGGCGAATCCTTCGTGCCGGCGACGTAGGCGAAACCCGCGGCCTCGTCCACGCCCAGCAGCGCGTCCACGGTCCAGTCGCCCGCCGTCAGCGCGCGCAGCGGCTGGCCGTCGGCGTCGTGCAGATAAAGATGTTCGAATCCACTGCGCTCGGACAGCCACAGGAAGCGCCCGTCGGCCAGGAACTTCAGGCCGTCGTGCAGGGGCACCCAGGTGGACGCGGTTTCGGTCAGCAGGGTGCGCTGCCTGCCGTCGGCCAGATCGGCTTCGATCAGCTCCAGCCGGCGCTGGTCGCGCGACTGGCGCTGGAACGTCAGGCGCTCCGGGCCGCGCCAGTTCACGCGGGCAAGGTAGATGTCCGGGTTGTCGCCCAGGGAAACTTCGCGGCGTCCGATCTTCCCGCCCAAGGTCGCGACGTGCAGGGAGATGCGCACATTCGGGTCGCCGGCGGCGGGGTAACGCTGCTCAACCACCTCGGTGCGGTCCGGATAGACCTCGTAGCGCTTCTGCACCGGCACCGCCGATTCGTCGATGCGGGCGTAGGCGACGGCGGAATCGTCCGGCGCCCACCAGTAACCGGTGTGCCGGCCCATCTCCTCGTCGGCGACGAATTCGGCGACGCCATTGCCGATCACCTCGCTGCCGTCGGCGGTGAGGCGGATCTCGCGGCCGCTGGCCAGTTCGATCACCCACAGGTCGCGGTCGCGCACGAAGCTCACGTAGCGCCCGCGCGGCGACACCTTCGGGTCGGTGGCGAAACCTTCGCCGGTGGTGAGCTTGCGCACCGGGTTGGCTGTCGAAGGCCGCAGGTCGTACAGATACAGCTGCCCGCCCAGCGGGAACAGCAGCGAGCCGGCGTCCGGCGCCCACTGGTATTCGACGATGCCGCGGAAGGCGGCGATGCGCTGGCGCTCGCGCCGCGCCTTCTCCTCGTCCGACAGCGTTTCGTTCGGCAGCACCACCGCCGAATCCACCAGCAGGCGCTGTTCGCCCGCGGCGATGTCGTATTGCCACAGGTCCAGCTGGAAGCGGTCGTTGTCCTTGCCCTTCAGGAAGGTGACCCGCGTGCCGTCGGGCGAGATCGCCGGCTTCATCAGGGTCGGACCCGACAGCGGCGCGCCGCCGGTGATGGCTTCGAGCGTGAGTTTTTGTGCGTGCACGGCGGGGGCGAGGCTCATGGCGGCGAACAGGAGGAAGGCTTTCATCGGCGAGGGCTCAGGACAGGTAGCCGCCGTCCACCGGCAGCGCGGCGCCGGTGAGGTAGGACGAGGCGGGCGAGGCGAGGAAGAGCACGGCGGGCGCGATCTCGTCGGGCTGGGCGACGCGGCCCAGCGGGATCAGGCGCAGCATCATCTCCAGGATCTTCGGGTTGCCGGTGAGCGCGGACGCAAACCTGGTGTCGGTCAGGCCCGGCAGCACCGCGTTCACGCGCACGCCCAGCGGCGCCAGCTCCTTGGCGAAACCTTCGGTCATGTTGACGATGCCGGCCTTGGTCATCGAATACACCAGCTGGCCCGGCGCCGCGCGTTTGGCATTCACCGAGGCGATGTTGACGATGGCGCCGCCGCGGCCCTTCATGCGCTTCGCCGCCTGCACCGTGGTCCAGAAATAACCGCGCAGGTTCACCTCCACGGTTTTTTCGTAGGCGTCCAGCGTCATGTCGATGGCGGGACCGAAATAGGGGTTGGCGGCGGCGTTGTTGACCAGGATGTCGACCGTGCGGCCGGCCGCGTCAAGCGTGGCGAACAGGCCTTCGATCGCCGCGGTGTCGCCGACGTGCACCGCATGGGCCTCGGCCGAGCCGCCGTTGGCGCGGATGTCGTTGGCGACCGCCTCGCAGCCCTCGAGCTTGCGGCTGGTGCAGATGACGTGGGCGCCGAAACCCGCCAGCAGCTTGGCGATGGCTTCGCCGATACCGCGGGAGGCGCCGCTGACCAGGGCGGTCTTGCCGGAAAGGTCGAACAGGGAATCGGGCACGAGCAAACTCCGTGGACTGCGCGGGGAACGTACGGCTTGGTATGCTCCGGAGCCTAGCACAGGCCCCTCCGAGGCCCGGCTACACCGGGGACGACAATCATGGCGCAGCGGCGGGTATTGATCACGGGGGCTGGCAGCGGCCTGGGCCTGGCCTTGGCCCAGCGCTACGCGAAGGCCGGCGACCGCGTCGCCTGCGTCGACCTGGACGCGGCCCGCGCCGAACTGGCGCGCGCCGCGCTGCCGGGCAGCGGCCACCTTGCGATCGCCGCCAACGTCGCCAGCGACGACGCGATGGAGCAGGTGCACGAACGCATCGCCGGCGAATGGGGCGGCATCGACGTGCTGGTCAACAACGCCGGCATCGCCACCGGCGGCGCGATGGTCGAGACCACGATGGCCGAATGGCGCAACGTGCTGGAGATCAACCTGCTGGGCGTGGTGCGCGGCTGCCGGCTGTTCCTGCCGGGCATGATCGCCGCCGGCCGCGGCCAGGTGATCAATACCGCCAGCTTCGCCGGCCTCGCCGGCGCGCCCAGCATCATGAGCTACGGCGTGTCCAAGGCCGCCGTGGTCGCGCTGTCCGAGCAGCTGCGGGTCGAACTGCACGACAAGGGCATCCGGGTCAGCGTGCTGTGCCCGGCCTTCTTCCGCACCAACCTGCTCGAGAGCTGGCAGGGCAACCCGCGCCTGAAGTCCTTCGCCGACAAGATGATGGAGACCTCGCCGGACACGCTCGAAAGCGTCTCCGACGCGGTGTTCGCGGCGGTCGAGCGCGGCGAGTTCCTGGTGCTTCCGACCAGACGCGAACCGATGCGCTGGCGCCTGAAGCGCTGGTTCCCGAACCTGTATTTCAACCAGGTGCTCAAGCTGGTGAAAGCCCGTTCGGCGGGGCACTGACATGGACTGGATGATCTACGGCGCCAACGGTTACACCGGCAAGCTGGTGGTCGAAGAGGCGGTGAAGCGCGGGCTGCGGCCGGTGCTGGCCGGCCGCAACGCCGCCGCGCTGCAGGCGCTGGCGGCGCCGCACGGCCTGCCGGTGCGCGCCTTCGGCCTGGACGACCCGCACGTGGTGGCCAAGAACCTGCACGGCATGGGCCTGGTGCTGCATTGCGCCGGTCCATTCTCGGCGACCTGCGCGCCGATGCTCGAAGGCTGCCTGGCCGAGGGCGTGCACTACCTCGACATCACCGGCGAGATCGACGTGTTCGCCCACTGCCACGCCCAGCACGTGCGGGCCAGCGAGAAGGGCATCGTGGTGATGCCGGGCTCGGGCTTCGACGTGGTGCCCACCGACTGCCTGGCCGCGATGCTCAAGCGCGAGCTGCCGACCGCGACCGCCCTGGTGCTGGCCTTCGAGGCCGGCGGTGGGCCCAGCCCCGGCACCGCCAAGACCAGCGTCGAAGGCCTGGGCAAGGGCGGCCGCGCGCGCATCGACGGCGTGCTCACGCGCGTGCCCCTGGCCTGGAAGACGCGGACCTTCGAGCGCGACGGCGAGGCGCGGTTCGCGATGACCATTCCCTGGGGCGACGTCTACACCTCCTTCGTGTCGACCGGCATCCCCAATGTCGAGGTCTACATGGGCGTGCCGCCGGCGACCGCCAAACGCCTGCGCCGGATGCGGATGCTGGGGCCCCTGCTGGACACCGGCCTGGTGCAGGGCTGGCTGAAGCGCCAGGTCGAGAAGCGCGTGAAGGGTCCGTCCGACGGCACGCGCGGCAAGACCGGCTGCGTGGTCTGGGGCGAGGTGCGCGACGCCGAAGGCCGCGAAGCCCGGCGGCGGCTGCGCACGCCCAACGGCTATGCCATCACGGTCACCGCCGCCTTGGGCATCGTCCACCGCCTGCTGCAGGGCGAACGGCCGCCGGGCGGCTACTACACGCCCTCGAAGCTGATGGGCGCCGACTACGTGCTGGGCCTGCCGGACGTGCGCCTGGACTGAGTGCCGCGGTGCTTGGCAGGGCCCGGCATTGCCTCTACCCTGCGCTGGCCCATCCCGGGCGGACCTGGAGTAGAACCATGCGCACCCCTGCCCTTGTCATCGGCGTGTTGCTGTTGATCATCGGCGGCCTCATCACGGCCGGCGTGTTCAAGTTCCAGACCACCGAGAAGGTCGCCGACATCGGCCCGATCGAGATCAGCAAGACCGACACCAAGACCCCGCCGATCAATCTCGGCTGGATCCTGCTGGGTGCCGGCGCGGTCGCCGTCGTGATCGGCGCCGTCAGCAAGAAGTAACCCCACCTTTCCCGGACCCTCCATGTCGCAGACCTCCGCCACCGGCCCCAAGCCTCACCTCAGCCCGCTGTCCGCGCTCATCTTCGCCTCGCGCTGGCTGCAGCTGCCGCTCTACCTCGGCCTGATCCTGGCCCAGTGCGTCTACGTGTTCCTGTTCATGAAGGAACTGCTGCACCTGATCCAGGACGCGAACATCCTGACCGAGCAGGGCATCATGCTGCTGGTGCTGGGCCTGATCGACGTGGTGATGATCTCCAACCTGCTGGTGATGGTGATCGTCGGCGGCTACGAGACCTTCGTCTCGCGCCTGAACCTGCAGGGCCATCCCGACCAGCCGGAGTGGCTGAGCCACGTCAACGCCAGCGTACTGAAGGTGAAGCTGGCGATGGCCATCATCGGCATCTCCTCGATCCACCTGCTCAAGACCTTCATCGAGGCCGGCATGATCGGCGGCCTGCCGCTGTGCGACACCGAGGCAGGCATGATCGCGCAGCAGGTGATGCTGGAGGCGGCCCAGAAGGGCAAGGGCTGCACCACGGTCACCGAGACGGGCGTCATGTGGCAGACGATCATCCACATGGCGTTCATCGCCTCGGCGATAGGTATCGCCTGGACCGACAAGCTGATGTCGCAGGTCGCGATGAAAGCGAAGGGACACTGAGCCAACGGACGGGCCGCGGCTGGCCTGGGGTCGCACCGATCCGCGTTGGCAAACAGACCGGCCCCGCCCGATGCGGGGCCGGCCGCCACGTGAGGTGACCGCCTGACCCCCCGCCGCGCTGCCGCCGCCGAACGCCTCCGTCATCCGGACAGTCTCCGGGGCGTGCTGGGTTATGGCCTGCTGCTGACGCTGCTGCTGGCCTCGGCCCTGGGCTTCGTGCTCTGGCGCGACCACCAGGGCAAGCTAGAGGCGGCATCCCGCCAGTCCGAGGCCCTGGCCCAGGGCAGCGCCCGCCTGATCGGCTTCCAGCTGCGCAACCTCGACCGGGCGCTGCGCGGCATCGTCGGCGATGTCGAAGCCCTGGCGGCCGCGGTGCCGGACGCCAGCGCCCGGCTTGAACCCACCTTCATCCGGGGCGTGGTCGAACGCCACGCCGAACTCGACTCCGTCGTGCTGGTCGATGCCCGCGGCCGCGCTCTGACGCCGGGGGGCGACGAGCCCGAGCTCGGCGCCTGGGCCGGCATCGCCCGCCGGCAGGTCGGGACGGCCGGACTGAGCCTGGGTCCGCCGCGACGCGAGGCCGACGGCGAATGGCTGCTGCCGATGGCCCGGCCGCTGCCTGCCTCGGCCGGCGGCGGCTGGGTGGTGGCGCGCCTGCGCCTGTCGGCGCTGCAGGAGGTGATAGCGGACATCGGGCTCGGTCCGCACGGCGCCGCCGCCCTGCTGGCCCGCGACGGCACCGTGCTGGCGCGCAGCCACGACGCCGAACGCCAGGTCGGGCAGCGTTACCCCGATCTTGAGGTGCTGCGGGACGACCCGCGCCCCGGCAGCCACGGGGTGGCCGAGGAAACCAGCGCCATCGACGGCATCACGCGCATCCGGGCCTATCGCGCGCTGGACGATTACCCGCTGCTGCTGACCGTCGGCCTGGCGCGCCAGGACGTGCTGGCCTCGTGGTGGCCCTTCGTCGGCGTGTCCCTGCTGGGCGGCGTGTTCTACGCGCTGGGCTGGATCTACCTGGTGCGCAGCCTGATGCGCGGCAATGCCCAGCAGCGCATCCTGCTGGACGAAGTCGGCCGCACCGCGGGTCAGCTTCACGAGGCCCAGCGCACCGCCGGGCTGGGCTCGTGGACGGTGCTGCCGAACCGCGGCCAGGTCGAGTACTCGCCCGAAGCCAAGCGCATCCACGGGCTGCCCGACGACGGCCAGCCGGTGCCGCTGGAGACGGCGCTGACCCTGGTGCATCCCGAAGACCTGCCGCTGGTCCAGGCCTGGCGGGCGCGCTTCAGCGAAAACGAGCCGGTGGAATGCGAGTTCCGGCTGGTCCGGCCCGACGGCAGCCAGCGGGTGGTGCGCTGCCGCGGCCGCACCGTGCGCGACGAGGACGGTTCGCTGCGCGAGACCGGCACCGTGCTGGACGTGAGCGAGCGCGCGAAGGCGCACGAAGCCCGCAACGCCGCCGAGCGCCAGTACCGCTTCATGTTCGACCGCAACCCGCTGCCGTTCTGGGTCTACCGGCGCGACACCCTGCAGTTCATGGCGGTCAACGACGCCGCGGTGGCCAGCTACGGCTACAGCCGCGGCGAATTCCTGGCCATGACCCTGCTCGACATCCGCCCCGACGAGGACGCCGAGGACCTCAAGCGCGCCGTGCGCCGGCGCGAGGAAAGCGGCCGCGGCCAGCTGTGGCGGCACCGGCGCAAGGACGGCAGCCTGATCGACGTGCGCATCTATGCCGCCGACATGGAGTTCGAGGGCCATTCCTGCCGCCTGGTGCTGGCCGAGGACGTCACCGACCGCCTGCGCGTGCAGCGCGACCTCGCCCACCGCGCCAGCCACGATCCGCTGACCGGCCTGGGCAACCGCGTGGCCGTGCTGGAGCAGTTGGCGGGCCTGTTGGCCCGCGCCGCAGGGACGCAGGGCGGAGTAGTGGTGCTGCACCTCGACCTGCGCCAGTTCAAGCTGGTCAACGACAGCCTGGGCCACCAGGTCGGCGACGAGGTGCTGAAGGTGGTGGCGGGGCGGCTGTCCGGGCTGTCGCCCGGGCTGGTGGTGGGGCGGCTGGGCGGCGACGAATTCGCGCTGCTGTCGCCGACCGCGCCCGGCGACGCCGGCGCGGCGGCGGAAGCGCTCGCGGCGCAGGTGCACGCGCGGCTGGCCATGCCGGTGGAGGTTATGGAAACCCTGCACTACCTGCACCCGGACATCGGTTATGCGCTGTACCCCGACGACGGCGACGAGCCCGAGCGCCTGCTGCACAAGGCCGGGGTCGCCAACCACGAGGCCAAGCGCCGCGACCGGCCGCAGACCGTGCGCTACCGCCCCGAGCTGGAGCGCAACGTGCAGGGCCGGCTGCAGATGGTGGCGCGTCTGCACGAGGCGATCGAACGCGAGGAGTTCGAGCTGCATTTCCAGCCGCAGTATTTCGCCTCCGGCCGCGAACCTGTGGGCCTGGAAGCCCTGGTGCGCTGGCGCCATCCCGAGCGCGGCCTGGTGCCGCCGGGCGAATTCATCCCGGTCTGCGAGGACAGCGGCCTGATCGTGCCGCTCGGCCGCTGGGTGCTGCGCGAGGCCGCGCGCCACTACCGCCTGTTGCTCGATGCCGGCTGGACCGGCCTGACCATCGCGGTGAACGTGTCCGCCATCCAGTTCCGCAGCGGTGAGCTGGAGGCCGACGTCGAGGCGCTGGTGCGAGAGTTCACGCTGCCGCCCGGCGTGCTCGAGCTCGAGCTGACCGAAAGCATCGTGATGGACGACCCCGAGGCCACCATCGCCGTGCTCGAGCGACTGCGCCAGTACGGCGTTCTGCTGTCGATCGACGACTTCGGCACCGGCTACTCCAGCATGTCCTACCTGCACCGGCTTCCGGTGGACAAGCTCAAGATAGACCGTAGCTTCGTCGCCGGCGTCGAAGAGGACAGCCACAACGCCGCCATCTGCGAATCGGTGCTGAGCCTGGCCCGCAGCTTCGGGCTGAAGGTGATCGCCGAGGGCGTCGAAACCCAGGCCCAGATGGACTGGCTGCGCCAGCGCGGCTGCGACGAGATCCAGGGTTTCCTGCTGGCCCGGCCCATGCCCTTCGCCGAGGTGCTCAGGCACCTGCGCCAGCCGCCGCGGTGAGCGCGCCGGCGCCGGTACAATGGCGCCATGGATGTTTCCCACCTGCTAGACGAACTCAACCCCGCCCAGCGCGAGGCCGTTTCCGCGCCGCCCGGCCACCTGCTGGTGCTGGCTGGCGCCGGGTCCGGCAAGACCCGGGTGCTGACCCACCGCATCGGCTGGCTCAACGAGGTGGTCGGGGTGCCGGCGCACGGCATTCTGGCGGTCACCTTCACCAACAAGGCCGCGGCCGAGATGCGCGGCCGGGTCGAGGCCCTGCTGCGCCACGGCGCGCGCGGCATGTGGGTCGGCACCTTCCACGGCCTGGCGCATCGGCTGCTGCGGCTGCACTGGCAGGAAGCCGGTCTGCCGGAATCCTTCCAGGTGCTGGACCAGGACGACCAGGTGCGGCTGCTCAAACGCATCGCCGCCGACCTGGAGCTGGACGATGCGCGTTTCCCGCCCCGGCAGATGGCCTGGTGGATCAACGCGCAGAAGGACGAAGGCCGGCGGCCGAAGCACATCCAGCCGGCCGGCGGCGACTTCTTCGGTTCGACCATGCTGCGCGTGTACGAGGCCTACCAGGAGCGCTGCCAGCGCGCCGGCCTGGTGGACTTCGCCGAACTTCTGCTGCGCGCGCACGAACTTTGGCTGGAGCATCCGCCGCTGCTGCACCACTACCAGCAGCGTTTCCGCCACATCCTGGTCGACGAGTTCCAGGACACCAATGCCATCCAGTACGCCTTCGTGCGCGTGCTGGCCGGCGACACCGGCGAGGTGTTCGTGGTCGGCGACGACGACCAGGCCATCTACGGCTGGCGCGGCGCCCGGGTCGAGAACGTGCAGCGCTTCCTGCACGACTACCCCGGCGCGCACACGCTCAAGCTCGAGCAGAACTACCGATCCAGCGGCAACATCCTGGCCGCGGCGAACGCGGTGATCACCCACAACCCCGACCGCCTGGGCAAGCAGCTGTGGACCGCCGACGGCGAGGGTGAGCCGATCGACCTGTTCGCGGCCTACAACGAGGTGGACGAAGCGCGTTTCGTGGTCGAGCGCATCCAGGCCTGGATCCGCGACGGCGGCAGCGCCGGCGACAACGCCGTGCTGTACCGGTCCAACGCGCAGTCGCGGGCGATGGAAGAACAGCTGGTGCAGGCCGGCCTTCCGTACCGTGTGTACGGCGGGCAACGCTTCTTCGAACGCATGGAGATCAAGGACGCCCTGGCCTACCTGCGCCTGGTCGCCAACCGCGACGACGACGCCGCCTTCGAGCGCGCGGTGAACACCCCGCCGCGCGGCATCGGCGGCAAGACCCTGGACGAGGTGCGCCGGCACGCGCGCGAACGCGTGGTGTCGCTGTGGCAGGCGTCGGTCGCGCTGTCGGGCGGCGGCGAGCTGCCCGGCCGCGCGCGCAACGCGCTGAAGGCCTTCGCCGACCTGGTGGACGGCCTGCAGGCCGGCATCGCCGATTCGCCGCTGCACGAACAGTTCGACCACGTGATCAACACCTCGGGCCTGCGCGCCCACTACGCCGCCGAGTCGAAGGGCCAGCTGGACTCGCGCACCGAGAACCTGGACGAACTGGTCTCGGTCGCCAGCCGCTTCGAGCGCCGCGACGACGAGGCCAGCCAGCAGATGAGCGAGCTGGTCGCCTTCCTCAGCTACGCCGCGCTGGAGGCCGGCGAAGGCCAGGCCGAGGCCGGCGAGGACGGCGTGCAGCTGATGACCCTGCACAGCGCCAAGGGCCTCGAGTTCCCGCAGGTGTTCCTGGTCGGCATGGAGGAGGGCCTGTTCCCCAGCGGCAAGTCGACCGAAGAAAGCGGCCGGCTGGAGGAAGAGCGACGCCTGGCCTACGTCGGCCTGACCCGTGCCCGCCAGAAGCTGGTGCTCAGCTATGCCGAAACCCGGCGCCTGCACGGCATGGAGATGTACGGCACGCCCTCGCGTTTCCTGCGCGAGATCCCGCCGGTGCTGCTGCGCGAGGTGCGGCCGAAGGTGAACATCAGTCGGCCGGTGTCCTACGGCGCGCCGCGCGCGGCGGCGCTCGAGGCCGCCCCGGGCCTGAGCCTGCGGCTGGGCCAGCGCGTGTCGCACCCCAGCTTCGGCACCGGCGTGGTGATGGACGCCGAGGGCAGTGGCGCCCACGCCCGCGTCCAGGTCAACTTCGAGCGCGGCGGCGCCAAATGGCTCGTGCTCGGCTACGCCAACCTCACCCCGGCCTGAGGTGCTGGCCCGGATGACGTGGTGATTGAAGCGCCGGAGTGAACCGTTAAGATCGTCCGACCCGCATCTCTACTGCTTCCGGAGTGACCATGAAACGTCGTGAACTGCTTCGTGGCGCCAGCCTGGCCGCCGTCGCCACCGGGCTCGCCGCCTGCGCGCCGCAGCGCGAGGGCGCGACCGGCGTCGCGGTGTCCAGCGAACGCCTGCAGTGGAAGATGGTCACCTCGTGGCCGACCAATTTCCCCGGCCTGGGCACCGGCGCGGCGAAACTCGCCGAGATGATCACCGCGGCCAGCGGCGGCCGGCTGACGATCAAGGTCTACGGCGCCGGCGAACTGGTGCCGGCCTTCGAGGTGTTCGACGCCGTCGGCCGCGGCACCGCCGAGATGGGCCATTCCGCGTCCTACTACTGGAAGGGAAAGGCCGCCGCCGCGCCCTTCTTCTGCGCGGTGCCCTTCGGGCTGAACGCCCAGGAGATGAACGGCTGGCTCTACAGCGGCGGCGGCCTGGAGCTGTGGCGCGAACTGTACGCGCCCTTCGGCCTGGTGCCGTTTCCCGCCGGCAACACCGGCGTGCAGATGGCGGGCTGGTTCCGCAAGCCGCTGGAATCGCTGGCCGACCTCAAGGGGCTGAAGATGCGCATCCCCGGCCTGGGTGGCGAGGTGATGGCGCGGGTCGGCGCGGCGCCGGTGAACGTGCCGGGCGGCGAGATCTTCAGCGCGCTGCAGTCGGGCGCCATCGATGCCGCCGAGTGGGTCGGGCCCTACAACGACCTCGCCTTCGGCCTGCATCGTGCCGCCAAGCACTGTTATTACCCGGGCTGGCAGGAACCCGGCCCGACCCTGGAATGCATGGTCAACCAGGCCGCCTTCGAAACGCTTCCGGCCGACCTCAAGGCCATCGTCGAGGCGTGCTGCCGCGCGGTGAACGACGCGATGCTGGCCGAATACACCGCGCGCAACCAGCAGGCGCTCGATGCGCTGGTGCGCGAACACGGCGTGCAGCTGCGCCAGCTTCCCGACGACGTGCTGTTGGCCCTGCGCAAGGCGGCCGACAAGGTGCTGGAGGAGGTCGCCGGGTCGGACCCGATGGCGCGCCGTGCGCTCGACTCCATGCGCGCCTTCCAGGCCCAGGCCAAGGCTTGGCACGCGGTGTCGGAAGAGGCCTATTACGCCACCCGCGGCTGAGCGCGCCGTCCGCCCGTCGCGTCGCGCCGGAATGGCAAAACCGCCGCAGCGACCCTGCCGGAAGTCAGGGTGGGCGCCCGCCTGCCAAATAGCGGCTGAATGCCCCCCGGCCGGCCGGCGCCGGAACCTGCGTACTCAGGGTCCAGGTTCTGGAAGGAAGGTGTCATGGGCAAGTGGTTCAAACGGGCGGCCTGGCTGGCCGGCGTCTTCATCGGCCTGATGGTCACGCTGTACGCGGCGGCCTGGGCCAAGACCGAAAACGCGCTGGCCAGGCGCTACGCGATCGCCGACGCGCCGCTGCAGTTCCGCGGCGACGCCGCCGAGCGCGAGCGCGGCGCGCATCTCTACACGGTGCTGGGCTGCGTCGAGTGCCACGGCGAGGGCGGCATCGGCAAGGTCGTGTTCGACGCCGGCCCGGTCGCGCGCGTCACCGCGCCCAACCTCACGCCCTCGAACCTGGCCGAGCGCTATGGCGCCGACCAGCTGGCCGCGGCCATCCGCCATGGCGTGGGTCCCGATGGCCGCCCGCTGCGCTTCATGCCGGTCGGCGACTTCAAGGACCTTTCCGACGCCGACACCGCGGCCCTGGTCGCCCACCTTCAGATGCTGCCGGCCTCGGACAACGCGCCGCCGCCCTTCGAGGTCCGGCCGCTGGGCCGCGTGCTCTACCTGCTGGGCAAGCTCGACCTGGTGCCGGCGGAAGCCCTGGACCACAGCCCGCGCGTGCGCGTCTCGCCGCCGCAGGGTCCGAGCGCAGCCTACGGTGCCTACCTCGCCCAGACCTGCACCGGCTGCCACGGCCAGGACCTCGCCGGCCAGCGCGTGCCGGGCACGCCGCCCGAGCTGCCGGAGGCCGCCAACCTGACGCCGCATGCCAGCGGCCTGGCCGGCTGGACCGAGGCCGACTTCGTCAAGGTGATCCGCCAGGGCCAGCGCCCCGACGGCCGCGAGCTGCACGGCTTCATGCCCTGGAAGGTGTACGCGAACATGACCGACGAGGAGCTGCGCGCGATCTGGCTGCACCTGTCCGCGCTGCCGCCGAAGCCCGGCACGGGCAAGGGCTGATCAGTCCAGGTAGGCGTCGGGCTTGTAGCGTTCCATGAAGGTGTCGGGCCGCGACAGCGCCCCGAAGCCGTACTGCGCGTAGAGCGCGTGCGCGTCCGAGGTCGCCAGCGCGAAGCGGCGCAGCTTCTGCGTATCCGGGTGCGCCATGATCGCCGCCATCAGCGCTTTCGAGATGCCCTGGCCGCGGACCCCGGGCAGCACGAACACGTCGGCGAGGTAGGCGAAGGTGGCGCGGTCGCCGATCACCCGCGCGAAGCCGACCTGGCGGCCGTCGAGCAGCGCGCTGAAACACAGCGAGTTCGCCGCCGCCCGTTCCACCACCGCGCGCGGGATGCCGGGGCACCAGTAGGCCTGGGTGCTCAGGAATCCATGCACGACGTCGAAATCGATGTCCGCGAATTCGGTGCTGATGCGCAGTTCAGCCATACAACCACTCCGGAAGGGCGGTCGCCATGCCCGGGAAGGCCGCGACCAGGGCCAGCACGACCAGCTGGATCAGGATGAAGGGCGCGACGCCGCGGTAGATGTCGGCGGTGCGCAGTTCCGGCGGCGCCACGCCACGCAGGTAGAACAGCGCGAAGCCGAAGGGTGGCGTCAGGAACGAGGTCTGCAGGTTGATCGCCATCATCACGCCCAGCCACACCGGGTCCACGCCCAGGGCCAGCAGCACCGGGCCGACGATCGGCACGATCACGAACACGATCTCGATGAAGTCCAGCACGAAGCCGAGCAGGAACATCAGCAGCATCACCGCGACGATGGCGCCCCACTTGCCGCCGGGCAGCCCCGCCAGCGCCCCGTGCACCAGGTCGTCGCCGCCGTAGCCGCGGAACACCAGCGAGAACAGCGCCGCGCCGACCAGGATGGCGAACACCATCGCCGTGACCTTCACCGTTTCCCGTCCGACCTCGAACAGCCGCGCCAGTCCCAGCCGCCGCTGCAGGGCCGCGAACATCGTCGCGCCGACCGCGCCCACGGCCGCGGCCTCGGTCGCCGTGGCGTAACCGCCCAGGATCGAACCCAGCACCAATGCGATCAGAGACAGCGCCGGTACGATCGCCTTCACCAGCTGCAGCGCCGAACGCGGCGCGAGTTCCTTCAGCGCGGGCGCGCGCTCCGGCTGCCGCCAGGCCACCCACAGGGCATAGGCCAGGTACAGCGCCACCAGGGCCAGGCCCGGCACCAGCGCGCCGGCGAACAGGTCGCTGACCGACACCGTTTCCGGCGCGAAGATGCCCTGCTTCAGCTGCGCCTGCTGGTAGGCGTTGCCGAGCTGGTCGCCCAGCAGCACCAGCACGATCGAGGGCGGGATGATCTGGCCCAGCGTGCCCGAGGCGCAGATGGCGCCGCTGGCCAGGCGCGGGCAGTAGCCGTGGCGCAGCATGGTCGGCAGCGAGATCAGGCCCATCGCCACCACGGTGGCGCCGACGATGCCGGTGGAGGCGGCCAGCAGCGCGCCCACGAGCAGCACCGCCACCACCAGGCCGCCGCGCACCCGGCCGAACAGTGCCGCCACGGCCTCGAGCAGCGACTCGGCGATGCGCGACTTCTCCAGCATCACGCCCATGAACACGAAGAGCGGCACCGCCACCAGGGTCTCGTTGCCCATCACGCCGAACACGCGGTTCGGGAAGGCTTCGAGGAAGCTCGGGTCGAAGTTGCCCAGCAGCATGCCCAGGCCGGCCGCCAGCAGGGCCACGCCGCCCAGCACGAAGGCCACCGGGAAGCCGCTGGCCAGGCCGGCGAACAGGCCCAGCACCAGCAGCGCGATCATCAGGACATGCTGGTCGTGCAGGCTCATGCGCCCCCGCGCCCCAAGGCGCGCCGCAGCGCACGCAGGGTTGTGGCAAGGCCCTGCAGCGCCAGCAGGCCCGCCGAAAGCGGCATCAGCGACTTCAGCAGGTACCAGCCGGGCAGGCCGCCGGGATCGCGCGAGCCCTCGTTCGTCGCCCAGCTCGCCGCCACGTAGTCCACGCTGATGACGATCATGAAGAGGCAGAAGGGCAGCAGCAGGGCCAGGCCCGCGCCGAATTCGACCCAGGCGCGGGTGCGCGGGCGCCAGCGTTGCGAGAACACGTCCACGCGCACGTGCGCGTCGTGCCGCAGCGCATAGGCCAGGCCCAGCAGGAAGATGCTGGCGTGCAGCCACAGCACCGCCTCCTGGGCCGCGACCGAACCCGCGCCGAAACCGTAGCGCGCGACCACCAGGCCGAACACCAGCGCCACGACGGCCACGGCCAGCACGGCGGCAAGGCGCCCCGCGGCTTCGCTCAGGGCATCGGCGGCGCGCTCCAGCGGCGCCAGGGCGCTCAGTCCCATTCGTAGATCGTCCAGTACACCGGCGAGACCTTGGGCAGGCGGTCGTCGCGGTTCAGGCGGCCATTGCCGTCGGTGTCGTAGAGGTAATAGGAAGGACCACGTTCCGGCGTCACCTTGACCATGTAGAGCTGGCCGTTTTGCCGGTACTCCTCGACCCGGTCGCCGTTGTCCTCGATGCGGATGGCGACGCTGGGCGGGTCTTCGTCCTGCACCGCCGGCGCCTCGACCTTTTCGGGCACCGGCACGTCGCCGGCCTTGGCGGTGTCGGCGTCCTGGGCGAACAGGGCCAGCAGCAGCGGCAGCATCGGGGACATGGCGGATTCTCCTGGCGCGGGGGGGCAGGGCAGGATGGCAAATGCGCCCGGGGCGCTCAAGGCCCCGCGGGCTTAGAATCGTCGCCTGCCCATGCCAGGCCACGCCATGTCCCGCCTCGTCCTGATCGACGGCTCGTCCTACCTGTACCGCGCCTTCCACGCGCTGCCGCCGCTGACCGCGCCCGACGGTTCGCCCAGTGGCGCGCTGTTCGGCATCGTCAACATGCTTCGCGCCACGCTGAAGGAAAACCCGGACTTCACCGCCTTTGTGGTGGACGCCTCCGGCCCGACCTTCCGCGACGCGCTTTATCCCGAATACAAGGCCAACCGGCCACCGATGCCGGACGAGCTGCGGGCCCAGGTCGAGCCGATGATGCGCATCGTCGAGGCGCTGGGGTTCCCGATCCTGCGCGTGCCGGGCGTGGAGGCCGACGACGTGATCGGCACGTTGGCGCTGCAGGCACACGCCGCCGGCATCCCGGTCACCATCTCCACCGGCGACAAGGACTTCGCCCAGCTGGTGCGGCCCGGCATCACGCTGACCAACACCATGACCGGCAGCGTGCTCGACGACGCCGGCGTGTTCGAGAAGTTCGGCGTGCGCCCGGACCAGGTGGTCGACCTGCTGGCGCTGATGGGCGACTCCGTGGACAACGTGCCCGGCGTCGACAAGTGCGGCCCCAAGACCGCCGCCAAATGGCTGGGCGAATACGGCACGCTGGAATCGGTGATCGCCAGCGCGGAAAAGATCGGCGGCAAGATCGGCGAGAACCTGCGCGCCGCGCTGCCGCGCCTGCCGCTGAACCAGCAGTTGGTGACCATCAAGACCGACGTGGCGCTGGACCTGGCGCCTTCCGACCTGCGGCTGCGCCCGCGCGACGTCGAGGCGCTGCGCGGCCTGTACGCGCGCTACGGCTTCAACGCCGCGCTGAAGGAGCTGGACGGCGGCGGCGCCGCGACGCCCGCGAAAGCCGGCAAGGCCGCCGCGCCGGCGGCCGCGCCCGAGCCACCGCTCGACCCGGCACTTTCGGCCGCCGGCGAGTACGAATGCGTGACCACGCCGGACCGGCTGCAGGCCTGGGTCGCCCAGCTCGCTACCGCCGCGGTGATCGCCTTCGACACCGAAACCGACTCCCTGGACCCGATGCGGGCCAACCTGGTCGGCCTGAGCTTCGCGGTCGAGCCCGGCAAGGCCTGCTACATCCCGGTCGGCCACGACTATCCCGGCGCGCCGGAGCAGCTTGCGCGTCCGCTGGTGCTGGAGGCGCTGCGCCCGATCCTGGAGGACGCCGGCAAGGCCAAGCTGGGCCAGCACGGCAAGTACGACCTGCACGTGCTGCGCCGGCACGGCGTCACCGTGCGCGGTTACGCCGAGGACACGATGCTCGAGAGCTTCGTCTTCAACGCCGGCGGCCTGCGCCACGACATGGACACGCTGGCGCAGAAATACCTGGGCTATCAGACCATCAAGTACGAACAGGTGGCCGGCAAGGGCGCCAAGCAGATCCTGTTCTCCCAGGTCGCCCTGGACGACGCGACGAAATACGCCGCCGAGGACGCCGACGTCACCCTGCGGCTGCACCGGGTGCTGTCGGCGAAACTGGCCGCCGAGCCGGCGCTGCAGTCGGTCTACCGCGACATCGAGATGCCGCTGGTGCCGGTGCTGGAGCGCATGGAGTACGCCGGCGTGTTGATCGACGCGGCCGAGCTGCGCCGCCAGAGCGCCGACCTGTCCCAGCGCATGATGGCGGCGCAGCAGCGCGCGCACGAGATCGCCGGCCGCGCCTTCAACCTCGATTCGCCCAAGCAGCTGGGCCAGCTGCTGTTCGAGGAGCTGAAGCTTCCGGCGCTGGTGAAGACGCCGACCGGCGCGCCCTCGACCAACGAGGAGGCGCTGGAGGCGATCGCCGACCAGCACGAGCTGCCGCGCCTGATCCTGGACTACCGCGGCCTGGCCAAGCTGCGCAACACCTACACCGACAAGCTGCCGGAGATGGTCAATCCCGACACTGGCCGCGTGCACACCAGCTACCACCAGGCCGGCGCGGCAACGGGTCGCCTGAGCTCGAACGACCCGAACCTGCAGAACATCCCGATCCGCACCGAGGACGGCCGGCGCATCCGCACCGCCTTCATCGCGCCGCCGGGCAAGCAGATCGTGGCCTGCGACTATTCGCAGATCGAGCTGCGCATCATGGCGCACCTGTCGGAAGACCCGGGCCTGCTCGCCGCGTTCGCCGGGGGCCAGGACGTGCATCGGGCCACCGCGGCCGAAGTGTTCGGCGCCACCGTCGACACCGTCACCCCGGACCAGCGCCGCGCCGCCAAGGCGATCAACTTCGGCCTGATGTACGGCATGAGCGCCTTCGGCCTGGCGCGCCAGCTCGGCATCGGCCGCGGCGAGGCGCAGGACTACATCGCGCTGTACTTCGCCAAGTACCCCGGCGTGCGCGACTACATGGAACGCGTGCGCCAGCAGGCGCGCGACCAGGGTTACGTCGAAACCGTGTTCGGCCGCCGCCTGCAGCTCAACGAGATCCACTCGCGCAACCAGGCCCAGCGCGCCGGCGCCGAACGCGC
>CAMLKR010000027.1 GCA_946480565.1 uncultured Arenimonas sp. | reverse complement strand
CGATGCCGGGATGGTCGGCGAGCAGGCGCTCGAAGTCGGCGGTGTCGGCGGGGCGGGGCATCGGGGCGGTGGCGGTGTCCATGCCGAGGTGATTCGCCAAGGCGCGGACATCATCACACCGGTCCACGCCCGGGCAGCGGTCCGAACCCGCCCGGGGCCGGAGACCGGGGGCAGGAACCCGGATCACCCATGACTTCCGGCCCGTGTTTCCCCGCCGTCCATCTTCTACAACTGTCGTACGACACCTGTAGAGGAAAGCCATGGCCCGCGAGCCACACACCGAAGACATCGCCCTGAGCGAGCTGCAGCTCGACGTCATGCGCGTGCTCTGGCGCGGCGAGGCCAGCGTGGCCGACGTGGCCGCGGCCCTGGTGACCTCGCGCGGCCTGGCCCACACCACCGTCGCCACCGTGCTGACCCGGCTGGGCAAGCGTGGCCTGGTGGATGCGCGCCGCGACGGCCGGCAGCTGGTCTATCGCGCGCTGGTGGACGAATCGCAGGTGCGCCGCTCCATGGTCGGCGACCTGATCCAGAGCCTGTTCCGCGGCGATCCGAACGCCCTGCTGGCGCATCTGGTCAGCGAGAAGGAAGTCGCGCCCGGCGACATAGAGCGCGTGCAGGCCCTGCTGGCCGCCAAACCGGAGCGCAAACCATGAGCGGCCTCGACCTGGTCCTGTCGCTGGGGCTGACCTTCGTGCTGCACGCCAGCCTGCTGCTGGGCGCGGCCTGGCTGGTCGAACGTTTCGGCTGGCTGCGCCATTCCGGCGTGGCCGAACTGGCCTGGCGCATCGCGCTGTTCGGCGCGCTGGTCTCGACCGGGCTGCAGTTCGCGCCCCGGCTGGACCTGGCCACGCTGTCGCCCGACACGACGGCCGCGTCCCGCACCAACGCCGCGCACCGGCCGCTGGCCCTGCATCCCGCCCAGCTGCCGACGCCGCGCGCCAGCGCCGCCACCTCGGACACCGCCGCCCTCGGCGACGCCGTGATGCCGCCCCCGGCGCCGTCGGCGACAAACCTCCCGCGCACGGAAACCGCCGACGCGCCGGGCACCGTCGTGCCGCTTCCGTCCGCGCTCGCCGCCGCCCTGCTGGCGCTCTGGGCGCTGGTGACCGGCCTGGCGGCGCTGCGGCTGGGCCGCCAGCTGCTGGCCCTGCGCCGCCTGCGCCGGCAGAGCCTGCCGCTGCCCGCGGCCTCGACGCTTCACCGCCACGCCACCGAACTGGCGCGTGGTTTCGGCCTGTCGCCACCGCCGCTGCGCGGCCACGCCGCCATCGCCAGCCCCATGGTCCTGCCGGGCGGCACCGTGCTGCTGCCGGCCTGGGCCGCCGCGATGCCCGAGGCGCAGCAGCGCGCCCTGCTGGCGCATGAAATCGCCCACCTGCACCGCCGCGATCCGGCCTGGCGCCTGCTGCAGCGCATGGTCCTGCTGCTGCTGGCCTTCCATCCGCTGGCACGCCACGCCGTGCGCCGGCTCGAAGCCCTGGCCGAAGACGCCTGCGACGCGCACGCCGCCCAGCGCCTGGGCAGCGGCCGCCCGCTGGCCGAATGCCTGGCGGCCTGTCTTTCCCACGCCGGCGCCCGCGCCGCGCACCCCGCCCTCGCGGTGGCCATGGCCGGCGATGCCGGTCCGGTGGTCCGCCGCGTCCAGAACCTGCTGGAGGACCTTCCGATGAACCCGCGCTCCCTGTCGCCGGCCGTGCGCCGCACTGCCCTCACCCTCGCCCTGGCCGCCGCCGTCGCGCTGCCCGGCCTGGCCGTGTCCACCTATGCGCCGCCGGCCCTGGCGGCTGGCGGCTGGTTCGAGAACATCTTCACCAGCGGCGACAGCTACAGCTATCGCGCCAGCGACGACGGCGTCCAGCTGCAGGTGAACCTGCGCGGCAAGGTCGGCTTCAACGCCGCCGAAACCGACGTGGCCACGCTCGGCGCCGGCGCCCGCCTGCAGATCCGGGAAACCCGCGACGGCGTCAGCCGCGCCATCCTCTTCCACGGCGTGGACGGCAAGATCGTGCGCGACTACGAAGTGGACGGCGACGCCGCGCCGCTCGACGCCGCCGGCCGCGCCTGGCTGGCCGCGGCGCTGCCGCGCATCCTGCGCGAGACCGGCATCGACGCCGAGGCGCGCGGCAAACGTTTCCTGGCCCGAGGCGGCGCCGACGCGCTGCTGGCCGAGATCGCCCTGATCGAGTCCGACTACGCCACGCGCCGCTACCTCGAGGTGCTGTTCGAGAACGCGGCGCTCGACGCCGCCCAGCTGCAGCGCGCGCTGGCCGCGGCCAAGGGCATCGGCTCCGACTTCGAGGTCCGGCAGGCCCTGCAGGCCGCCTTCGACCATCAGAAGCTCACGCCCGCGCATCAGGCCCAGGTGCTGGCCCTGGCCGTGGACATCGGTTCGGACTTCGAACTGGCCGAACTGCTGCGCCACTTCGTCGAGACCCAGCCGATGTCGGGCGCCGCGCTGCCGGCCTGGCAGCGTGCGCTGGCGACGATCGGCAGCGACTTCGAGCACCGCCGCGTGCTCGAGGCGCTGATCGAGCGCAGCCAGGACATGCCGGGCGCCGTGCAGCTGGCGCTGGAAAGCGCCGCCGACATCGACAGCGACTTCGAACTGCGCCAGGTGCTGGAACAGGCCGCGCCCGGCACCCGCGCCGACGCCGCGACGCTGGCGGCCTGGCTGCGCGCCGTCGGCGGCATCGGCTCGGACTTCGAGCACCGCGAGGCGCTGGTGGCGCTGGTCGAGGCGGGCCCGGTGGACGAGCCGCTGGCGACCGGCGTGCTGGCCTCGCTGGCCGACATCGGCAGCGACTTCGAAGCGCGGCAGGTGCTCGAGGCGCTGGCCCGGCGCATGCCCAACGACGCCGCGCTGATCGAACGCTACCGCGCCGCCGCCCGCGGCCTGGGCGACTACGAGCGTGGGCAGGCGGAAAAAGCGCTGGACCGCTTCTACGCCGCCGGCTGACCGGACCGCCACCGCGCTCGAAAGCCCCGGCTCCGGCCGATGTGTGCCTCGGGGCGGCCGCGGTGCCACGGCCGGGATCGCGCTGGCGGGAATGTTCCGCCGCATGGCCCTGCGCCGCCTTGTCCGCCCGACCGGGTGAGCCGGAGACTGGCCTCCTCCCACCCGGAACGCCGGCGTCGGGTACCAGGAACCACCGCCCATGCACCTCATCGTCGACACCGATTCCGGCCGCCAGGGCAGCCCCGAGGAATGGGTCGCCGCGTTCGCGGACGTCTGGCGCGGCGGCGTCCGCCGGCTGCCGGACTTCATGCGCCTGATGAGCCCGGACATCCGCCTGGTCGCACCGGGACTGAAGACGACCGAGGGCCGCGCCGCCGGCCACGAAGCCTTCCGCCGGACCTTCGTGGTGCTGCCGGACCTGGTCGCGGACGTCCACGACTGGGCCTGGCGCCACGACAGCCTTTTCATCGAGATGAGCTTCCGCGCCACCATCGGCAGGGAGCGGGTGACATGGCGGAATGTCGACCGCTTCCGCTTCGTGCAGGGTCGCGCCGTCGAGCGTGTCGCCTTCTTCAACCCCACGCGCGTGCGCCGGGCGTTCCTGCGCCATCCCCGCGGCTGGATGCAGCTGCTCCGGCGGATCCGGATCGGATTGTGAAACCTGGCGGCCCGCCGGAAGACTGGCGGGTTTTGCGCGGCACGGGGCGGTGACGAGGCTGGCCGGATCCGGCACGCCTTCGGATGATGCCTTCACCGCCGCACGATCCGGAGCCACCATGCCCAACGCCGTCACCGCTGTCCCCGCCGCGCCGCCCGACCGGGCCCTGGCGCATTTCGAACGCATGCTGGAGTTCGAGACCGATTGCTGGGACACCCACGCCGCCCTGCGCGAGCGTGCGCCCGGCTTCGTGCTGGTGGACGCGCGCAGCGAGGCGCTGTACGCCGCCGGCCATATTCCCGGGGCGATCAGCCTGCCGCACCGCAAGATCATCGGGTCGCGCATGGCGGCCTATCCGCCGGACACGCTGTTCGTCACCTACTGTGCCGGTCCGCACTGCAATGGCGCCGCGCGGGCGGCGATCGCGCTCGCGCGCCTTGGTTTCCGGGCCAAGCTGATGGCGGGCGGCATCACCGGCTGGCTCGACGAGGGTTTCGCGCTGGCCGTCGGCAGCGACGAAGCGCAGGCCTGAGGCGTGTCCGCGCAGGACCCTGATGCCGCAGTCACCGCCCGCGGCGCCTGGGTGGTCGCCGACCACTTCTATCGACGCCAGGGCGCCGCCGGCGACGGCAAGATCCGGTTCCGCCTGCACATGCCCCCGGCCGCCGGACGGAGCCGGGCGCCCTAGAATCCAGTCGCGGCGGGCGTCCATCGCCTTCCTTTCCCGGGTCCGGCCCGGCCGTCCACCCGATCGTGGAGAACCAACCGATGATCCTGAGTTCCGTCCTGAGCAGCCTGCTCTTCCTCGTGGTTTACGAACCCGGCCCGAACTGGGAGGCCGGCAAGCCCACGAACGAACAGAACCTCGCCCCGCACGGCCGCTACATCCTGCAGCTGCATCTCGACGGCCGGCTGGAGCGCGCCGGCGGGTTCGTGGACGCCGATGGCGGCGCGGCCGTGCTGCGGGTCGAATCGCGCGAGCAGGCGCTGGCAATCGTCGCCGACGACCCGGCTGTGAAGGACGGCATCATGGTGCCGACGATCACACAATGGCGGCCGGTCGACTGGGAAGCGGTCAACCGCCGTCGACTGGAGCGCCAGGCGGAAAGCGCCGCATCGCCCGCCGGACCATGAAACCCTGCAGGGCGCGCCTGCTGCGTTCCCGGAGTCCTCGCGATTGGCCTGGGGACCGTGACGGTGCTGGCCCCTTCTGATGTTTCCCCAACCGCACGCGAGGTATCCGCATGAACCCCGGTGACCTGCCCGCATCGGAACCGCAGCAGGGCGACGGCGCGCCGTCGGTCGTGGTCAGGCGCTGGAGCGGGCGGGTGCCCGTGGCCCTTGGCGCCGAGTACCTGCGGCGCATGCGGGTCCACGCGCTGCCGGACTACCGGCGCACGCCGGGCAACCTGGGCGCCTGCTGCCTGCACCGGGAGATCGGCGACGTGGTCGAGGTCACCTTCCTGTCGTGGTGGCGCGACTACGCCGCGATCGAGGCCTTCGCCGGCGCCGACATCTCGGTGGCGAAGTACTACGACTTCGATCCCGCGTTCCTGCTGGAGATGGCGCCCGAGGTGGAGCACCACGAGGCCTTCGGCCAGATGGACTGGCGCGGCGGCTGACGGCCCGGCCGCGGCCGCCTGCCTCAGGCCCGCGGGTAGTCCTGCTGTGGCGTCCATCGGTATTCCATGTAGCCCGCGGTGCGTTCGGCGACGTCGGCGCCATGCAGCCGGGCCACCACGTGGAAGGCGCCGTCGATGCCGGCACTGATGCCGCCGGTGGTGATGATGCGGCCGGTATCGACGAACCGGGCTTCGCGCACCGGCTGCGCGGTGGGTTCGATCTCGAGCAGGTGGTCGAAGACCTGGTGGTGGGTCGTGAACGGCTTGCCCGCCAGCAGCCCCAGCGCGGCGAGCAGGCGCGAGCCGCTGCAGACCGACAGCACCACCTCGGCGCTGCGCACCGCCTGCGCGGTCCAGGCCAGCAGGTCCGGGTCGTGCATGGCCCGGCGCGAACCGCTGCCGCCGGCGATGACCAGGACCTGCGGCGCCGGCATCTCCGCGCAGCTGCGGTTGGGCAGCACCTGCATGCCGTTGATCGACCGCACCGGGTTGCGGTCGCGCGCCACCAGGTTCACGTCGAACAGGCGGTCGTCGTTCAGCTCCGAGGTGACCGCGAACACTTCGAACGGCCCGGAGAAATCCAGCACCTCGGCGTCCTCGAACACCAGGATCGCAACCTCTCGTTTCATCGGACGCTCCGGCAGCGGGGTGGCGCCGCCCGCGGCACGCGGCCGGCAACGGCAGGCTCAGGATCCCATGCGCGTCGCCGACGCCCCATCGGGGGCCCGGCCAGCGGGCGTCCAGAAGGCGCCATCTTCCGCCGCCGGCAGTGCCCGACCGGCAAGGAAACGCCAAGCTCCGCAAGACTCCCGCCATCGCGGCCCGGTGGCCTGCCGGCGGGGGTATAAATGGCGCGATCGACGTGTTCGTCGACATCCTGCCAAGCCGGGGTTCACCCATGGAACGACCCAACCGCCTGGTCGTGGCGCTGGTCTACGACGACCTCTGCAATTTCGAGTTCTCCTGCGCCGCGGAGATCTTCGGGCTGCCGCGGCCCGAACTGGAGCCGGACTGGTACCGGTTCGAGACCGTCTCGATCGGCGGTGCGCCGGTGAGGGGCAAGTTCGGTTTCGAGATCCGGCCCGATGCCGGGCTGGAGCGGTTGCTCGCCGCAGGCACGATCATCGTCCCGGGCTGGAACGAAGAAGGAGCCGACGCCGCGCTGGTCGAATCCCTGCGCGCCGCCCACGGCCGCGGCGCGCGGCTGCTGTCGGTGTGTTCGGGTTCGGCCCTGCTCGCGGCGACCGGATTGCTCGACGGCAAGCGGGCGACCACGCACTGGAAGTACGTGGACGATTTCCGGCGGCGGTATCCGCGGGTCGGTTGGGATCCGGACGTGCTCTACGTGGACGAGGGCGGGATCATCACCTCGGCGGGCAGCGCCGCCGGCCTCGACGCCTGCCTGCACCTGGTCCGCCGCGATTTCGGCGCCCACGTCGCCAACCATGTCGCGCGCCGGCTGGTCATCCAGCCGCACCGCGACGGCGGGCAGGCGCAGTTCATCGAGCGCCCGGTGCCGGGGGCGGGGCGCGACCGCCTCGGCCTCGCGCTCCAGGCCATGGGCGCGGACCTGAAGAAGGATTTCCACATCGGGGACCTGGCCCGCCTGTGCGCCATGAGCGAGCGGACCTTCATGCGCCGCTTCAGGCAGAAGACCGGGACCACGCCGGTCGGCTGGCTGTCGGTCGCGCGCACCGACCGGGCCCGGGAACTGCTGGAGACGACCTCGCTGTCCATCGAGCTCATCGCCTCCGAATGCGGGCTCGGCACCGCGACCAACCTGCGCCACCATTTCCGCCGGCGCATCGGCATCAGCCCGACCGAATACCGCAGGCGTTTCGGCGCCCAGGCGGCGCTGGCGGCATGACCGGGGCCGCGCACGCTTTGGCCTAGAATCGAGGTCCGGGCGGCAGGCCCAGCCAGTCAAGCGATTCCATCATGTACCTCAATAAGTTCTTCGGCGAGGTGGCCAGCCCGCATCCCTGCGCCAACTGCAGCGGTCGCGAGACGCTGGATTTCGAGGTGCGCATGGCCTTCCAGCCGATCATCGACGTCGGCACGCGCGGCGTCTACGCCTACGAGGCCCTGGTGCGCGGCGAAAACGGCGAAGGCGCCGGCGAGGTCATCGCCCGGGTGCCGCCGGAGCAGCTCTACCGCTTCGACCAGACCTGCCGGGTGAAGGCGATCGACACCGCCGCGCGCCTGGGCATGGCGACGCGGCTTTCGATCAACTTCGCGCCCAACGCGGTCTACGAACCCGCCACCTGCATCCGGCTGACCCTGGCGGCGGCCGAACGCTGCGGCTTCGATCCGCGCCAGCTGATCTTCGAGGTCACCGAATCGGAGAAGATCCGCGACGTGGCGCACGTGGTGCGCATCATCAAGGACTACCAGGGCCGCGGTTTCCTGACCGCGATCGACGACTTCGGCGCCGGTTACGCCGGACTGAACCTGCTGGCCGAGTTCCAGCCCGACGTGGTCAAGCTCGACATGGCCCTGATCCGCGGCCTGGACCAGGACCGCGTGCGCCGCTCGATCACCAGCGGCATCGTCGCCACCTGCCGCTCCCTGGGCTGCGACGTGCTGGCCGAGGGCGTGGAGACGATGGGCGAGTTCCGCGTGCTGCGCGACATGGGCATCACGCGTTTCCAGGGCTACCTGTTCGCCCGCCCGGCGCTCGAGTCGCTGCCGGAGATTCCGCCGGCGCTGTGGGACCGGCTGGATGCCGCCGCCGAGGGCGACGGCTGAGGCGCGCCCTCACGTAACTCCGGGGTCAGAGCAATCCGGGGTCAGAGTGCATTTATCTTCGTTACGAAGATAAATGCACTCTGACCCCGGAACGAAGATAAATGCACTCTGACCCCGGAACGACCCCGGATCAGGCCGCCGCGGCCGGTGCCTGCGGGTTGCGCCAGGCCGCCAGCAGCTCGGCCTCGCGGGCCTTGGCCTTGGCGAAGTGCGCTTCCTTGACGTGGCCGTAGCCGCGGATGTGTTCCGGCACCGAGGCGATCTGCGCGGCCAGGCCGACGTTGCCGCCGTCCAGCGCGGCCAGCAGTTCTTCCACGGTCTTGGCGTAGTCGGTGATCAACTGGCGCTCCATGCGGCGCTCCTCGGTCTTGCCGAACACGTCGAAGGCGCCGCCACGCAGGAACTTCAGCTTCGCCAGCACCTTGAACGCCGTGAAGATCCACGGCCCGTATTCCTTCTTCACCAGGTGGCCGTCGGCATCGCGCTTGGAGAACAGCGGCGGCGCCAGGTTGAAGTGGATCTTGTAGTCGCCGTCGAACTGCTGTTCGATGCGGCGCTTGAACTCGCCCGACGTGTAAAGCCGCGCCACTTCGTACTCGTCCTTGTAGGCCATCAGCTTGAAGTAATAACGCGCCACGGCCTCGGTGAGCGCGGTCGAACCCGGGGCCTTGCGCGCCTCGGCCTGGCGCACCTTGTCCACCAGGGCGACGTAGCGGCCGGCGTAGGCGGTGTCCTGGTAGTCGGTGAGGAACTTCACGCGCCGTTCGATGGTTTCGTCGAGGTTGCGTGACAGGCGCTCGTCGTCCAGCGGCAGCGCGATCGTATCGCCCTGCGGCGCTTCGACCAGGCCGGCGGCTTCCAGCACCGCCTGCGGATTGATCGCCGCCAGGCGGCCCCAGGCGAAGGCGGTCTTGTTCATCTCGATCGCGGCGCCATTGAGTTCGATCGCGCGCACCAGCGCATCGAAGCTGATCGGCACCAGGCCGCGCTGCCAGGCCACGCCCAGCATGAACAGGTTGGTGGCGATCGCGTCGCCCATCAGCGCGGTGGCGATCTCGGTGGCGGCGACCTGCAGCGGCTCGCGGCCGCCCAGCGCGGTGCGGATGGCCTCGATGATGCCGGCGGCCGGGAACTGCATGTCCGGCTGGCGGGTGAAGGGGCCCGGCATGGCCTGGTAGTCGTTGATCACGACCTCGGTGCGGTCGGCGCGGATCTTCGACAGCGCCCAGTAGTCGTTCACCACCACCATGTCGCAGCCCAGCACCAGGTCGGCTTCGCCGGCGGCGATGCGCACGGCGTGGATGTCGGCCGGGCGCCTGGCGATGCGCACGTGCGTGGTCACCGCGCCGCCCTTCTGGGCCAGGCCGGTCTGGTCGAGCACGCTGGCGCCCTTGTGCTCCAGGTGCGCGGCCATGCCCAGCAGGGCGCCGATGGTCACCACGCCGGTGCCGCCGACGCCGGTGATCAGGATGTTCCAGGGCTGGTCCAGGCTGCTGCGGATCTGCGGCTCCGGCAGGTTGGCCAGCAGCTCCTTGTTGCCGCTGCCCTTGCGCTTGCGCAGCCCGCCGCCCTTGATGGTGACGAAGCTCGGGCAGAAGCCCTTCACGCAGCTGAAGTCCTTGTTGCAGTTGCTCTGGTCGATCTCGCGCTTGCGGCCGTATTCGGTTTCCTTGGGCAGCACGCTGACGCAGTTCGACTTCACGCCGCAGTCGCCGCAGCCTTCGCAGACCAGCGAGTTGATCGCGGTGCGCTTGGCCGGGTCCGGCATCTTGCCGCGCTTGCGGCGGCGGCGTTTTTCCGCGGCGCAGGTCTGGTCGAAGATCAGCACCGACGTGCCCGGCACCTCGCGCAGGCGCTTCTGCTGGGCGTCGAGTTCGGCGCGGTCGTAGAACTCCACGCCCGACGGGAAGATCGACTTGTCGCTCCACTTCTCGATGTCGTCAGACAGCACGACGATGGTCTTGACGCCCTCGCTGCGCACCTGGTGCGCGATGTCGGGCACGGTCAGCGTGCCGTCCACCGGCTGGCCGCCGGTCATCGCCACCGCGTCGTTGTAGAGGATCTTGTAGGTGATGTTCACCTTCGCGGCGATCGACTGGCGGATGGCCAGCGAGCCGGAGTGGAAATAGGTGCCGTCGCCGAGGTTCTGGAAGACGTGCTTTTCCTCGGTGAACGGCGCCTGGCCCGACCAGGTGACGCCTTCGCCGCCCATGTGCGTGAAGGTATCGGTCTTGCGATCCATCCACGTCACCATGTAGTGGCAGCCGATGCCGCCCAGCGCGCGCGAACCTTCCGGCACCACGGTGGACGAGTTGTGCGGGCAGCCCGAGCAGTAGTGCGGCACGCGCGGGAAGTTGGCGCGCGGCGCGGCCAGCTCCTTCTCCTTGGCCGCGATCCACTGCAGGCGGCTGTCCATCTGCTCGCTGCGGAAGAAACGCTGCACGCGCGAGGCGATCACCCGGGCGATGCGCGCCGGGGTCAGCTCGTTGGTGCTCGGCAGCACCCAGTTCTCCAGCTCGTCGTACTTGCCGACGATGGAGGGGCGGGCGCCATGCTCCCAGTTGTACATGTATTCCTTCATCTGCCGCTCGACGAAGCTGCGCTTCTCCTCGACGACGATGATGTCCTCCAGCCCGCGCGCGAACTCGCGGATGCCGACCGGCTCCAGCGGCCAGGTCATGCCGACCTTGTAGACGCGGATGCCGATGTCCTCGGCCACCTTGCGGTCGATGCCCAGGTATTCCAGCGCCTGCAGCACGTCCAGGTAGCTCTTGCCGGTGGTGACGATGCCCAGGCGCGCCTTCGGCGAATCCACCACCACCTTGTCGATGTGGTTGGCGCGGGCGAAGGCCTGCGCGGCCTTCACCGCGTACTGGTGCAGGCGCATTTCCTGGTCCAGCGGCGGGTCCGGCCAGCGGATGTTGAGGCCGCCCGGCGGCAGCTCGAAGTCGCCCGGCAGGATGATGTCGAGCTGGTGCGGGTTCACGTTCACCGACGCCGACGACTCGACGGTTTCCGCGATCGTCTTGAAGCCGATCCAGCGGCCGGTGTAGCGGCTCATGGCCCAGCCCAGCAGGCCCATGTCCAGGATGTCCTGCACGCCGGCCGGGTTGAGCACCGGCATCATCGCGCTCTCGAACTCGCCCTCGGAGCCGTGCGGCAGGGTGGAGGATCGGCAGGCATGGTCGTCGGCCGCCAGGGCCAGCACGCCGCCCATGCGCGAGGTGCCGGCGGCGTTGCCGTGCTTGAACACGTCGCCGCAGCGGTCCACGCCCGGACCCTTGCCGTACCACATCGAGAACACGCCGTCGTACTTGGCGCCCTGGAACAGGTTGGTCTGCTGCGAACCCCAGACCATGGTCGCGCCCAGGTCTTCATTGAGGCCGGGGGTGAACTCGATGCCCGAGGCCTTCAGGTGCTTGCGCGCCTTCCACAGCTCCAGGTCGAAGCCACCCAGCGGCGAGCCGCGGTAGCCCGAGATGAAGCCGGCGGTGTTGGCGCCGGCGGCGCGGTCGCGCATTTGCTGCATCAGCGGCAGGCGCACCAGGGCCTGCACGCCGGACAGGTAGATGCGGCCTTCCTCGCGGGTGTATTTCGACTCGAGGTCGTACTCGCGGTCGAGGGCGGGGGCGGCGAACGGGGCTGGCACGGACATGGCGGGCTTCCGGGGGCTGGAGCAAAGACTCGGAATTATAGCAGCGGCCCCCGGGCCGGCCGGTTCCGGATCGTCGGCGGAACCCTCCCCCTGCGTGAACGCAGGCTCCCACGGGCCTTCACGTCCTAGCCGGAAAGCAGGCGTAGCCCCAGCCACAGCGGCACGCCGCCGTAGTACGTCCAGCGCCCGAGGGTGTCCAGCGCCCGGCGCAGGACCGCGGCCTTCACCGAGCCTGCGGCGACCACGAGCGCCGTGATCACCTCGATGCCGATCCGCAGCGCGGCCGCGAACAGCATCAGACCCAGCGACCAGGACGCCCACCAGGCCAGCAGCCCGGTCAGCCAGGCGCCGACGCCATAGGTCTGGGCTTCGCCGAAGGGCCCACCGAAGGCGATGATCTGGTGCAGCCGGAACGCGACCGCGGCCGGCAGCAGGGGGAACAGCCCGAACTTCACGGCCGCGTGGTCCAGCCCGTGCCGGCCGCCGGCCGCACGTGCGTCGGCCAGTCGCGCCGACAAGCCTTCGGCGATGCGCAGGGATGAACCCGCCACCGCCAGGGCCCGGGCCAACGCGTGCGGATCCGTCACGTTCAGGCCCTGGTCCAGGCGCGCGCCCGATGCCAGCACCATGTCCACGCCCTGACCCGGCAGCGGCAGCCGCCACGGCGACAGCGCGGCGATGGATGCCAGCGGGACCTCGATGCGCCGGCGCCGCTGCTGCAGCACCAGCGTCCCGCCCTCGACGCCCGCGCGCGCCGCGTGCGCCCGCGTGATGGCCCAGGCCGCGCACATCGGCAGCACCACCGCCGCACCGAACAGCTTCAGCTGCGTCAGGGACTGCACCTGCCATCCGGTGCGCCGAAGCATGTCCCAGGCCAACCAGGCCAGGCCGGCCGCGGCGGTGAGCCGCAGCACTGCGGCCGCCGCGCGCCAGGCCGGGGTCAGCAGCACGACTTCCGTGGCGGCGCCCGTCGCGACCGGCGCCGCGCGGCGCGAGGCCAGCCCCGCACGCGCGGCCCAGGCGGCCAGTCCGGCGAGGAACAGCAGGCCCGCGCGTCCCACCCAGTCGCCCCAGCGCACCATCAGCGTCGGCGCCGGGTCGCGCGCCGCCAGTTCGGCGGTCAGCACGGCCTGGTCGCCCATGCCGGTGCGGGCCAGCACTTCGCCGGTGTCGTCGATCACCGCGCTCAGGCCGTTGGTGGTCACGCGCACCTGCGGCAGCCGCGTCTCGATGCTGCGGAAGGCGGCGACGGCGAGATGCAGGCGCGCGCCGGCCGGATAAGCGGAGAACCACGAATCGTTCGACATCCCCACGATCGCCTGTGCACCCAGCCGCGCGCCGTCGATCGCCAGCTGCGGCCGCACGTCGTCCAGGCAGATCAGCGGCAGCACGTTAACCTCGCGGCCGTCGCGCGCGCGCAGCGGCATCACCCGCGCGCCGTTGCCGGGCTGCCAGCCACCGGTCCAGGGCAGGGCGCGCCGCAGCCAGGCGTGGTCGAGCCAGCGCGGCACGTGTTCGGTCAGCGGGAAGGGGTGGGTCTTGCGGTAGAAGCCCAGCAGGCCGCGGCCAGGTTCGAGGAAGGCGGCGGCGTTGTACTCGCCGTCGGCGTCCACGTCGTAGGTGCCGAACACCAGCGGCACGCCGGCGGTGTCCACGAAGCCCTGGATCTCTCGGTCCAGCGCGGCGCCGTCCTCGCTGCGCGGGTTCGCGTAGGTGGTCGGGTATACCGTTTCCGACCACAGCAGAACGTCGGCGCCGTGGTCGCGCAGGGCGGACCACGACAGTTCGTAATGCGTGTCCAGGACGCGCCGCACGACGCCATAGGCGCCGATCTGCGCGCGCAGTTCTTCGTAGCCGGTGATGCTGGCCTGGATCATCGCCACCTTCAGCACCGGTGCGTCGGGCGGCGGCGCCGACAGCGTGGCCAGCCGCACCTGACCGTATGCGGCCATTGCCACCAGCAGGGTCGCGGCCGGCAGCAGCGGCCGCCACGCGCGGCGGCGGTCGTCGCGCCAGCGCTGCAGGGCCATCCACAGCGCTTCGTTGACCAGCAGGATCAGGACGCTCAGGCCCGCCGCGCCGCCCAGGTCGGCCACCTGGCGCAGCGTGGCCGACGGAAACAGCCCGTGCCCCAGCGTGTCGCCGAGCAGCTTGGGCCACAGCCATTCGGTGCCGACCCAGGCGCCGGCGCCTGCCAACGCGCGCAGCCAGGGCCCGTGCCGGCGGCCCACCAGGTGCCGCGCAAGCGCGAAGGCCAGCAGCTGCGGCTGCATCAGCGGCGCCAGCACCAGCAGCACCGCCACGCCGGCGCCGGCGCCCAGGCCGGTGTAGGCGCCGATGGCGGCGCCGAACCAGCCGAACACCGCGGCCACGAAGACCACGCTGATCGAGGCCGCGCGCCCCAGCGCAGCGGCCGCGGTGTCGGCGCGGTCCAGCAGCCACAGCCAGGGCAGCAGCATCACGAAGCCCAGCGGCCAGGCCATTGCGCCGCTGGAATAAAGCGCCAGCAGCAGGGCGCCGGCGACCAGGCCGGCGGCGTCGCGCCAGCGGGGGCTGGAACCACGGATCGGATTCAAGCCGGGGCCACTCCGGACATCGGGCTCATCCCGGCGGCGGAATGCGGACGCGGCGGATCGGCAGGCCCGGCGGCGCCATGCCGGGCGGCACCACGCGGTCGGCGGGCATCGGCAGCGGCCGGCCCTGGGCGTCGTAAAGCACGAAGTCCGGCGCGAACATCAGGATCGGCTCGATCGCCACGCCTTCGTCGGTGTACTGGTGGTGCCGGGCATAACCTTCCGGCAGTTCGAAATCATCGGGCACGGCCAGGCCTTCCAGCGGCGGGCTGGTCCCAGGCGGATCGAAGGCGCCCAGGCCGGTGCGGATGCCGACGTCGTGCAGGGCGCCGATCAGCTCGGCGCCGGTGGGTTCGGGATCGCCCGGCGCGAAATAATTGGCCAGGTCGTTCGGGTCATCGGAGGCGAGTTCGACCGGCTCGTCCGTCGCGTCCGTCGCATCGCGCCGGACGGTCGCAGGCGACGGCGTCGCCTGCGCAGGGGCGGGCGCCTCGGCCACCGGCGCAGTCATCGCCGCGGGCCGCGGCCAGAACAGCCAGGCACCGGCGACCAGGGCCGCCAGCGCCAATACCGACAGCAGGACCCAGGGCGCGGAACCACGCGGGCTCCGCGCCACGGGCGTGATGCGCACGCCGTCGCCGCCCGGGTCGGGCGGCGGGGCGTGGGGCCCGGATTCCTGCGTCATCGCGCGGTCCGCCCAGGCGCCAAGGGCTCAGGGCGTGGCCGGGCTGTAGACCGACAGCGCCCAGCCCATGCGCTCGTGGCCGAGCTGGTTCCAGATCGGGCTGCGGCCATTGGTGAAGCTGGTGTAGCGCGGCGCACCGGTGCCGGTGGTGCCGCCCCAGAGCCCGGCGCTGACCGTGCCGCCGGTATAGGTCGGGTGCACGTTGTCGGACTGGATGTAGTCGAAGCTGCTCGAGGCCGACACGAAGTGCGTGTTGGCGTCGCGCAGCGTCGCCCGCAGCGTGCCGGTGACGCGGCCGACGTAACTGGCCTCGCTTTCGCCGGCCACGTAGCGCAGCGCGTCGGAGTCGACCTGGCCGTCGCCGTTGCTGTCGTAGTCCGCACCCATGTACTGGGCGAAGCTGTCGGCGCACTGGAAACCCTTCTGGCGCGCCGATTCGCACATCCAGTAGTTCATCTTCGCAAGGGCCGGCAGGAAGCGGTCCTGCATCTTCACCGTCTGGCCGGTGCTGGCGTCGCGGCAGGAGCTCTGCACGTTGTCGGCGGCGTAGCCCGGGTAATACAGGTTGGCGATGACCTTCAGCTTCGTGTTCGGGTGGGCGTTGGCGTTGATGAAGTCCATCGCCTGCGCCACGTAGACGCGGCAGTTGTTCACCGCGGTGTCGAGCACGGCGTAGTTGCAGGTTCCGGTCTGCGACTTGAAGCTGGAGCGTGCCTGCAGGCCGTCGTTGCCGCACATCTCGAAGGTGACCACGCGGGTGGAGGCCGCCTGCATGTAGGAGCGTTCGGCGACGATCTTGTTGTTGTAGACGTCGCTGGCCACGGCGCCCGACTTGGCCCGGCGCACGCTCTCGATGTCGGCGCCCCAGCGCGCCGACAGGTATTCGGCGTCCACGGTGGGGGCGGCGAAGCGCGCGGCGTTGCTGATCGAGCCGTTGTAGCCGGCGTAGATCGAGTCGCCATAGGCCACCAGCCGGTACTTGGCGGTGGTGCCGGACCGGTCGATGGTCCAGGACACGTTCTGGTTCAGGGTGTTGGCCATGGCCGGGCTGCCGATCGCGAGCAGCACGGCCGCCGACAGCCACCGCATCGCGCGGCGGCGGTTACGAATATCCATCGATGTCTCCCCTTCGAGTGGTTCTGCGCCACGGACGCCGGACGGCGCCCGACTGGAACTGACGAAACCTTCCGCGATGGGGACACCCCGTGGACCGGGAACGTCCTTCCCCTGGCCACCGCCCGCCGGACGCTAGCGTATGGTTCCGGGGGGCGCAATGTGCGATGCAGCAGCTGCGCTGCAACAAACCGGCGGCCGGTCCCGGTGACTTTGGGCGTGCAAGCTGGCGTGGAGGCCGGTCCCGCGGGCACCGCGAGGCGCCACGGGCCGGCCTGCGGGCCTGCGAGCGCCGTCATTTGGCCTTGCTTCCACGCACCGCGGCCGACCGGTACAGTCGGCGGACGCATTCGCGACACGGCTTTCGGGGGAAAGGCATGAGTCTGGCGGGTCTGAGCATCCTTCTGGTCGAGGACCACGGCTTCCAGCGCCGGCTGGGGCTGCGCCTGCTCGCCGACCTGGGCCTGACCCGACTGCACGAGGCGGCCGACGGCTTCCAGGCCCTGGACCTGCTGCGCGCCCTGCCCGAGCCGCCGGACGTGGTGCTGGTGGACCTGGACATGCCCGGCATGGACGGCGTCGAGTTCATCGGCATCGTCGCCCAGGAGCGCCTGGCCCGGTCCATCGCCGTGGTCAGCGCGATGGAGCCGGCCCTGCTGCATACCGTGCAGGTGATGGCCAAGGCCTCGGGCCTGCGCGTGCTGGGCTGCATCGAAAAACCCCTGACGCCGGGCAAGCTGACCACGGTGCTGTCCCTGTTCGAGACCGAAGCCGGCGGCGGCACCGTCGTCAGCGACATGGTCGTGAGCCTGGACGAGGCCCGCGAGGCCCTGGCCCGCGGCGAGATCGTGCCCTTCTTCCAGCCGCAGGCGGAGTTCGGCAACGGCAAGATCATCGGCGTCGAGGCGCTGGCGCGCTGGCGCCTGGCCGATGGCCGCATGGTGCCGCCGGCGGTGTTCGTGCCGGTGATGGAGGCCGGCGGGCTGATCGACGAGCTGACCAGCCTGATGCTGGTGCAGAGCTGCGCCTGGTGGAAACGCTGGCAGGCCCGCGGCCTGGACCTGAAGATCTCGGTCAACGTCTCGGCCCAGAACCTCACCGGCCCGGAAGTGGCCGACCGCTACGAGGCGGTGCTGCGCGAACATGGCCTCAGCCCCGAACAGGTGATCCTGGAGATCACCGAAAGTTCGGTGATGAGCGACACCGCCCGCGGCCTGGGCATGCTGGCCCGGCTGCGCCTGAAGGGCTTCGGCCTCAGCGTCGACGATTTCGGCACCGGCTATTCCTCGCTGTCGCAGCTGTCGCAGATCCCCTTCACCGAACTCAAGATCGACCGCGGCTTCGTCAGCGGCGCGCCCGGCCAGCCGCGCAAGCGCGCGATGATCGAAACCAGCCTGGACCTGGCCCGCAAGCTCGACCTCAAGGTCGTCGCCGAAGGCGTCGAGACCATCGAGGAATGGCAGCTGCTGGCCGGCCTGGGCTGCGACTTCGCCCAGGGTTACCTGATCTCGCAGCCGGTCGCCGGCGAACAGCTGCCCGACGCCATCCAGCGCTGGCGCCAGACGCACCACTAAGGCCCGGCATGCCGCGACCGGGGCCCACCTTCGGCATCCGACTGCAGCTGCTGGGCCTGTTCGGGCTGCTCCTGCTCACCGGTGCCGGGGTGCTGACCCTGGACGAGCTCGAACGCCGGCAGAACCAGCAGGCGCTGCAGGAACTCAAGGACGAATCCCTGGCCGGCCTGCGCCGCATCAAGGCGGTGTCCGACGCCTACGGCCTGGACATCGTCGACACCACCTTCCGGGTCCGCAACAGCCTGATCTCCTGGGAAGAGGGCGTGCAGGTGGTGGACAACGCCCGCCTGCGCATCCGCCAGCACTGGGCGGCGCTGGAAACCCTGCCGCAGACGCCGGAGCAGGCCCGGCTGTTCGAACAGATCGCCCGCGCCCGCATCCGCGCCGACACCGCGGCACAGACCCTGCGCAACATCCTGGAGCAGCAGGACATCGTCGCCCTGGGCCGTTTCGCCGACACCGCGCTGTATCCGGCCATCGACCCGGTGACCACGCGCATGAAACACCTCAGCGACCTCGAGATGATCGAGGCCGAGCAGCGCGTGCGCGAACAGGATCGCCGCGCCAGCCGCGCCGCCTGGATCCGCACCCTGATGAGCCTGTTCACCCTGGCCGTGGTCGCCGTGGTCGGCGCCAGGCTGGTGCGCAACATCTACAAGGGCGTGGAGAGCCTGACCGTGCTGGCGCACCAGATGCGTCGGCACGACTACCAGGCGGTGCCGCGCTACAAGCCGCGCGGCGAGCTGGGCGAGGTGCTGGACGCCTTCCTGGGCATGCGCGACGACGTGCGCAAGTTCGAGGGCGAGCTGAACCAGCAGCTGGCGCGCAACGAACAGGTCCGCGCGGCGCTGCAGGAGCGCGAAGTGTTCCAGCGTTCGCTGTTCGCGGCGGCGCGGGTGGCGATCATGTCGCTGGACCTCGAGGGCCGCTTCACCAGCTTCAATCCTTACGCCGAGCGACTGACCGGCTACCGCGCCGAGGAGATGATCGGCAAGCGCGGCGTCGACCGCCTGCTGCTGGCCGAAGAGGCGCAGCGTGTCGCCGCCGACCTCACCGCGGCCCGCGACCAGCCGGTGCCGCCGGACGCACGCATGATCACCGCGATGATCGAACAGGGCACGCCGCCGCTGGAATGGACCGTGGTGCGCAAGGACGGCAGCCACGTGCCGGTGCTGCTGGCCACCTCGGCCATGCGCGACGGCAGCGGCAAGACCGTGGGCTACCTGGGCGTCGGCACCGACCTGACCCAGATCAAGCAGCTCGAGCAGCGCCTGCGCAGCAGCGAGGCCCGCGCCCGCGAGGCCAGCGAGGCGAAGTCGAGCTTCGTCGCGGCGATGAGCCACGAAATCCGCACGCCGATGATCGGCGTCACCGGCATGCTGGAGGTGCTGCAGCACAGCGAGCTCAACGACGACCAGCGGCGCACCATCCAGGTGATCCAGCAGTCGGCGCGTTCGCTGCTGCAGATCATCGGCGACATCCTGGATTTCTCGAAGGTCGAGGCCGGCCGGCTCGAACTTTCGCCGACCACGGTTTCGCTGCCGCGCCTGCTGCAGTCCACCGTCGCCAACTTCAGCGGTTCGGCGTCCAGCAAGGGCCTGGTGCTGACCTGCGAGGTGGACGACCGCATCGGCCCGGCGCACGTCGCCGACGGCCTGCGCCTGCGCCAGGTGCTGAGCAACTTCCTGTCGAACGCGATCAAGTTCACCGACAAGGGCGTGGTCGAGGCCGCGCTGGAGTGGCAGGGCCGCGACGGCGACGGCGACCGCGTCTGCTTCCGCATCACCGACACCGGTATCGGCGTCACGCCGGAACAGCAGGCGCGGCTGTTCCAGCCCTTCTCGCAGGCCGAGGGCAGCACCACGCGGCGCTTCGGCGGCACCGGCCTGGGCCTGGTGATCTCGCGCCGCCTGGCCGAGCTGATGGGCGCCCAGGTGGAGATGGACAGCACGCCCGGCGCCGGCACCACCCTGCGCATGACGGTGTCGCTGCCGCGCGGCCGGGTCGAGGACCTGGAGCCGGAGCTGGCGCCGGACGCCTCCCAGGGCTTCATGGCGCGGCCGCTGCCCAGCGTCGAACAGGCCCTGGCCGAACGCAGCCTGATCCTGATCGTCGACGACCACCCGACCAACCGGCTGGTGGTGGCGCGCCAGCTGGCGCTGGCCGGCTACGCCAGCGAATCGGCCGAGGACGGCATCAAGGGCCTGGCCGCCTGGCGCACCGGGCGCTACGCGCTGGTGCTTTCCGACGTGCACATGCCCGAGATGGACGGCTACGAAATGGTGCGGGCCCTGCGCGACGAAGAAGCGCGCATGCACAAACCGCGCACGCCGGTGATCGCGCTCACCGCCGCGGCCCTGAAGGGCGAGGCCGAACGCTGCCTGGCCGCCGGCATGGACCAGTACCTGGCCAAACCCGTCAGCATTCCCGAGCTGGTGCAGGCCCTGCAGCGCTGGCTGCCGCATACCGCGCCGCTGGCCGGCGACATGCGCGCGCCGGCGAAACTGCCGCAGCTCGGCGGCGACCCGACGCCGCTGGATCCGTCGGTGCTGGAGCCGCTGACCGGCGGCGACGCCGCGGAAACCCGCGCCCTGCTCGACGACTACCTGGGCGCCACCGAAGCCGA
>CAMLKR010000026.1 GCA_946480565.1 uncultured Arenimonas sp. | reverse complement strand
AGGCGCGGGTCAGCTGGTGGGTCGGGTCGCCGACCAGCGGGAACTTGGCCTTGCCGACGGCCGGCGAGGTCTCGTGCCAGACCTTGTGCGAGAAGTGCGTGTCGGTGGTCACGATGTAGATTTCGGCACCGGCGGCCTGGAACTCGCCGTAGTTCTGGGCGGCGTCCTCGACCTCGGTCGGGCAGTTGAAGGTGAAGGCGGCCGGCATGAACACCAGCACGGACCACTTGCCCTTCAGGCTGGCATCGGTCACTTCGACGAACTTGCCGTTGTGGAAGGCCTGGGCCTTGAACGGCTGGATCTGGGTGTTGATCAGAGACATGGGGCTGTCCTTTTGTTGGGGGAGGGGTGAATCGAAACTTGCGTGAATGTTAGGCCGACGCTATGGATATGTGAAGATGATTATCTAGATCAAACCTATAGCCAATGCCTATTTAATGCTTGCCCAATCCATTTTCAAGGCGTATTGATATCCCCGCCTCGATAGGCCGGAGCGATGTTCTATGAACCTGCGGGATCTTCGATACCTGGTCGCCCTGGCCGAGCAGCGGCATTTTGGCCGCGCGGCGGAAGCCTGCCACGTCAGCCAGCCGACACTCTCGACCCAGATCAAGAAACTGGAGGACGAACTCGGCGTCGCCCTGGTCGAACGCGCGCCGCGCCAGGTGATGCTGACCCCCGCCGGCCACGACATCGCGGCCCGCGCGCGCCGCGTGCTGGCCGAAGTCGAGCAGATGCGCGAAACCGCGCGTCGTACCTCGGACCCGGAGGCCGGCAGCGTGCGGCTGGGGCTGTTCCCCACCCTCGGCCCCTATCTGCTGCCGCACGTGGTGCCGCGCATCCGCGCGCGCTTCCCGCGCCTGGAGCTGCTGCTGGTCGAGGAAAAGACCGAGGTCGTGCTGCACATGCTGCGCGACGGAAAACTCGATGCCGCCGTGCTCGCCCTGCCCCTGCACGAGGACTGGCTGGAAACCGAATTCCTGTTTGAAGAACCCTTCCTGCTGGCCGTGCCCGAAGGCCATCCGCTGGCCGACCAGCGCGAGCTGCGCCTGTCCGAACTCGACCACGAACGCCTGCTGCTGCTCGAGGAGGGCCATTGCCTTCGCGACCAGGCGCTCGAGGTCTGCACCCTGGCCGGCGCCGGCGAAAAAGAGGGCTTCCGGGCCACCAGCCTGGAGACGCTGCGGCAGATGGTGGCCGCCGGGGTGGGCGTCACCCTGCTGCCGATGCTGGCGGTGAAACCGCCGGTGTCGCCGTCGGAGAACATCCGCCTGCTGTCCTTCCGCGACCCGCCGCCGACCCGGCGCCTGGCCCTGGTCTGGCGCAAGAGTTCGGCCACCGCGGGTTTCCTGCACAAGCTCGCCGAGGTGCTGCGCGACCTGCCGCCGGGCCTGCTCACCGCGCCCGAACCGCTGGCGCACAAGGCACCGCGCCGCGCCAAGGCTTGAAGCCCCCGCGGGGGCGGGCTATGGTGGCCGCACAACTTGTGAACCCCCGGGCGGCGCGCCATGCGTGCCGCCCGTTTCCTTTTGGAGGCCCCCATGCAAGTCGCGACGAACCTTCCGCCCATCACCGTCAGCAGCCGCGACCTCGCGCGGCTGGAACAGCTGCTCGATTCGCCCGGCCTGCGCCACGTGCCGGCGGCGCTGGCGCTGGGCCGGGAGCTCGAGCGCGCGACCGTGCTTCCGCCGGAACGCATGCCGGCCGACGTGGTGACCATGAACTCCACCGTGCACTGCATCGACGAGATCAGCGGCGAACACCACCACCTCACCCTCGCCTACCCACGCGACGCCGACGTCGCCAGCCACCGCGTGTCGGTGCTGGCCCCGGTCGGCAGCGCCCTGCTCGGCCTGGCGGTGGGCAGCGTGATCGACTGGCAGGCGCCGGGCGGCCGCAACCTGCGCGTGCGCGTCGCCGCGATCCGCTACCAGCCAGAGGCCGCCGGCGACCTGAACCGCTGAGCGGTGCGGGCTTCGACGCGCCGCGGCCGCCGGTCTATGCTTGGCGCGGGTTGGCCGCAGGCCGGAACCCCGCCACCGGAAGAACGCCGATGAAGCTCAAGGGCTCCAGGACCGAGGAAAACCTCAAGGCCGCCTTCGCGAAGGAGGCACAGGCCAACCGCCGTTTCCTCTATTTCGCGCAGAAGGCGGACGTGGAGGGCCACAGCGACGTGGCGGCGATCTTCCGCTCCACCGCCGAAGGCGAGACCGGCCACGCCCACGGACACCTGGAATACCTGGAGGCCAGCGGCGATCCCGACACCGGCCTGCCGATCGGCGACACCGCCAGCAACCTGCGCGCCGCCATCGCCAGCGAAACCCAGGACGGCAGCGAGCTGTATCCGCGCATGGCGCAGATGGCGCGCGAGGAAGGTTTCGACGAGATCGCCGACTGGTTCGAAACCCTGGCCAAGGCCGAACAGTCGCACGCCGGGCGTTTCCGCAAGGCGCTGGCGGATTTCGGCGGCTGAACGCGGCGATGGCGCGCTGGACCTGGGTACTGATCGCCGCCGCGCTCGCCGCCCTGCTCTGGGCAGCGAGCCCCGGGCGGACGCCGGCATATGCGCCGGCGATGGCGGACGGCAGGCCGGTGGCCTGCGTGCCGCCGCCGCTCGCGGCATCGGGCCAGCCCCCGCTGCAGTCGGCATTGCCGGAGACGATGCCCGCCTTCCGGGTCGGCGAGTTCACCGTCTCGCCGCTGGCCGGCTTCAGCACCGAGGCGCGCGTGCTCTCGCGCGAGGACTACCGTTTCGGGCCCGAGTCGACGCTGTCGCCGACCGACCTGGCGCTGGGCTGGCAGCGCATGGCCGACCCCGCCGTCTACCGCCGCCTGGACATCTCGCAGTCCGGCCGCTGGTACCACTACCGCTGGGGCGCGGAAGGCCCGCCGCTGCCGCTGGAGGAGATCATCCGCTCCAGCGCCAACATGCATCTGGTGCCGGCGGATGAAAACGTGGCCCGGGCGCTGGACCGGGTGCGGCCGGACCAGACGGTGCGCATCCAGGGCTGGCTGGTGGAGGCCCGCCGCGACGACGGCTGGACCTGGCGCAGTTCGCTCAGCCGCGAGGACAGCGGTGGCGGCGCCTGCGAATTGATCTACGTCTGCGCCCTGTCGTCCTACTGACTCAGTAGCGCAGGGTCGCCCGCAGGGGTGAGGCATCGGTCCAGCGGGCCCGCCCGCCCAGCGCTTCGAGCTCGATCAGCACCGCGGCGCCGGCCAGCTCCACCTGCAGTCCGGCCAGCAGGGTCGCCGCCGCGGCCAGGGTGCCACCGGTCGCCAGCACGTCGTCCACCAGCAGCACGCGGTCGCCGGCCGTCAGCGCGTCGCGCTGGACCTGCAGCCGGTCATTGCCGTATTCGAGCGAGTAGGCGATCTCGTGTACCTCGCCGGGCAGCTTGCCCGGCTTGCGCACCGGCACGAAGCCCACGCCCAACTCCCGCGCCATCGCCGCGCCGAAGATGAAGCCGCGCGCTTCGATGCCGGCAACCGCGTGCAGCCGCTGGTCGCGCCAGGGTGCGGCCATCGCCGTCACGGCGGCGGCGAAAGCCGGGCCGTCGGCCAGCATCGGCATGACGTCCTTGAACACGATGCCGGGCCGGGGAAAGTCGGCGACGTCGCGGATGAGCCCAGGGAACGTGTGCAAACTCACGCCTCGTCCGCGCCGACGCGCTCTGTTTCCGCCCGCGCCGCCGCTTCCCATTCGCGCATGGCCGGCAGCGCGAAGATGGCGTCCATGTAGGCGCTGGCGGTGTCGTCGGTGCGTACGCCGTAGCCGCGGAAGCGCACGCAGACCGGCGCGAACATCGCGTCGACGATGCCGAAACCGCCGCAGAGGAAATCGCCCTGGCCGCCGAAGCGCGTGCGCAGCTCGCGCCAGAGTTCCTGCACGCGGGCGATGTCGCGCTGTGCGTCGGCGTCCCAGCGGCTGCCGTTGGGCTGGCGCCGGACGTTCATCGGCAGCTGGCCGCGCAACGCGGCGAACCCCGAGTGCATCTCCGCCGCCGCACAGCGCGCCAGCGCCCGCGTGGCCAGGTCGGCGGGCCAGCCGCGCCCCTGCAGCCAGCGGTCGTTGGCGTATTCGCAGATCGCCAGCGAATCCCAGACCATCAGCTCGCCGTCGTGCAGCACCGGCACGCGCCGGGTCGGCGACCAGCGGCCGACCTGGGCGTGGAATTCCGGCGTGTCCAGCGGCAGCCGCAGTTCGTCGAAACCGACGCCGAAATGCCGCAGCAGCAGCCAGGGTCGCAGCGACCAGGACGAGTAGTTCTTGTTGCCGATGACCAACGTGATCGCCATACCACCTCGAGAGTCAGGAAAACGCGGGATGCCGGCCGCAGGACGCGGGCGCCGGCTCAGCTGAAGATCTGGTTGCCGCCATTCTTGTTCGCGATCTGGGCGGCGCGTGCGGCGCGTTCGACCAGCATCGCCGGGTCGCGTTCCTCCGGCCCGGCCTGGGCGATGCCGATGCTCAGGGAAAAACCGGTGGCGGCGATGCGCGGGTCCACCACCAGCCGGGTCGTCGCCGCGCGCAGCCGGTCGGCGTAATCGCGGGCTTCCAGCAGGCGCCGGCCGTGCGCGACCACCAGGAAACCGTCGGGACCCGAGCGGCCGACCTGGTCGCCATAGGCGATCTCTTCCTGCAGCAGGTCGGCCACCGGACGCAGCCCGGTCACCGCGCCGACTTCCCCGCCGGCCTCGCGCAAGGCCGGCAGCTGGTCCAGCATTACGTAGAGCAGGCTCAGCGGCTGCTGCTTGAGCCGGGCGGTGTCCATCGCCGCGCCCAGCAGCGTGCGCAGCGGCTCCGGCCGGAGCACGCCGGTGGCCGGGTCGGTGTCGGCGGTGCGCTGCGCGCTGACCGTGCTGGAGGCCTCGTCGCCGGCCATGATCGCCATCGCCGCGAACTCCGCGCACAGCGCCAGTTCGGCATCGCTGTAGGTCACGTCGGCCTGGCGCTCGACCAGCAGCGCGCCCCAGCCCGGGCGCGGGATCGGCAGCGGGATCACGGCCAGCTGCACCTGCTCCAGCGGCCCCTGGGGCCCGTCGAAGTCGATGCCGATCTGCTGCGGCGCGCGCAGGCGGCTCAGGTTCTTGAGCAGGGTCGAGCGCTGGGCCAGCAGTTCGCGGTAGCGCGGCTCGGCCGAGGGCGGTTCGGTCTGCAGCAGGTCCTCGCCATGGAAATGCATGGCCACGACGGCCGCCGAGCTCTGGTTCAGCACTGGCTTGAGGCCGTCAAGCAGGCGCCGGAACGCGATCCACTTCAGGTCGCCGTCGGCGGCGTTCTTCAGGCCGGCCTGCAGGCTTTCCTCCAGGCGCGCGCGGGCGATGGCGATCTTCTCGGCCGCCGTCGGCTCCGGCGGTTCGGCGCGTTTGCGCACCGCCCAGCGCTGCAGCCGCGCGCGGATCCAGGGCAGGGCCAGGTACAGCGCCATCGCCACCGCCAGCAGCAGCTGCGCGCCGTAGAGGTTGAACAGGCTGGCCGGAACCAGCTGCCGGTCGGCCGCCACGCGCAACCCCACCGCGCCCGCCACCGCCAGCAGGGCCAGCACCGGGCCCCAGCGGTAGCGGCGCGAATCCAGCAGCAACATCAGCAGGCACGCCAGCAGCGCGATCATGTAACCGCCCCAGGCCGCCCATTGCAGGTGGTGGGCCTGCACGCTGGGCAGGAACAGCAGGCTGTACACCGCCGCCGCCACCAGCAGCCAACCCAGCCCGCGCATCCAGGGCACCAGGTCCGGCGCCGACTTTGCCAGACCCGAGTAGTAGCGGGTGGCGAGCACCAGCGGCCCGGCGCCCAGCAGGAACAGCGCCAGCGGAACGGTGGCGCCCAGGCTCGACAGCCGGGCGATCTCGGGCAAGGAGTAGAGATGGCCGTTGATGCCCAGGCAGGCCAGCCAGGAGGTCAGCGCCGCGGCACCCACCGCCAGCGCACCGGCCTGGGGATCCTCGTAATGGCGGACCAGGGACAGCACCGCCACCAGCAGGAACAGCAGGTAGGCGTAGCGGAACAGCCGCTGCGCCGATTCGGCCTCGCGCGCCGTCGCGGTTGTGTCCAGCAGGCGCAGGTGCAGGCCGCCGCTGACCTTGCCTTCGATTTCCAGGTAGAGCTCGGTCTTGCCGGCCAGGCCGGGCGGCAGGGCCAGCTCGAAGTTCGCTGGCCAAGGCGTTTCCTCGGCACCGGCGACGAAGAAACTTTCCTCGGCCACGACCCTGCCCGACGGCGACACCCGCAGGCGCAGCCGGTCGAGCGGTACCCGGGGCAGCACGAGCCGCAGGCGGGAGGAATCGCCGGGCGGCAGCTCGACCCGGATGCGGACCCAGATCGCGGTGCCGTCGCGGGCGGCGAACGGGAAGCCTTGGGTCAGCAGTGGCGTGAACCCCGGCTGGGCGCGACCGCTGAGGATGGCGCCCAGCGTGGTGCCGACCGGGGCCTCCATGACCGCCAGGTCCAGCTTCGGCGCCGGACCCGCGGCCGCCTTGGCCGACGGCGCCAGCATCGTGCCCAGCAGGGCGATGGCGAACAAACAGGCACGCGCGATGCGCAAGCGTCCTCTCCCCAAATACTGCCCCCCGGCCTGCTCGATTCTAACCCTGTCCGGAGGATCCGTTCAGCCAGCGGCCGGGCCGGGCCGCGAGCCGGTAAACTGGGCGGCCTTTCCCCTTACCGTCCGGACGCATGACCGCCACGCCCACCGCCGCCGAAACCTCCCTGCCGGAAAAGAACGACTTCATCCGGCAGATCATCCGCGAGGACCTGGCCTCGGGCAAACACGCGGCCGTGCGCACGCGGTTCCCGCCCGAGCCCAACGGCTACCTGCACATCGGCCACGCCAAGTCGATCTGCCTGAACTTCGGCATCGGCCAGGAGTTCGGCGGCCCGGTAAACCTGCGCTTCGACGACACCAATCCGGCCAAGGAAGACCCCGAGTACGTCGAGGCCATCAAGGAGGACGTGCGCTGGCTGGGCTTCGAGTGGGCCGAGCTGCGCCACGCCTCGGATTATTTCGAGGTGTTCTACCGCAGCGCCCTGAAGCTGATCGAGGACGGCAAGGCCTATGTCTGCGACCTCACGGCCGAGCAGGTGCGCGAATACCGCGGCACCCTGACCGAGCCGGGCCGCAATTCGCCCTTCCGCGACCGCAGCGTCGAGGAGAACCTGGACCTGTTCACGCGCATGCGCGCCGGCGAGTTCCCGGACGGCGCCCGCACCCTGCGCGCCAAGATCGACATGGCCAGCGGCAACATCAACCTGCGCGACCCGGCGATCTACCGGATCAAGCACGTCGAACACCAGAACACCGGCAGTGCCTGGCCGATCTACCCGATGTACGACTACGCACATTGCCTCAGCGACGCGCTGGAAGGCATCACCCATTCGCTGTGCACGCTCGAGTTCGAGGACCACCGCCCGCTGTACGACTGGTGCGTGGACAACGTGGACCTGGTGCGCAACCCGCAGCTTTACCAGCCGCTGGTGGACGCCGGCTTCGACGTGCCGGCCGCCAAGCCGCGCCAGATCGAGTTCTCGCGCCTGAACATCAACTACACCGTGATGAGCAAGCGCAAGCTGCTCGCCCTGGTCGACGAAGGCCTGGTCAGCGGCTGGGACGATCCGCGCCTGCCGACCCTGCAGGGTCTGCGCCGCCGCGGTTGCCCGCCGGCGGCGCTGCGCCTGCTCGCCGACCGGGTCGGCATCAGCAAGCAGAATTCGCTGATCGACTTCTCGGTGCTGGAAGGCTGCATCCGCGAGACGATGGACTCGGCCTGCGCGCGAAGGATGGCGGTGGTCGATCCGCTGAAGCTGATCATCACCAACCTGCCCGCCGGCCACGCCGAGTCGCTGACGTTCTCCAACCACCCGAAGGACGCGGCGTTCGGCGAACGCGCGGTGCCATTCTCGCGCGAGCTTTGGATCGAGCGCGAAGACTTCATGGAAGTCCCGCCCAAGGGCTTCCATCGCCTCGTGCCCGGCGGCGAGGTCCGCCTGCGCGGCGTCGGCATCGTCAAGTGCGACGACGTGGTCAAGGACGGCGACGCCGTGGTCGAGGTGCGCTGCACGCTCGACCCCGATACCCGCGCCGGGCTGCCGGGCGCCGACCGCAAGGTCAAGGGCACCATCCACTGGGTCGCCGCGGCGACCGCCGTCGAGGCCGAGGTGCGCCTTTACGATCGCCTGTTCAGCGTGCCGGACCCGGACAAGGACGAGGCCGGCAAGACCTACCGCGACTACCTGAACCCGGACTCGGTGCGCATCGTGCGCGGCTACGTCGAACCTTCCGCGGCCACGCTGGCGCCGGAAACCAGCCTGCAGTTCGAGCGCCTGGGCTTCTTCACCGCCGACCGCCGCGACCACGCGCCGGGCAGGCCGGTGTTCAACCGCACCGTCACCCTGCGCGACACCTGGGCCAAGGCGTGATCTACGCCCAGCTCCACCTCACCCTGCCGGCCTGGATCCACGACGAAGTGGACGGCAACCGGCTGTACCCCGACGCCGAAAGCCGGATCGCGCTGGCGATCCAGCTCTCGCGCCGCAACGTCGACCACCGCAGCGGCGGCCCCTTCGGCGCCGCGGTATTCACCGGCGAAGGCCGCCTGGTGGGCGTGGGCGTGAACCGCGTGGTCCCCCACAACTGCTCGGCCGCCCACGCCGAGGTGATGGCGCTGGCCACCAGCCAGCAGCGCGTGCAGAGCTTCCGCCTGAACCAGTCCGGCGAACGCTATACGCTGGCCACTTCGGCCCAGCCCTGCTCGATGTGCTACGGCGCACTGATCTGGGCCGGTATCGATGAACTGCTGATCGCCGCCCGCGCCGACGACGTGCAGCAGCTGGCCGGCTTCGACGAAGGCCCGCTGCCCGCCGACTGGAAGGGCGAGCTGGAAAAGCGCGGCATCGAAGTCCGCACCGACCTGATGCGCGACCATGCCCGCGACGTGCTTCGCGACTACGGAGAATCCGGACTTGTCTACTGACGGCCTGCTGGCCTACTGCCGCCCTGGCTTCGAGCCCGAGCTCGCCGCCGAACTGGGCGAGCGCGCGGCCATCGCCGGCTTCCCGGGGTACGCCCGCGCCGAGCGCAACACCGGCTACGTCGAGTTCCTCGGCGTCGAGGACGGCGCCGGGCTCGCGAAGGCGCTGCCCTGGTCCACGCTGATCTTCGCGCGGCAAAAGCTGCGCCTGCTGGCTGACCTGCCCGGCATGGATCCGAAGGACCGCATCGCGCCGATCATGGACGCGCTGGGCGGCCGCGGCCGCCATGGCGACGTCTGGGTCGAGCACCCCGATTCCGACGAGGGCAAGCAGCTCGCCGGCCTGGCGCGCGCGTTCGGCAACGCGCTGCGCCCCGCCCTGCGCCAGCGCGGCCTGATCACCGAGAAGGAAGACCCGCGGCTGCCGCGGCTGCACGTGCTGATGCTCGCCGGCGACCACGCGCTGCTGGGCAGCGCCGACCCCAAGGACGCCTCGCCCTGGCCGCTGGGCGTGCCGCGCCTGCGCGCCCATGCCGACGCGCCCAGCCGCAGCGCGCTCAAGCTCGAAGAGGCGCTGATGATGCTGCTCACCGACAAGGAGCGCGCCGAGTTCATCAAACCCGGCATGTTCGCCGCCGACCTGGGCGCCGCCCCGGGCGGCTGGAGCTGGGTGCTGGCCCGCCAGCACATCCGCGTTTTTTCGGTGGACAACGGCCCGATGGCGCAAAGCGCGCTGGACATGCCGGTGATCGAGCATATCCGCGCCGATGGTTTCCGCTGGCAGCCGCCCAAGCCGCTGGACTGGATGGTCTGCGACATGGTCGAGTCGCCGCGCAAGGTCGCCGACCGCATGGCCACCTGGTTCCGCGAAGGCTGGTGCAAGCACGCCATCTTCAACCTCAAGCTGCCGATGAAGAAACGCTGGGACGAGACCCGCGACTGCCTGCAGCACTTCGTCGACCACGCCGGCCGGCCGCTGACCCTGCGCGCCAAGCAGCTCTACCACGACCGCGAAGAGATCACGGTTTATGCGGGGTAACGGACTGCTGCTGGTCCTGCTTCTCGCCAGCGGCTCCGCGGCCGCCCAGGCCGACGATTATTTTTCCAAGGTCGACCGCGACGGCGATGGCCGCGTGTCCCTGCCCGAGTTCCTCGATCGCATGAGCTTCGCCTTCCGGCAGATGGACGTGGACCGCAACGACGTGCTGGAGCCGCACGAACAGCACATCCCGGACGCACCGACCATCACCCTGGCCCAGCACCACGAACGTTTCACCGCCCAGTTCACCCGCCAGGACGCCGACGGCGACGCCCACCTGAGCCGCGAAGAACTCCTGGCGCCGCCGCGCTAGGACGCGCAAGTGCCGCGGGAGGGCAGGACGCCCGTAGCGGCGATGCACACTGATGTGCGAATGCCGCGGGAGGGCAGGATGCCCGGAGCGGCCGCCGCGCTAGGACGCGCCCTCATTCAACGTATTCCTGCGCCTCGGCCTCGGTCGCCAGGTAGGGCTGCACGAACCCCGCGATCGCGAACAGCGACATCGCCACCATCAGCAGCAGGGTGAACAGGATGCCGACGAAGCGGCCCGGGCTGGCCGACGAGCTGCGGCTCAGGCCCCAGGCGTGCAGCAGCCGCGACACCAGGAGCATGGCGCCGAACCCGTGGATCACCGCGTTCGGATAACCGTTGAGCTCCATGCCGCCAAGCAGCAGCAGGGCCAGCGGCAGGTATTCGACCGCGTTGGCATGCGCGCGCACGCGCTTCATCAGCTCGTGGTCGCCGCCGTCGCCGATGCCGATCTTGTGGCTGAGCCGCCGCGCCATCACCCGGCCGGCAAGGACCAGGACCAGCAGGGTGCACAGGCCGGCGTAGAGAAGGGTGATCATCGAAAGTCCAGGGTCGGGGCGATGGCGGAATGATCCGCGCCGCGCCGGCCTTCCGCAATGCCGCCGATCAGATCAAACCGTTCTTCCAGGGCCCGGTGATGGCCACCGTGAAGCCGGGCGAGTACACGTTGGCGAACAGCCACTTGCCGTCCGGCGAGAAACAGGCCCCGGCCCACTCCTCGTCGCGGAAGTCGCCCTCGAACCCGCGGAACCCGTCCAGCACGACGTTGTTCCGGCAGAACTCGAACAGGCCGCCGTCGCCGGTCCGGCCGTAGAGCCGCTGCTCGGGCTGGTCCGAGTCTTCGCAGATCACCATGCCGCCACGCGGGCTGAGCACGATGTTATCGGGGAAATCCAGCACGTCCGGAGACGGCGACTCGAACACCAGCTCCAGCAGCTCCTCGCCGGGCAGATAGGCCCAGATCTGGCCACAGCGGGCGTCGCCGCCGTTGGTGGAGGTGAAGTAGACGCGGCCATCGCCGACGATCACGCCTTCCAGGCGCGTGAACATCGAACCGCCACCGATCACGCCCTGGCGCACCAGCCCGGTGTCCTCGCCCAGTTCGTCGCGTCCCTTCTCCGGATGCTCGATCTCGACCCAGCGCACCTTGAAGATCTCCCCGGAGCGTCGCCCGGTGCGCAGGTCGCGCACTCCCCGGGCCTGCAGCATCTGCAGCCGGCCGCCGCGGTGCAGTTCTCCCGGCTTTTTCGGCAGGAAGCGATAGAAGCCCGCAGGCTCCTGGTCTTCGGTCAGGTAGACGATGCCGGTCGCAGGGTCGACCGCCGCCGCCTCGTGCTTCATCTGGCCCATGGCCACCAGCGGTTCGGCCCGGGACAGGCCGTCGGCGGGCACCTCGAAGACGAAGCCGTGGCTGCGCTTCATGGTGTGCACGTAGTCCTTGGTCATCGGGACCCGCTGGTCCCGGTCGAGCACGATCTCCTCGCAGGACAGCCAGCTGCCCCAGGGCGTGGTGCCGCCGGCGCAGTTCACCAGGGTCCCCGAAAGCGAGGGGCACGCATCCACGAAACGCCCCTTCGAGGTGTCGAAACGCAGGGTCACCGTGCCGCCGCGGCAGTCCGGATCATAGGTTCCGTCGGGTGGCGCGAAGCTGCCGCCGGGATCGGTCGCCACTTCGTGGTTGCGGACCAGGGTGACCACGTCGCCGCGCGCACTCACCATGCCCATGCCGTCGTGATTGCCGGGACAGGCGACGTCGGTGGCGATGGGTTCTCCCGTCCAGCCGAAGCTGACGTAGCTGAAACCTTCCGGCAGCCGCAGCAGGGGCAGGCCCGTGCTGCCGTCCTTGACCACCTGCAGCGGCCCGTAACCGGGATGCGGACCGACGCCGGTCTGGGCCAGCAGTTTTCCGACCGGGCTCAGGCCCAGCGCAGCGACGCCGAGGCCGAAGCCGCCTCCCTGTAGCAGGCGGCGACGGGAGAACGCCGGAAGCGAAGAATCATTCATGCGCGGGGTCTCTGGCGGGCGACCCCGCATTCGATCAAGCCAAGGTCACAGCCGTGTTACGGCGTGCCGTCGAGGATCTCGATGCCGGTGGCGACGATGCGCAGTTCCTGCGCGGCCGGCGCCGCGGCGCCGTCGTCTTCGACCAGGTGCTTCGCATGTTCGGCGCTGATCGGCTCGACCTGCAGCAGGCCCCAGGCGTGCGCCTCGCCCGAAGAATCGGTGGGCACTGCGAAACCATGGTCCTTGGCCATCACCCGGGCGCTCTGGCCATCGGCCTCCAGCACCACCCAGCAGCCCTTCTTCTGGCAGACCTGGGTGATGCGGCCGCTGAAGCGCATCGGCTTGCCGGCGTAGGCGGCGGGGTCCTTGGCGGCGATGGCGATCGAGACGGGTTCGCTTTCCGGCATCGCCTCGCCATAGGGCGTGGCATGCGAGGCGAATGCGGCGGGCGCGACCAGCAGCAGGACCGGGAACAGAAGGCGCATCGGTGTCTCCTCAGGCGGCGAGCGATCGCGCCACCAGGGCCGCGACTTCGTGGGTGGTGCCGAACTTCCCCTTCGCATCCCGGGTCACCTGCGCCAGCGCGCAGCCGTGGTCGTGGGTGAAGTACAGGTGCACGTTGCGGGCGAGCTTGTCGTCGAGGAAGGCGCGCTTCTCGTCGATCAGCATCTCGGGGTAACGATCGTAGCCCATGGTGATCGGCACGTGCACCCAGGCGCGGCCGGGGATCAGGTCGGCGCAGAAGACCAGGCCGCCGTGCGGCGCGTCGTGCTCGTCCAGCGGGCCGACGATTTCGGACAGCATCAGGCCCGGCGTGTGGCCCTGGCTGAAATGGAAACGAACCGAGTCGCCCAGCACCTTGGAATGCTCGCCACTCACCAGCTCCAGGCGGCCGCTGGCCTCCAGCAGCGGCACCAGCTCCGGGATGAAGCTGGCGCGGTCGCGCGGATGCGGGTTGCGGGCGCGCTCGAAGTGTTCGGCGCCGACCACGAAGGTGGCGTTGGGGAACAGCAGCGATGGCGCGGCGCCTTCCTTCCACGCGGCCAGCAGACCGCCGGCGTGGTCGAAATGCAGGTGGCTGAGCACCACCACGTCGATGTCCTCGTGCGAGAAGCCGGCCTCGGCCAGCGAATCGAGCAGCACGTGCCGGTCCTCGACCACGCCGAAGCGTTCGCGCATCTTCGGTTCGAAGAAGGCGCCGATGCCGGTCTCGAACAGCACCGTCTTGCCGTTCAGCGGACTGGCCAGCAGGGTGCGGCAGGCCAACGGCACCCGGTTCTGCTCGTCCGGTGGCAGCCACTGCGACCACATCGCCCGCGGCGCATTGCCGAACATCGCACCGCCGTCGAGGCGCTGCGAGTTGCCCATGATCGACCACAGTTTCATCGTGTGCTCCTCGCCGGCGCGCGGCTCAGCGGTAGATCGAACCCTTTTCGGTCGAGGCGCCCTTGCCCACGCCCTTCCAGCGCGGATCGGCGCCGGCCTCGACCGCGCCGGTGCCGCGGTGCCACAGCACCACGTGCATGTTGCCCCAGGGCCGGTCGGCGACCTGCACCTTATGGCCGCGCTCGCGCAGGGCGGCGAGCTGGGCCTCGTCGAAGGCGCCCGGTTCGGCCGACAGCTGGTCCGGCAGGTACTGGTGGTGGTAACGCGGCCGGTCGACCGTGGCCTGGGCGCCCTGCCCGTCCATCAGTTCGAACAGGCCCAGCAGCACCATGGTGACGATGCGGCTGCCGCCCGGCGTGCCGATCGCGGCGATCCGGTCCGGGCCGACCAGGAAGGTCGGCGTCATCGACGACAGCGGGCGCTTGCCGGGCGCGATCGCGTTGGCGTCCTCGCCGACCAGGCCGTAGGCATTGGGCACGCCCGGCTTCACCGAGAAGTCGTCCATCTCGTTGTTGAGCAGGAAGCCGGTGCCCGGCACCACGACGGCATTGCCGTAGGGCAGGTTCACCGTCTGCGTGATCGCCACCAGGTTGCCCTCGGCGTCGATGATCGAGAAGTGGCTGGTGTCGGGGCCCGAAGGCGAAAGCGTGGCGCTGGGCAGCAGGTCGCTGGGCGTGGCGCGTTCGGGATGGATGCCGGCGCGCAGGCCGGCGGCGTATTCGCGGCTGGTCAGCAGCGGCACCGGCACGTCCACGAAATCCGGATCGCCCAGGTAGGCGGCGCGGTCGCGGTAGGCGCGGCGCATGGCCTCGATGGTCAGGTGGTAACGCGGCACGGCCTCGAGCTTCGGATACTCGTAGCCTTCCAGGATGTGCAGGATGGTCGCCAGCGCCACCCCGCCCGAGGACGGCGGCGGCGCGGTGACGATCTCGAAGCCGCGGTGGCGGATTCGGATCGGCTCGCGTTCGACCACGCGGTACTCGGCCAGGTCGCGCTCGCTCCAGATGCCGCCCGCGGCGCGCACGCCGGCCACCATGCGCCGGGCGTAGTCGCCGCGATAGAAGCCGTCGGCGCCGCGGCGCGCCAGCAGCTCCAGCGTGCGGGCGTAGTCCTCGTTGCGCATGCGGGTGCCGACCGCCGGCACCTTGCCGGCGCGCAGGAACAGCGCCGCCGCGGCGCGGTCCTTGGCCAGCACCTCGGCGCGGTAGCCGAGCATCGCCGCGTTCTTCGGGCCGAAGCTCCAGCCCTCGCGCGCCAGCCGGATCGCCGGCGCCAGCGACTTCGACAGCGGCAGCCGGCCATAACGCCTGGCCAGGTGTTCGAGGCCGGCAGGAAGACCGGGAATGGCCGCGGCCAGCGCGCCGTCGATCGAACGCAGGCGCGCCGCATTGCCCTGCGCGTCCAGGAACATGTCCCGGGTGGCGGCCAGCGGCGCGCGTTCGCGGGCATCCACGAACACGTCGCGGCCGTCCTTCGCGGTGCGCAGCAGCATGAAGGCACCGCCGCCCAGGCCTGAGCTTTCCGGCTCCACCAGGCCCAGGGTCGCGCTGACCGCGATCGCGGCGTCGAAGGCATTGCCGCCCTGCGCCAGCACTTCGAGACCGGCGTCGGTGGCGTAGGCGTTGGCGCTGGCGATGGCCGCCTGCACCGGCCGATCGCCGCGGCGCGGCGCCTCGGCGGAGACGAGGGGCGAAAGCAGCAGCAGGACGAGCAGCAGGCGACGGATCATGCGGCGGTCTTCCCTTGCATCAGCACGTGGTACTTGGCGAGCAGTTGCTCGCGGGACTCGGGGTTGTCGCCGTCGAGGTCGATGCACTCGACCGGGCAGACCACCACGCACTGGGGTTCGTCGAAATGGCCCACGCATTCGGTGCAGCGGCGCGGGTCGATGACGTAGATGGTCTCGCCCTGGCTGATCGCGTCGTTCGGACAGGCCGGGGCGCAGACGTCGCAGTTGATGCAGAGCTGGTTGATCAGCAGGGACATGGTGTTGCCCTGCGCCCCGGCGCGCGGCCGGGGCGCGGGCGGCAGCTCACTTGGCTTCGACGAAGATGTACTTGGCGCCGGCGGCCTCGACGGCGGCCTGCACGCGGGCGGAATCCTCGGTCTTGCCGATGAACAGCACCTGCGAGCCCTTCAGGGCGTCGGGCTCGGCGCCGGTGAAGGCGGCGATGATCAGGTCGGCCATCTTGGCGCTGTCGGGCGAACCGAAGGCCAGCATGTTGCCCGGCAGCACGGTGCGCTGCACGACGGCGGTGACGTTCTCGAGCTGGCGGTCGTACTGGGACTTGCCGTCCTGGTCGCCCTCGGCCGGCTCGGCGCTGTTGGCCGGCAGGTAGTAGGGGAAGGTGCGGTCGGTGACGCCGGCCTGGTTCTGGCCGACCACCTTGCCCAGGTATTCCTTCCAGGCCATGTCGTCGGTGCCCGTCGGCGCGGTCAGCACGGTCGGCGCCGGCGGCGGCTCTTCGGCCTTCTGACAGCCGGCGAGCAGGGACAGCGAGAGCAGCAGGGCAAGCGGGACTAGAGCGCGGTTCATGGGTCGTACCTCTTCTGTGAGTGGGTCTTACGTACGCTTCCAGCGGGACGAAAGGGCCTGGGCGACGGCCGGGTGCACGAACCCGGACACGTCCCCGCCGAGCCGGGCGACCTCTCGCACCAGGCTGGAAGAAATGAAGCTGTGCTGTTCCGCCGGGGTCAGGAACAGGGTCTCGACGTCGGGGATCAGGTGCCGGTTCATGCTGGCCAGCTGGAATTCGTATTCGAAATCCGAGACCGCGCGCAGCCCGCGCAGCAGCACGCCGGCACCGACCTCGTGCACGAAGTGGGCCAGCAGCGAGTGGAAGCCGAGCACCTCGATGTTGGCGAAGCCGGCCAGGGCGGTGCGGGCAAGCGTGACCCGCTCGTCCAGCGGCAGGGCCGGGCCCTTGCCGGGGCTCTCGGCGACCCCCACGACCACCTTCTCGAACAGGGTCGAAGCCCGCGCGACCAGGTCGATGTGGCCGTTGGTGATCGGGTCGAAGGTGCCGGGATACAGCGCGACACGGTTTCGGGCCAGGCTCATGCCGAAGGGTTGCCCCGCGGATTGGGTTCGCCGGCGATTGTAGCAGCGGATTCCGGGGCCGCACCGTTTCCGGACCGGAACAGCGCATAGCGGACCTCGCGGGTCTGGCCCTCGCGGTGCAGGCGCCAGCCCGGCGGCAGCACCGGGGCGCTTTTCAGCGCCGATTCGACGTAGATCCAGGCGTCCGGCGCCAGCCAGGGACCGAGCCGACGGGCCGCTTCCTCCCACAGGCCGGCATCGAAGGGCGGATCCAGGAACACCAGGTCGAAAGTTTCGGTGGGCGGCTGCTGCAGCCAGGCCAGCGCGTCGGCGGTGACCACGCGCAGGCCGCCGACCTTGAGCCGGGCGGCACTGGCGCGCAGGCCCTCGGCCAGCGCCGGGTCGCGCTCGACCAGGACGGTCGCCGCGGCCCCGCGCGAACAGGCCTCGAAGCCCAGCGCCCCGGTGCCGGCGAACAGGTCCAGCACCCGGGCGCCCGGCAGCATCGGCTGCAGCCAGTTGAACAGCGTCTCGCGCACGCGGTCGGCGCTGGGGCGCAGGCCGGGGCGGTCGGGCACCGGCAGCTTCGAGCCGCGCAGGGTGCCGGCGATGATGCGGACGCTGCCGGGCGGGCGTGGGTTCATCGGGGAGTCCGGGGGCCGGGTGGTAACATCGGCGCATTCTCCGCGAAACCCGCACGATGTTCGATTTCCTGAAGAAAAAGCCCGACAAACCCGAGCCGGCCAAGCCGGCCGCGGCGCCCGCGCGCTCCGGTTTCAGCCCCGAGGACCTGGCCCGCGCCTTCACCGTGCACCAGGAGGAGAAGGCTGCCCGCGCCGAGGCCGAACTGGCCCAGGGCCGCGAGGCCATGAAGGGCGTGCTGGGCGGCAGCCTGTTCGCGCGCAGCCTGGGCGGGCTCTTCTCGCGCAACCCCAAGCTCGACGAAGACCTGCTGGACGAGATCGAGACCGCCCTGATCGGCGCCGACGTCGGCGTGCCGGCCACCACCGAGATCGTCGAGCGCATGCGCAAGCGCATGAAGGCCCGCGACTTCGCCGACGCCCAGGCCCTGCTCACCGCCCTGCGCCACGACCTGCTGGCGATGCTCAAGCCGGTGGCCAAGCCGCTGCAGATCGATCCGGAAGCCAAGCCCTTCGTCATCCTCACCGTCGGCGTCAACGGCGTCGGCAAGACCACCACCATCGGCAAGCTGGCGCGCCGCTTCCAGCTCGACGGCCACTCGCTGATGCTGGCCGCGGGCGACACGTTCCGCGCCGCCGCGGTCGAACAGCTGAAGATCTGGGGTGAACGCAACAATGTCGCCGTGATCGCCCAGGGACAGGACGCCGACGCCGCCTCGGTGGCCTACGACGGCGTGCAGGCCGCCAAGGCGCGCGGCATCGACATCCTGATCGCCGACACCGCCGGCCGCCTGCACACCCAGCAGGGCCTGATGGCGGAGCTGGGCAAGATCCGCCGCGTCATCGCCAAGGTGGACGAACGCGCGCCGCACGAGGTGCTGCTGGTGATCGACGGCACCACCGGCCAGAACGCGCTCAACCAGCTGCGCCAGTTCCACGCCGCGGTGCGCGTGACTGGCCTGGTGGTGACCAAGCTCGACGGCACCGCCAAGGGTGGCGTGGTGTTCGCGCTGGCCCGCGAGTTCGGCATCCCGATCCGCTTCATCGGCCTGGGCGAAAAACCCGAGGACCTGCGCGTGTTCGATCCCGAGGGTTTCGTGGACGCCCTGCTGCCCGGAACCCTGGGGGCCGGGTGACGGCACCGGCGCGCAAACGCCGCTGGCCCAAGTTCCTCGCCGCCTTCGCGGTCCTGCTGCTGATCGGCGCGTGGTGGTTGAACCGCCAGCTGGAGCCGGAGCGCCTGACCGTCCTCATGCTCGACCGCGCCGGCGCCGCGCTCGGGCTCGAGCTGTCGATTGACGGCACGCCCGAATACGCGCTGCGCCCGGAGCCGCGTCTGGTGCTGCCGAAGCTGAGCGCGCGCCAGCCCGGCGCCGGCACACCGCTGCTGCACGCCGAACGCGCCGAAGTCTCCCTGCCCTGGTCCACGCTGACGGGGGACACTGCGCTGGTGATCACCCGCGTCGAACTTGAGCGACCGGTGCTGGACCTGGCCGCGCTGGCGGCCTGGCAGGCGACGCGGCCGGAGGCGCCGTTCGAATTGCCGACCTTCACCGACGGCCTGCGCATCGTCGATGGCACCGTGCTCGGCGAGGGCTGGGCGCTGGACATGCTGGGGCTGACGCTGCCGAGCCTGGTGCCCGGCGAGCGCGCGGAAGCCCAGGTTTCGGGCCAGTTCGAACGCGGCAGCCTTTTCCTGCTGTTCGAGGGCCCGCTGGGCCTGGACAGCGCCGGCCTGGCCTCGGACTTCGACTTGGCGCTGGAAGGCCGCCTGCGCGACGGAGAGCTCGAAGCGCCGGTGACGCTGGGCGCGGCCGGCCGGTTCGACGCCACCGGCGATACCGCCGCGCTGGCGCTGAAGACGCTGCGGCTGCGCTCGCAGTCGCCGCTGCCGGACGTGGATGCCTCGGGCACCGCCTCGTTCGGCGAATCCATCGGAATGGCCTTGGAGGGCCGCCTGCCCGCCTGGCCCGCGGACTGGCCGGTGCTGCCCTCGCCGCTGGCGGAGTCCATCGCACCGGTGGACTTCACGCTCGGCTATTCCGGCGCCGCGGACTTCAGCGCGCCGCTGTCGCTGACCCTGGTCCGCGACCAGACGCGGGCCGAAGCGGAACTGGCGGTTCCGGAACTCCTGGCCTGGCTCGACAGGACGGACGCCAGCCCGCTGCCGCCGCTGCGCGCGACCGTCGAGACGCCGAGCATGGTGGTTGGCGGCGTGACGCTGGAAGGCGTGCGCATCCGGATCGAAGACGATGAGGCTACAGAAAGCGAAGCGGACGCAGACCCGGAAGGGGAGCCATGAAGACCTTCGCGTCCCGGCTTCTGCATTGGTTCGACAGCGACGGCCGCCACGACCTGCCCTGGCAGCATCCGCGCACGCCCTACCGCGTCTGGCTGGCGGAGATCATGCTGCAGCAGACCCAGGTGCAGACCGTGATTCCGTACTACGCGCGCTTCCTGGACGCGCTGCCCACCCTGCCCGACCTCGCCGCCGCCGACACCGACCGCGTGCTGGCGCTGTGGGCCGGCCTGGGCTATTACGCCCGGGCCCGCAACCTGCACAAGGCAGCCCAAGTCTGCGTGGCCGAACACGGCGGCGAACTGCCGCGCGATTTCGCGAAACTCGCCGCCCTGCCCGGCATCGGCCGCAGCACGGCCGGCGCGATCCTGGCGCAGGCGCATGGCGACCGCCACGCCATCCTAGACGGCAACGTGAAGCGCACGCTGGCGCGTTTCCACGGCATCGCCGGTTATCCCGGCAGCGGCCCGGTCGAGAAGAAGCTGTGGGAGATCGCGCAGCAGCATCTGCCCGACGAGCGCCTGGCCGACTACACCCAGGCGATCATGGATTTCGGCGCCACCCTGTGCACCC
>CAMLKR010000025.1 GCA_946480565.1 uncultured Arenimonas sp. | reverse complement strand
GGTCGCGGTCGATGATTTCCTGCTGGATCTTCGGGTCCAGCGCGCCGCTCATGCCATTGCAGGTGGTGCAGGCGAAGGCGACGATGCCGAAGCCGAGCTGTTCGAGTTCGGACTTCAGGCCGGCCTCTTCCAGGTACAGCGCGACCGCTTTCGATCCCGGCGCCAGCGAGCTCTTCACCCAGGGCTTGCGGGTGAGGCCGGCGCGGTTGGCGTTGCGCGCCAGCAGGCCGGCGGCGATCACGTTGCGCGGGTTGGAGGTGTTGGTGCAGCTGGTGATGGCGGCGATGATCACGGCGCCGTCGGGCATCAGGCCCTGCATCTCCTGTTCGCGCGCGGCGGCCAGGTTGCCCGCGATGCCCTTGGCCGCGAGGTCGGCGGTGGCGACGCGCGCATGCGGGTTCGACGGGCCGGCCATGTTGCGGCCAACGGATGAAAGATCGAAGCTCAGGCGACGTTCGTACTGTGCCGACGCCAGAGCATCCGCCCAAAGGCCAGTGTGTTTCGCGTAGGTCTCCACCAGCCTGACCTGTTCGTCGCTGCGGCCCGTGAGGCGCAGGTAGTCGACGGTGTTTTCGTCGATGAAGAACATCGCCGCGGTCGCGCCGTATTCCGGCGCCATGTTCGAGATCGTGGCGCGGTCGCCCAACGTCAGCGCCGACGCGCCTTCGCCGCGGAATTCCAGCCACGCGCCGACAACCTTCTGCTTGCGCAGGAACTCCGTCAGCGCCAGCACGATGTCGGTGGCGGTGATGCCCGGCTGCGGCCGGCCCGTCAGCTCGACGCCGATGATGTCGGGCAGGCGCATCCACGAAGCGCGGCCCAGCATCACGTTCTCGGCCTCCAGGCCGCCGACGCCGATCGCGATCACGCCCAGCGCGTCCACGTGCGGCGTATGGCTGTCGGTGCCGACGCAGGTGTCGGGATAGGCAACGCCGTCGATCACGCCGATCACCGGCGACATCCGCTCAAGGTTGATCTGGTGCATGATCCCGTTGCCCGGCGGGATCACGTCCACGTTCTTGAACGCGAGCTTGGTCCAGTCGATGAAGTGGAAGCGGTCTTCGTTGCGGCGGTCCTCGATCGCCCGGTTCTTCGCGAAGGCCTGCGGGTCGAAGCCGCCGCACTCCACCGCCAGCGAGTGGTCGACGATCAGCTGCACCGGCACCACCGGATTCACCTGCGCCGGGTCTCCGCCCTGGTCGGCGATCGCGTCGCGCAGGCCCGCGAGGTCAACCAGCGCGGTCTGGCCCAGGATGTCGTGGCAGACCACGCGCGCCGGGAACCAGGGGAAGTCGAGGTCGCGCCGGCGTTCGATCAGCTGCGACAGCGAGGCATCCAGCGCAGCCGGATCGCAGCGCCGCACCAGGTTTTCGGCCAGCACGCGCGAGACATAAGGCAGGCCGTCCCAGGCGCCGGGCCGCAGGCGTTCCACCGCGGCGCGGGCGTCGAAAAAATCCAGCGCGGTGCCGGGAAGGGGCTTGCGGAAGTTCGTGTTCATGGGCGGCCGGGTCGAAAGGGGCCGCCATTATCGGTGACCCGGGGACCGGAAGCATCCGCCCGGGACGCGGCGCGCGCCACATCCCGGGCAGGCCGGTTCAGGCCGCGGAGATGCCGGGCACCCCGACGCCGGGGCCAGCGAAGCCCCGGGCACTGGCGGAATCGCCCTGCGCCGCCAGCGCCTGGCTCAGCTCGACCAGGGACTCGCCGCGGGCCGCCGCGCGCAGCATCAGCATCTGCGCCGTGTCGCCGTCGTCCGGTGCCACCGCCAGGCCGAAGGCGAAGTGCAGGCCGCGCGTTGCGGAGCCGGCGGACAGCCGCTGCAGGGCCGCCACCAGGCCCTGCGCGCCGCGGCGCAGCACCGGCGACGGCAGCAGCATCAGCAGCTGGTCGGGCGAGGTGCGGGCCAGCACGACGTCGTCCGGCAGGGCGGCCTGCAGCGTCTGCGCCACTGCCGGCAGGTCGGGACGGCCGTCGCCTTCACCGTGTTCGCCGCGCTGCACGCGCAGGCTGAGCACGCCGATGTCCGGCGCTTCCGAGGCAAGGGCCTCGCTGATCAGCTGGCTCAGGCGCGGGCGGTTGGGCAGTCCGGTTTCGCGGTCGACGAAGGCCAGCACCTCCAGGCGCGCGGCGGCGGCATCGGCCTCTTCCTGGGCGCGGATCGCCGCGCGCGCATCCTTGCCCGCGAAGAAGATCGCAAAGCCCAGGCCCAGCAGCGACAGCAGCACGGTCGGCCGCACCAGCGAACCGGCGTCGAGCAGGTTGCCGGGCGCGCAGAAGGCCGCGGCGTCGAACTGCACCGCCGCCATGCCCGCGTAATGCATGCCGGCCACCGCGACACCCATCGCCAGCGATGCCAGCACGCGCCGGCCGACGTCGGCCCAGGACCGGATCGCCGTGAACGAGGACACCAGCACCAGCGCCGCCGCCGACGCGCCCACCGCGATCAGCACCGACACCGCGAACCAGACCGGGTCGTAGCCCAGGCCCGGATCCATGCGCATGGCCGCCATGCCCGAGTAGTGCATCACGCAGACGCCGGCGCCCATGGCCAGCGCGCCCAGCGTCAGCTTCAGCCGGTTCGGCACCCCGCGCCCCACGATGGACAGCGCCAGCGCCGAGACCAGCACCGCCGCCAGCCACGAGAACAGGGTGATGCCCAGGTCGTAACTGACCGGGATCGGCAGCATCAGCGCCGACATGCCGACGAAGTGCATCGCCCAGATGCCGCTGCCCATCGCCAGCGAACCGCCAGCCAGCCATTTCAGCCACTGTTCCCGCCGCGACAGCATCCGCCCGGCGAATTCGATGGCCACGTAACCCGCCAGCGCGGCGATCAGCACCGACAGCGCGACGAGGATCGGATCGTAGCTACCCTGCATGGTCTTGCCCCTGTTGATTGGCCGCGGACGATGCGGTCCAGGCGATACAGGAGCAGTGAGGGCGGGGCGAGTCCGGCGTGAAAGCGTGATGTGGGTCGTCTTTCCGGTGGGGCTACGTGCGCAACGCTACGTCACGCGGATGCGTTTGCACGCCTTCAGCGTCCGGGCACGCCGGTGAGCCGCGCGCTCAACGCAGCCAGGCTGGCGCGTGCGACGGGATCGTCGGCCTGGGCGTGTGGTGTGGCCGGGCGACCCTCGCGGTAATACGCGCCGGGCTGCAGCGTCGGCGCATTGATCAGTCCAAGGATGTGGTCGCGACCCTGCGCGACTGTGGATTCCGGCATCGCGCCCAGGCCGCGCACCATCGTGGTGTCCATGCGCGTGGCCGGATGGGCGGCGACCATCGTGATGCCGGACCGGGCGAACGAGGGCGCGAGTTCCCGGGTCATGCCGATCTGGGCGAGCTTGCTCTGGCCGTAGCCGCGGGCGCTGGCGCCGGGCCGCTTCAACATCACGTCGTCAAAATAAATGGGGTGGGCACTGCCGGAAGCGACGTTGACGATGCGCGCGGGCGCCGCCGCTTCCAGCGCCGGCCGCAGCCGGTGCACCAGCACCCAGCCGGCCAGGTAGTTCACCGCGAACTGCAGCTCGTGTCCGTCGGCGCTCACCTGGCGCGGCGCTTTCGCGCCCAGCGCGATGCCGGCGTTGTTCACCAGCAGGTGCAGCTTCGGATGCTCGCGGGCGACGCGGTCGGCGAAGGCGTGTACCGCCGCCAGCGAAGCGAAGTCGGCGGCGATGAAGTCGGCGGAGCCCTTGCCGGCCGCGTTGATTTCCGTCGCCAGCGCCTGGCCGCGTTCGGCGCTGCGCCCGTGCACGATCACGTGCGCGCCCTGCGCCGCGAGGCTGCGCGCGAGCTCGCGGCCCAGGCCGTCGGTGGAGCCGGTGACCAGCACGGTCTTGCCGGCCCAGGCCGCCTGGGCCGGTGAGCCCAGGGCCAGCACCAGCCCGACCGCAGGCAGGAGCCGGGCCAGCCGCCGGGCCGCGGCTGCGCAGACGGCGCGGATGGGCGTCGGCCGCATCAGCCCGGGGCGGCCGCCTCGGCCGCGGCGGACTGCGCGTTGTCGCGCTTCGCCATCGACTTGCCGATCGAATAGCCGAACAGGACGACCAGCATCATGACGATGACGGCAGGGATGCCGTACTTCTTCAGCATTGCCAAGGCGGATCCTTCAGGTGGGGGAGTCAGGCAGGGACGTCGAAACTATACGGGGTCGCCGCGGCCGATGGGCGTTTCGCGAAGGCCTCGGCGAAGCCGGCCAGCCGCGTCATCGCCGTCAGGTCGATCGGGTTGCGGAACGGCAGGTGTTCGAGCAGGGCGAACAGCGTCAGTTCGAACAGGGCGATTCGTGCGGCCGGCAGCTCGGTGCGGATCGCCCCCAGGTTTGCGTCGAGCCAGCCCAGGCAGTTGAGCAGGCTGGCGCGGCGCTTGCGCGAGGCCACATCGGGCGGACGTTTTGACACGATCTCGTGGAAGACCACTTCGACCTGCGCCGCCATCGCGTGCGCGACGATCTCGTGCGCGTTCATCAGCAGCGGGCTGTGCGCATCCTCCGCCCAGAACACCCGGGCCTCGCCACCGGGAACATGCCGGGCGATCGCCCGGCAGGCATTCTGGCTGCCCCAGACCGTCGTTTCCCCGACCCGCACCGCCGGCAGCTTGAGCGCGGGATTGCCGGCGAACACCGCCGGATCCTCGCTAAGCAGGTCGATTATCGGCTGCAGCCGATAATCGACGTCCAGCTCGTGTGCCAGCATCCGCACGACGCGGGTGTAGTGGGAACTGCGGCGGCCGATGATCTCGATCATTCGCGGATTCTGCGCCTCCACTTTCGCCCTGACGAGGGTCGATCCGGCCAGGTCCGTCAGCAAGCTGCCGAACGCCGGGTCGCGATGCCTCCGGATCCTCCGCCCGCGCTAACCGCGGAGCCGGTCCACCAGCCCGCCGGCGCGCTCGATGCGCCGCGCCAGCGCCGCGTCCAGGCTGGCCCGCGGGCCCCAGATCTCGATGCCCAGCCGGGCGCGCGACAGGCCGGTGTAGAGCAGCTGGCGCGAGAGGATGCGGTGCTCCGGGTCGGGCGGCAGCAGCACCGCGACCTGGCCGTATTCGCTGCCCTGGCTCTTGTGGATGGTGATGGCCCAGGCCGGGTCGTGCGCCGGCAGCGCACCGGGCGCGAAGGCGCGCGCGCCGGAGCCGTCGGCCGACTCGAACCAGACGCGCAGCTCGCCGTCGGCGCCGCGCAGGAACAGGCCGATGTCGCCGTTGAACAGGCCGCTGTCGTAATCGTTGCGGGTGATCATCACGACCTTGCCCGGGAATCCGTCGGCTTCGGCCGGCACACCCCAGCGCTGGCGCAAGCGGCGTTCGATCGCGGCATTGAGCGCGACCGCGCCGAACACGCCTTCGCGCAATGCGCACAGCAGCTGGCGTGCGGCCAGCCCCTGCAGGGCGGCGAGCGCGGCGGCGGACGCCGCGTCACCGGCCGGCAGCGGCGCCGGCAGCAAGGTGTCGGCCAGCGAATCGGCCCAGCGCCGCAGTTCGCGCGCGAGGGTGGCCACGTCCTCGACCGGGCGCAGCCGCGCCTGTTCGCCGGCGGCCGCCAGCGCCGCGTCCAGCGCGGCGGCATCACCGGCGCGCACCGCATCGTTGACCGGCAGCAGCCGGGTGTCGGCGCGGAAACTGTGGCGCAGCCGCACCAGGTCGGCGGCGCCCTCTGCCTCCAGCACGCTGACCAGGTCGCCAAGCACCGCGCCGGCACCGACCGAATCGAGCTGATCGGCATCGCCCACCAGCACCAGGGTCGCGCCGGGGCGCAGTGCGCGCAGCAGCGCGCGCAGCTGCGACAGGTCGAGCATCGAGGCTTCGTCCACCACCACGATGCCCGCGGCGATCGGCGAGTCGGGACCACGCTGGAAGGCCTGGCGGCGCGGCGACCAGCCGAGCAGGCGATGCACGGTCAGCGCGTCGCCGGTCGCCAGCGTGTCGAAGTGGGGGGCCCAGTCGTCCGGCAGCTGTGCGCGCAACCGCGCCGACTCCTGGCGCACCGACTGCACCAGTCGCTGCGCGGCCTTTCCGGTCGGCGCCGCGATCGCGATGCCTTCGCGCGCGGCGATGCCGTCCCGCACCAGCCGCAGCAGCATGCGCAGCACGGTGGTGGTCTTGCCGGTGCCCGGGCCGCCGGTCAGCACGAACAGCCGGCGTCCGCCGACCGCCGCGACCGCGGCGCGCTGGGCGCCGTCGCGGGCCGGATCGCCGCCCGGGAACAGCGCGGCCAGCGCTTCGTCTTCGACCGGCAGCGGCGTCGCCGCCGCGCGCAGTGCATTGATGCGGCCGGCAACCTCGAGTTCGTGCGCGTAGTTGCGCCACAGGTAGAAGCGCCCGCCGGCATCGAGCACGAACGGCGTCTGCCGCGAACCGTCGCCGACCAGCGCATCGCCGGCCAGCTGGATTTCGTCTTCGCCCAGCCGCAGCGCGGTGTCACCGGCCCGTTCGGCCAGCACCACGCGCGCGGCCAGTTCCGACAAGGCGGCCGAACCGCCGTGGGCCAGCACCCAGCGCACCAGCGCACGGGCCAGCGCCCGTTCCTCGGGACGCGCCGGCGTGTCGGCCGGCAGCCGGGGCGGCATCGCGTCGTAGCGCAGGTGGCTCATGCCCTGCCCTCCTGGCGCGCGAAGACGGCGTCCACCGCCAGCAGCAGCGCGTCGTCGAAGCGTTCGCTGAACACGCCAGCGCCCGGCGCCAGGCCGGCGCCACGCACGAACAGGTAGAAGTACTCGCCCAGGTGCGTGGCCGGCGAGTATCCCGGGACCCGCTGCCGCAGCAGCCGGTGCACGGCCACGCAATACAGCAGCGCCTGGAGCCGGTAGTGGCTGTGGTCCATCGCCGCGCGCAGCGCTTCGCCGCGGTAGTCGGCGATGCGCTCGCCCAGCCAGTTGCCCTTGTAGTCGAGTACGTGGAAACGTCCCGCGTGCCCGAACACCAGGTCGATCTTGCCGGTCATCAGGCCGCGCAGCCTTTCCAGCGCCATCGGCGGCACCAACCCGGCCTGGCCGTGCGCGGCGCAGGCGGCGCGCAGCTCGCCGATGCGGGCGTCGTCGAGCGCGAAGTGGAAGGCCATCTCGGCGCGCTGGTGTTGCGACGGCACCGTGCCCAACGACAGGCCGGGCCGCAGTTCGGCGGCGAGCGCCGCGTCCAGGCGCGCGGCCAGCGTGCGCGCGATCGCCGGCAGGGGCGATGGACTGTCCACGCCGAAATCCTCGAGCTGTTTGCGCACGAAGTCGACCTGGGCCGTCATCGGCCGCACCGGATCGCGCAGCTCGAAGGCCGCGTGCAGCGCGTTGCCGAAAGCGGTGCCGCGCACATCGGCCAGGGCCAGGAGCTCCGGATGCGGCGTTTCCGGTTCGGTCGCGACCGGTTCCAACAGCGGCCGCTCGGCTTCGTCGTCGGCGGGGGACTCCTCCACCGCGCGGAGCACGCCGCCGACCAGCGAGGAGAAACTCAGGCGCTGGCGCAGGCGGGCCGGCGCGGGTTTCTCCAGCGCGCGCAGCGTGATGGCGGCCGGCGCAGGCTCCGGCGCGCGCTGCGCGAGGCTGACCGGCCAGCCTTCGTGCCAGTCGATCCCGGGCAGGTCCTCGTGCGGCACCTGCAGCAGGGCGGATATCATCGCGTCCAGCGGCGAACGCACCGGATCGGCATGCGGCGCCTTGCTCTTCGGCGTCGGCAACCGCTCCGGCGGCAGCGTGTAGACATGGCAGGCGTGCACCGCACGGGTCAGCGCGACATACAGCACGCGGAAACGTTCGTCCTGGGTGTCCCAGGCCAGTTGCTCGCGCGCGGCCGGGTCGAAGGCCACGGCGCGGCCGGGGCGGTCGTCGCGCGGCACCAGGTAGGGAGCTTCGATGCGCGAGGTTTCCTGTGCCCACATCAGCGGCAGCAGCACCACGTCGAACTCCAGGCCCTTGCTGCGGTGCAGGGTCATCAGCTGCACCCGGTGCGCGTCGGATTCGATGCGCAGCTGGCGTTCGTCGGCGGCATCGCCGCCTTCGTCGTCGCCGTTGCGCTGGTCCGCCAGCCAGGCCAGCAGTTCGCGCGGCCCGGTGCCGCGCTCGGCCTGGGCCTGCAGCAGTTCGCCCAGGTGGCGCAGGTCGGTGAGGTCGCGCTCGCCCGCCGGCGTGGCCAGCAGCCGGTTGGCGGCCTCGGTGGCCAGTTGCTGCACGACCGCCAGCACGCCGCGCTGCCGCCACAGCTCGCGCAGCCCGCGACGGCGTGCGGCGACCGCCTCCCAGGCGGCGGGATCGGCGTCCAACGCTCCCAGCGCCGCAAGGTCGCCACCCCAGAGCCGCGTCAGGATCGCGGCCCGCAGCGCCGAGTCGTCGTCCTCGGCGAGCACGCCGTTCAACACGACGTCCAGTTCGAACGCCCAGTCGCCACCGAACACGCTGTCGCGCGCGCCGCCGACGCAGGGCACGGAACGCGCCTGCAGGCGCCGGCGCAGCGCGATGATGTCTTCGTTGCGCGGCAGAAGCACCGCGATGTCTCCGGGCCGCAGCGGCCGTTCGCCGATCGCAGATGCGCCGGGCCGCAGCAGGTCGACGATCTGGTCGGCACAGGCGTCCAGCGCGTGGCTCCGGCGCATCGCCTGGTTGCCCGGATCCTGCGGCAGATGGTGCAGCACCAGCGGGCGCTCGACCGGCTGGCCGTGCAGCGTGAACGGCGCCTGGTCATGGCGGCCGCTGGCTTGCACCGCCGTGTAGTGGATGTCGGCGGTTTCGCCGCGACCGAGCGCGGTACCGGCGCCGGCGTACAGCGCATTCATCGCCGCCACCAGCGCCCGCGACGAGCGATGGTTGGTGTCCAGCGCCAGCACGTGGCCAGCATCGCGGCTGGCGCGCCGGTAGGCGTGGATGTCGCCGCCGCGGAAACCATAGATCGCCTGTTTCGGGTCGCCGATCATCACCAGCCGGCCCCGCGGCCGTCCCTCCGCGTCGCGATAGAGACGATCGAGGATGCCGTACTGCAGGGCGTCGGTATCCTGGAACTCGTCCACCAGCGCCACCGGCCAGTCCGCGAACAGCGCGTCGGCCAGCACCGGCCGCTCCTGCAGCGCCCGGTGCGCCTGCCGGATCATCTCGTCGAAGGTGGTCTGGCCCCGGGCGGCCAGGCGCTGGTCGCGCCAGCGCGCGGCGCGATCCACCTGGTTGCGCCAGAAGCGAAGGCGCGGCAGATGGCGGCAGGCCTCGATGCGTTCGAACAGGTCGCGCGCGGTCCGCACCAGGGGGTGCGCGGCGAATTCCGCGGCCAGGGCCGGTTGTACCTGGTCATCCACGTCGAAGGCGCGCAGGTTCTTCGCCGCCGAATCCTTCAGCTCGGCGGCGTGATCGGCCAGGTAGGTGGCCAGCGAGCGAAAAGCGTTCGCCAGCGCCGATTTGCGCGGCAGGAACCAGGGCTTGGCGGCCAGGAAGTCGGCGATGTCGGCGGCGAAGTTCGGCGGGCACGTGGCGCGAACCGCGTCCAGGTCCTCGCCGTCGGCTTCGATGTGCACGCCAGGCCGCAGCAGTCTGGTCAAGGTCTTGGTGAAGGTCGACAGCTTGAGTTCGTCGAATCCTGCGGCGTCGAGCTCCGAGGTGTCCTCGCCCTGCTGCAGCACGCGCCAGGCATCGCGCGCCAGTTCCTCCATCAGCGCGGCATCGGCGGTCGGTTCGCCGGGGTCGAAGCCGGTGCCGCCTTCCAGCGGGTGTTCGGCCAGGATGCGCCGGCACAGGCGGTGCAGCGTGCCGACCGGCGCGCGGTCGAAATCGGCCAGCGCCAGGCGCAGGCGGCGGCGGTCTTCCGCGCGGATGGCCTCGTCCTGCCAACGCGCGCGCAGCCAGGCGATGTCTTCGGCCGGGTCCTGGGGCGCGGTGTCGGAGTCGAGCAGATGCAGCGCGCTGACCAGGCGCCCGCGCAGGCGGTCTCGCAGTTCCTGCGCCGCCGCTTCGGTGAAGGTGGTGACGACCAGATGTTCGACGCCCACGCGCGGCGACGATTCCAGCAGCAGGCGAAGGTAGAGCACGCCGATCGTCCAGGTCTTGCCGGTGCCGGCGCTGGCCTCGACCAGGGCGCGGCCACCCGCCTCCAGCGGCAGCTCACGCCAGTTCCGGACGCGGATCGGGGCGCTCATTCCGCCTCCGGCGAATAACCGATGGCCTCGGCCAGCACGGACGCGGCGCGCAGCACGCGTTCGGCATCGTCCTCGCCCGGGCCCAGCTGCAGGCCACGGCCGAGCAGGCGCGCGTAACCCGGCACGTAGCTCCGTTCGGCCCGCCAGGCCGATTCGACGTCGCCGCCGGCCAGCGCCTCGGTCGAGGTGCGCGGGAAGTACCACGGCGACTGCGCGACCGGGCTTGCCCAGGCGTCGAGCAGCACCTTCGCGCGAGCGGCCAGGCCGTGTGCGAGCAATTCGCGCACCTCGCTACTGGCCGCGAGGAAGGTTTCGTCCTCGACATTCACCTTCTCCTGCCAGGCGTGAACGCCGCCCGGCAGCAGGGCACAGATCCGCACGCGCCGGTTCGCATTCTCCGGCGCCAGCCGCAGCAGCACCCAGGCCAGGAACAGGCCGATGCGTTCACCCAGCCGCAGGTGATCTTCGTCTTCCCGGTGCGGGAAAGCCTCGAACACCCACAGGGTGCCGTCGCGTTCGCGCACGCCGGGCAGTTCGCCGGTTATCCGGAACCGGCCCAGCTGGCGGCAGATCGAAGGCGCATCGACTGCCGGCGCCAGCACCGGCTGGAACAGCGTGGCCGCGTCCTCGCGCGCCTGCGCCTTCGCGACCAGCTTCCTGGCGGCATCGGCTTCGGTGCGCCAGGCACGCGCACCGAGCGCACCGGCCGGCAGCACGCCGCCGAGCACCAGGTGTTCGGGCGGCATTTCGTCCAGGTCCACGCCGGGGTCGGAAAGCGCGGCGAGGCAGAGGCCCTTGGCCGCGCGGTCGAGCGGATCGAGTTTCGCCTCCAGCGGCTCGTCTTCGGCCAGCGCCTCGTCCTCCAGCGCATCCAGCCGCGCGCGCAGGCGGCTCGCCAGCAGGTGCCGCGCCGGGTCGCGGAAGTACTGGCGCAGCGCGTCGAGCGGCGCCTCGACCGGCGTGTCGTCGGGCGCGGCCGGGGTCGTGGACAGCAGCCGCGTGGCATCGCGTTCGCCGCCGGCCATGCCGGCGCGGCCGGCGTCATAGGTGAACAGGGCCGGGTCGTGGCCGTCGAAGTAGCGCGCGTCGAAAGGCTGCAGCGGATGGTCAACGCGCCATTCCGGCGTCGCCCCGTTTTCACCCGGTGGCAGCGCGGCCATCAGTTCGGCCAAGGGCGAGGCCGGGTTGCGCTGGCGGCCGTCGTGCACGCCGCGACCGACGAAACTCAGGTGCAGGCGGTCGCGCGCCGACATCACCGTTTCCAGGAACAGGTAGCGGTCGTCGCTGCGGGTGTCGCGGTCGCCGAGCCGGCGCTGGCCCGGGCGGCGGATCGGATCGAGGCCGGCATCGACGTCGTTGCGCGGGTAGTCGCCTTCGTTCAGGCCAAGCACCGCGACCACGCGGAACGGGATGGCACGCTGCGGCACCATGCCGCAGACGGTGATGCCCCCGGCGAGGAAACGCTGGCGCGCCGGCACCGCGTCGAGTTTCTCCTCGAGCCAGCGGCGCACCACCGGGAACGGCAGCGGCGGATCCAGCCCGGCGTCGGACGGCTCGTTGGCCAGCGCGCGCAGCAGGGCGCGCAACGAGGCCATGGCGTCGCGTTCACCGGGGTCGTCGGGGTTCTCCTGCAGCAGCGCGTCCACACGCTCCTCCAACTGCCGCGCCCAGGCACTGGCGGTCAGCATCGCCGCGGCGTCGGCGCGCAGGATCGCCACCTGTTGCAGCAGGTGGTCGAAGGCGCCGAGCGCGGTCGCGGCGCCGCCCATCACGCCGGGCACCGGCGCCACCGCCGACTGGTCCGGGAACCGGTGCACCGGTTCCGCCGCTTCGTCGCCGAAGACGTGGCTGGTGAGCAGGCGGTCCATCGCCCAGGCCATCGTGTTGTGTTCGCGCGCCGGCACGCCGAACGCCGCGCGGAAAGCCGGATCCAGGCCCCAGGCCGCGCGCGCGCCGGCCAGCCAGCGCGCCAGGCTGTCCAGGTCGTCCTCGTCCAGGCCCAGCCGGCGTGCGACATCGGGCTGGCCGACGAAGTCGAGCAGTTCCGGCGCGGTCAGGCGCGAAGCCGGCAAGGCCAGCAAGCGCCGGAAGGCCGTGAGCAAGGACGAGGCGCGCGCGCTCGGGATATCGGCCAGGTGGTAGGGCAGCTCGCCGCCGGTGTCGCCCGCCGGACCGAACACGGTCGGCAGCAGCGGCACGTAGGCGGCGATGTCGGGCGCCATCACGACGATATCGGACGGCTCGATGCTCGGGTCGTCGGCGCGGAAGCGCAGCAGCGCGTCGTGCAGCACCTCCAGTTCGCGCAGGCGGGTATGGCAGGCGTGCACGCGCAGGCTGGCGTCGGCGCGGCGCGCGGCCGACGGGCGCGGATCGGTGGCGGCAAGCGCGGGCTGCAGGCGGCGCAGGCTTTCCTGCAGGCGGTCCAGGCGTGACACCGGCTCGACCTCGGCACCGGCCTCATCGCGGAAATGGCGGACGTCCAGCCGCGCCTCGAGTTCCTGGACCTGCAGCATGAAGTGCTGGCCGAGCCGGCCCCAGGCCGCGAGCAGCGGATGGGTCTGTTCCAGGAAGAAGGCTTCGCTGTCGTCGGAATGCGGATCGCGGGCCAGCGCGCGCAACCGGTCTTCGCGCGTATCCAGGCCGGCCCAGAACTCGCGGCAGGGATCGGGCACGTACAGCACCACCGGCCGCCGGATCGCCAGCGCCTGCAGCACCGCCAGTTCGGTCGGCGCCAGGTGGCTGAGGCCGAACACATGCAGCGGCTGGTCGGCATCGGGCACTCGCGCGGTCAGGCGCAGGCTTTCGGCGAGCGCGGCCAGGCGTTCGCCGCGGTGCCGGGTGTCCGCGCCCAGTCGCTGGCGCAGCGCCCGCCACAGCGCCGGATGGAAACCGGCATCGGTGAACGCACGCTTGCCCGCGGCCCAGTCGCGCAGCCAGTCGGGCCGGTAGGCCATGTACTGCGTGTAGATCCGCGCCAGCCGGTCGGCCAGCTGGAAACGCCGCAGCGCGCTGTCGCCGCCTGCGAGCGCGGCCTGCAGCACGGGGTCGGGGGGCGGGTCCAGCAGTGCATGCAGGTGCCAGCGCAGCGATTCCCGGCGCCAGGCGCGCGGCGATACCGCGCGGTCGCCCAGCAGTTCGCCGGCCAGCCCGTCCAGGAAGGTGGACGGCAGCACGATGTCGAGGTTGGCGACGATGCCACCGGCGCCGCGCCGCCGCGCCAGCGCACCCGCCAGCCACTGGCGCATGCCCGGATGCGCGGCCACGACGGTCTGCGGCGCCAGCGGCGAAGCCGGGGCCTGGGTGGCCAGCAGGTGGTCCAGCGGCTCCAGCAGCGCCTCGAGCCGGCTGGCCCGGAACACGGTGATGCCTTCGCTGGCGCGTTGTTTCCAGTCCGGTGACATTTTTACAGCCTAGCCGATCGCGGTACCCACCTTGGTACCGGGCCGTCTCAGCAGCCGAGACCGCGGACGCCCTGCAATCCGCACGGCGGGAGCAGGCGCCCGTGCAGTCCGCCCGATCCTGCGCCGGGCCAGCCACCGAATCCCGCGGCCCGTGGGGCCCTCCCTGCCGCTGGCACGCTTCGTGCTGGATTTCCCGAAACCACAGGCTTCCGCCCCCCCGGAGATCGCCGACATGACCGTGCTGATTCGCGAAGACCTCAATGAGTCCGACCTGCTGTGGGCGGCGGCCGACCTGGCCGTCGCGGGTGCCCAAGGCCAGGCGCTGCGCGCGCGTGTCGCCGCCGCGCGCATGGCGACCAGCTGGCCTGCGCCCGCTTCCAACCCACCGGCGCAGGCCAAGTCCGGGCTCGAGCCCCGCCGGAGCCGGCCATGACCGCGCGCGCGTTCGGCGCGCTCACGCTGGCCGTGTCGATGGGGCTCGCGTCGCCGTGGCTGACCGCCCCGGCGCCGACGCCCACCGCGGAAACCCCGGCCAGCGCCGGACCCCGGGTTTCCGCGGCGCCGGCGGTGTACCCGGAAGGCCGCCTGCACGCGGCCGTGGAAGCGGCGGCCCGGCGGCAGGTGCCAGGCGCAGGCAGCGGCGAATGGCGGCTGGACCGCATCGACGTATCCGACGCCGATGACTCGGGCGTGCAGCATGTGGTCGCCACCGGCGTGATCGCCGCGGCCGGCGATGCCGGCACCCGGGTTCGCCTGAGCGGTCGTTACGACGCGGCCAGCGGCGCGCTGAAGCGGGTCAGCTACCGGCTGCTGCCGGCGATGCGCGCATTGCCGGAACCCGGAGCCGGCACGCCTGGCTGGACCCTCCAGGACGCGGTGCAGGATTCGCTGGCGAAGGCGCACCCGGGCTCGGACGTACGCTTCGCGCTGGACTCGGCCCAGGCCTCGCGGCTGGAACGCGGCGGCCGCCGCTTCGAGGGATTCGGCCTCGCGGTGATGGACGGGGACGCCCGGTTCGTCGCGTTCACGCTCGACCTCTCGGCGCAGGGCCAGTCGCTGGCCTTCGACTTCGGGCCCGAGGCGCTTGCGGCGAGGGTGGGCCCCGAACTGGCCGCCGCGCCGATCAGCGACCGGGACTGAGCGCTCCAAAGACGGGCCAACGCAGGCGGCGGGGTGCTGCCCGGGGCCGGGTGTAGAATCCGTGTCCCCACGCACGGCGCCACTCCATGGACATCTTCAAGGTCTTCCGCATCGAGGCCGCGCACCGGCTGCCGAACGTGCCGCCGGGGCACAAGTGCGCGCGCCTGCACGGCCACTCGTTCGCGGTGGAGCTGCACGTGGGCGGCACGCCGGATCCGCACACCGGCTGGATCATGGACTTCGGCGACATCAAGCAGGTCTTCGCGCCGATCTACGACCGCCTGGACCACCACTACCTCAACGACATCCCCGGCCTGGAGAACCCGACCAGCGAGAACCTCGCGCGCTGGATCTGGAACGAGCTCAAGCCGAAACTTCCGGCCCTGTCGCTGATCGTGGTGCACGAGACCTGCACCTCGGGCTGCCGCTACGCGGGCCACTGATCCCGCAGGCTCCGCACGAAAGAAAACCCCGGCCGTAGCCGGGGTTTTTTCGTTCTCCTCCCGGCGCCTCAGGCGGCCGAGGCATGCGCCTTCTGGTGGTTGCGCGCGATCAGCAGATAGACCACCGGCACCACGAACAGCGTGAAGAAGGTGCCGATCGCCATGCCGCCGACGATGACCAGGCCGATCTGGTTGCGGGCCTCCGCGCCGGCGCCGGTGGCGATGGCGAGCGGCACCGAACCCAGCACCATCGCGCCGGTGGTCATAAGGATCGGGCGCAGGCGCAGCGCCGCCGCATCCAGCACGGCGTCGAACTTGGACTTGCCCTGTTCCTGGAGCTGGTTGGCGAACTCCACGATCAGGATGCCGTGCTTGGCGATCAGGCCGACCAGGGTCACGATGCCGATCTGGCTGTAGATGTTCCAGCTGCCGTGGCCGCTGAGCACCAGGGCCAGGAAAGCGCCGAACATCGCCAGCGGAACCGCCAGCAGGATCACCAGCGGGTCGATCCAGCTTTCGAACTGCGCGGCCAGCACCAGGAAGATGAAGACCACCGCCAGCACCATGATCACGCCGAACTCGCTGGCCGACTCGCGGAACTCGCGGCTCTGGCCCGACAGGTCGTACTGTGCGTCCGGCGCCACCTCTTCCAGCGCGCCCTCCATCCACTCCAGCGCCTCGCCCATCGAATAACCCGGGGCCAGGCCGGCGCTGATGGTCGCGGCGCGCAGCTTGTTGAAGTGGTTGAGTTCCTTGGCCGCCACCGTTTCCTCGACCTTGATAAGGTTCGACAGCTGCACCATCTGGCCGTCGCCGGCGCGCACGAAGATGTTGCTCAGGTCGCCCGGCGTGCGGCGGCCGTCGTCCTCGACCTGCACGATCACGTCGTATTGCTCGGAACCCATCTTGAATCGGGTGACGTTGCGGCCGCCGAGCAGGGTTTCCAGCGTGCGGCCGACCGTGCTCACCGACGTGCCGACGTCGGCCACCTTGTCGCGGTCGAGCTCGAGCCGCAGCTGCGGCTTGTCGAGCTTGAGGTCGGAGTCGGGGTTGGTGAGGTTGGGGTTCTCGCGCATCTTGGCCATCATCGCCTGCACAGTGGCGCCCAGCTCTTCCCAGGTGCCGGTGCTCTGCACGACGAAGTTCACCGGCTGGCCGAAACCGTCCTGGCCCAGCGGCGGCGGCAGGGTCGGGAAGGCCATGATGCCGGGGATGCCCATGAACTGCGGGAACAGCTGGCCCTGCACGTCCTGGGTGCTGACGTCGCGCTCTTCCCAGTCCTGCAGCATCACGAAGCCGATGGTGTTGGTCACGGCCGGGAAGCCGACGATCTGGAAGTACTGCTTCACCTGCGGGATCTGCTGGAAGCTGGCCTCCATGCGCCGGGCGTACTTGTCGGTGTAGGCGACGGTGGAGCCTTCCGGCGCGACGCCGAAGCCGATCAGGAAACCCTGGTCCTCCTGCGGGGCCAGCTCCTGCGGCAGCGTCATCCACAGCGCGCCGGCGCCGGCGAACAGCGCCAGGCCGATGCCGACGACCACCAGCCGAAGCTTCAGCGCCTTCTCCAGCACCGCGCGGTAGCCGCGGTCGAGCCCGGTCAGCATGCGTTCGCCGAAGTTGTAGAAGGCGCCGTGCGAGGTTTCGTGGCGCAGCAGCTTCGACGACATCATCGGCGACAGCGTCAGCGCGGTGAAACCCGACACCAGCACCGCGCCGGCGAGCGTCAGCGCGAACTCGACGAAGAGCTTGCCGGTGCGGCCGGTCTGGAAGGCCAGCGGCACGTACACCGCCACCAGCGTCAGCGTCATCGCGACGATGGCAAAACCAATTTCCTTGCTGCCCTTCAGCGCCGCCTCGAAGGGCGGCATGCCCTCCTCCACGTGCCGGTAGATGTTCTCCAGCATCACGATGGCGTCGTCCACCACCAGGCCGATCGCCAGCACCATGGCCAGCAGGGTCAGCGTGTTGATGGTGAATCCGAAGGCGAACATGATCGCGAACGCGCCGATCAGCGAGACCGGGATGGTCACCAGCGGAATCAGCGTCGCGCGCCAGCTGCGCAGGAACAGGAAGATCACCACGACCACCAGGATCACCGCCTCGCCCACGGTCTTGTAGACCTCTTCGATCGACTTCTCGATGAAGATGGTGGTGTCGAAGGCGATCTCGATCTTCATGCCCTCGGGAAGGCTGCGCTGGATCTGCGGCAGCATGGCCTTGAGGTCGGCGGAGATGTCGAGCGGGTTGGCCACGGCCTGCTTCACCACCGCCAGCGGCACCGCGTTGACGCCGTTGAAGCGGGAGGTGAAGCGCTCCTCCTGCGAGCCCAGCTCGACCCGCGCCACGTCCTTCAGCCGCACCAGGTAGCCGTTGACGTTGCCGAGGATGACCTCGCCGAACTGCTCCGGCGTCTTGAGGTCGGTTTCCGACAGCACGGTGAACTCGCGGTCGCTGCTCTCGACGCGGCCGGCCGGGATCTCGACGTTCTGCGCGCGCAGGGCGTTCTCGACGTCGACCGGGGTCAGGCCGAAGCCGGCCAGGCGCTGCGGCTGCAGCCACACGCGCATCGCATAGGTGCTGGAGAACACCTGGGCCTGGGCGACGCCGGGGATGGTCTGCACGCGGTCCTTGACCAGGCGCTCGGCGTAGTCGGCGATCTCGACGCGGCTGTGGCGGTCGGACGAGAAGGCCAGGTAGATGATCGGCTGGGCGTCGGCTTCCTGCTTCTGGATGATCGGTTCGTCGACTTCGTCCGGCAGCAGGCCGCGGGCCTGGCCGACGCGGTCGCGCACGTCCGAGGCGGCGCCGTCCGGGTCGCGGTCGAGCCGGAACCGGATGGTCACCTGGCTCGACTGCTCGCGGCTCACCGACTGCATGAACTCGATGCCCTCGACGCCGGACAGCGCGTCCTCGATGGGCTGGGTCACCTGCGACTCGATCACCTGGGCGCTGGCGCCCGGGTAGGTCGTGTTCACCGTGATCACCGGCGTGTCCACGTTCGGGATCTGGCGCACGGCCAGGCGGTCGAAGGCGATGATGCCGACCAGCAGCACCACCAAATTGATCACCGTCGCGAAGACCGGGCGACGGATCGAAAGATCGGAAAGGACCATGCGTGGCTCCGCTTATTCGCCGTCGCCGGCCGGCTTGGCGTCGGCGTCGCCGGCGGCGTCCGTCTGGGCGTCGGGCGCCTTGCCCGCGGCGGCATCCGCGGCGGGCGGCGCGGCGCCGTCCTCCGGCACCACCATCACGGCCGCGCCCTCGTACATCATCGGCTTGCCCTGGCCGGCGGTGATCACCTGGTCGCCTTCCTTCAGCCCTTCGATGACCGCGACGCGGCCCGGCAGGCGCTGGCCGGTGGTGACGTTGGCGCGTGCGGCCTTGCCGTCGCGCACCACGTAGACGAAGCGGGTTTCGCCTTCCTGCAGCAGCGCCTGCTCCGGGATCAGGATCGCGGTGGCGCCGGCATCGCCGACGCCGAGCGTGATGCGCGCGAACAGGCCCGGACGCAGCTTGTAGTCCGGGTTGACGACGCTGGCGCGCAGCTTGGCGCTGCGGCTGTTGATGTCGATCACCGGCTCGATCGCCGAGACCTTGCCCTCGAAGCGCTCGCCCGGGAAGGCGTCCACGGTGACCGTCACCGGCTGGCCCGTGGCCACCAGGCCCAGGTCGCTTTCAGGCAGGCTGAAGTCGACCTCCATCGGGTCCAGGCGCACCAGGTTCACCAGGGCCTGGCCCGGGCTCACCACTTCGCCGACGCTGACTTCGCGCAGGCCGATGACGCCGCCGAAGGGCGCGACGATGGTGGTCTTGTCCAGCTGGGCGCGGGCCGATTCCACCCGCGCCTGGGTCACGCCGAGCTGGGCGCGCGCTGTATCGACGTCGGACTTCGACAGCAGTTGCTTCGAGCCCAGGTCGGTGGCGCGGGCGTCCGCACGGCGGGCGTTCTCGAGATTCGCCAGGGCTTCGCTGAGCGCGGCCTGGGCCACGGCCGGGTCGAGCGTGAAGAGTGGGTCGCCGGCGTTCACGCGCTGGCCTTCCTGGAAGTGGATCTTCACGAGGCGGCCGTTGATCTCGGGTCGCACCACCACCGACTCGTCGGCGCGCAGGGTGCCGACGGTGGTGAGGCCGGCACGCAGGGCCTCGGCCTTCACGGTCACCGCCTCCACCGGCAGCTGCATGCCGCCCGGCGGGCCGCCGGCGGCCTGGGCCGCGGGGTCCTCGCCTCCGGAGCAGGCCGCCAGGGCCGTCAGGAAAACGAGCGGAATCAAGGGACGGAGCGGGGAACGGCGCATGCGGGGGCTACCTCGGCAGGAGTCGGGCCAGGCTGGGCCCGGCCGTTATCAATCTAATTACTATACTGGCGAGTTTAGCTTAACCGGCAAAAATGGCACTAGCCCGAAAGTCCCGGCCCGTTCAGTCGAGGGCAAGGTGGACGGCCAATTGGGCAGGATTGGTCCCAGGGGCATATGGCAATTCGCCCAGGCAGGGGACCGGCAGGGCGCGGTCGAGCAGCGGACGGTAGGACGCGGCGTCGAAGTCCGGATCGATCCGGCTGCCGATCCAGCCCACCAGCCGGCCGCCGTCGGCGGCGATGGCCCGGGCCGTGAGCCGCGCATGGTTCAGGCAGCCGAGCCGCAGCCCGACCACCAGGATCACCGGCAGGTCCAGGGCCCGGACCAGGTCGGCCTGCTCCAGGTCATCGGCCAAGGGTGCCAGCCAGCCGCCGACGCCTTCGACCACGACGTGCTCGGCCATCGCCCGCAGCTGCGCGAAGGCGGTTTCGATCGGCGGCAGGGTCACGTGCACGCCGGCACGGGCCGCGGCGATCTGCGGCGCGGTCGGTTCGGGCAGGGCCCAGGGATTGACCAAGGCGTAGTCAGGGCGCGGATCGCTGGCTGCGATCAGGGCCAGCGCGTCCTCGTTGCGGAGCCCCCGGGGCGTGGACTCACAGCCGCTGGCAACCGGCTTCATGCCCACGGCGGTGGCGCCGCCGCGTCGCAGCGCATGCAGCAGGACCGCACTGGCGAAACTCTTTCCGGCGCCGGTGTCGGTGCCGGTGACGTAATAAGCAGCCATTCAACGCCCCGCCAGTGCGCGCCGCTTGGCGCGTTCGACCCGGGCCACATGCAGCGGGATCACCAGCCCCAGGCCCATGTAGACATACATCGGCAACCCGGCCAGGGCCGGTCCGTAGCGCGCGCCTTCGAACATCAGCAGCACGCCGCTGAGCAGGATGCTGAGCCCGGCGGCGCCGGCCAGCAGCGCCTGGATGCCGA